>JAITEG010000091.1 GCA_031282145.1 Spirochaetaceae bacterium | reverse complement strand
TCCTTCTTGATCTCCATGTCTCCCCTCCCTTGGGTACTTTATAGTATCACACCTTTGCGTGGAGAGGGTTTTAAATGACGTTGCCCTGCTGCCGTTGGCTTCATAGACACCACGTAGGTCGTTATTGTTACTGTAGAAGAAATGGTCAAGAGTAAAGCCATGGTATATGGCGGCTTTTTCCAACTGTACATTTGCCGGCAGGGTAACACTGGTTAGATCGTGGCTTTCAAATGCTCTCCACCCGATGGAAGTAACACTGTTCGGTATGGTAACACTGGTTAGCCTGTTACTGAAAAATGTGCCCCCGACGATGGAAGTAACGCTGTCCGGTATGATAACACTGGTTAGATCGTTATAGGCAAATGCGCTCCCACCGATGGAAGTAACGCTGTTCGGTATAGTAACACTGGTTAGGTTGTTGCGTTCAAATGCTCTCGCCCCGATGGAAGTAACGCTGTTCGGTATGGTAACACTGGTTAGATGCTTTTCGGAAAATCCCTCTCTGGCGATTAAAGCAACCGGCCACCGGCCTATTTTTGAGGGAATAATGATATTACCGCCTGGTCCTGTGTAACCAATCCCCATATATCCAAATCGCCACTCCTTGGCTTTAAAACCGCCTATCGACATAGCGAAATCGTCAGTGGAAATGCGCATATAACCCCGTTCCCCGGCGGTTTTGGCATCCATGTCGTTGATGCTGGTAATAGACACGGTCAGCTTGTCCGTTATCTTGTTGGCGTCCACGTCGGGAAAAGTTACCGTAAGCTCTGAATGGCTGAAATCATAATCTATATCTATACGATAATCGTATCCCCTAAAAAGTGCCGAGCCAGCCCATTCGTTTGCTGAAACAAAACTTCCCGTTGTCCTTCCAATCGTTTGCCCGTTCTCGTTGGTCAGCGCCGCGTTGATTTTATACTGGTCCGGTATTGCCTGGTATATTGAATCCACGCCGATATTCCACGCCTCTCGTCTTCCGGTCCTTTCCAGCCCCTGGGCAAGGTCGTAGATCACCTTGAGGCCGCTTGTACCGATGAGGCGTGCTGTAAAGGACATCTCGACGGTTTCCCGTTCGTAATCGATCTTTCCCTCTTTCAGGGCCGGGTCATAGACAAGTTCCAGGGGTGGGTGCGCTTTGAAGAACGCCGCGGCTTCGTCCAGGGTTTTGACCCAGGCGGCCCGGCGCTGGATGTCGTTCCGTACGTTCTGCCCGATGCTGCCACCCTGGATGTTCGCCGAAAGTACCGAGGCGCGGCCCACGGCTTCCGCCAGACTGGGATTAAAGTTTGCCGCCTCGTAGTAGTAGGACAGGGCCTCCACCACGGTACCGCTTTGCTGGGCAATAACGCCCCGGGCCAGGGCGGTCTCCGCCTGTACGGCGGAGGAACTCGCCGCCCCCAAAAGCTCCGTCCTCCCCGCGCCGGTCAGGGTCACCCCAAGCTGGGCGAGGATCTCCGCGGAGGCTTTCTTCACCCCCGAGAGGTCCTTCAGTTCCGCGACCGTCACATTCCCGGTATAGGCGGCCCGGGACGCGCCGGTGACCGCCTCGCTTACCCTGAGCTGGAGCAAAAAGCCCGTTCCGGTCTTCTGGAGGGTTCCGTTGAGGACGTAGGCCACGTTGGCGACCTTCCCCAACTGGACAAAGCCGCCCTCGTTGGCATAGTAGCCGCTCTCCCCCTCGCTGATTATCTTTTCCAGGTTCTGCCGGTCCAGGACCCTCATGGCGGAGAACTTCGTCAGATCCCCCACCAGGACCCCCTGTACCAGGGCGGGGAGGTAGTTCTCGCCTGCGGCAAGCCCCCGGCCCTCGGGGACCAGCACGGCCACGCTCTGGCCCGCGCCCCCGTTCCCGGTCCAGTAGGTGGTTTGGCCGAAGGCCCCGCCAGTCGCGGCGGCGAGAAACACCGCGCCCAGGAGGGCGCGTAAAAAAATCCGTAGTTTCATGGTATACACTCCTCTTTTTATTCGTGTCCCTTAGAACACCGCCTCCGAGGCGGCGCTCAGCGCGGAGATCCAGTCGTAGTCCGCTTCGGTGGCGGCCGCCGCGGCGGCGTCGTTGCCGCCGGCCTTGTAGGCGGTGTACCGGTTCCCGGCCCCCTGGTTTGTCCTTGCCCGGTCCCGGGCGGCCTCGGCGGCCTGTTCCTGCAGGTGCAGCCGCTGCAGGAATTCGGCGTCGCTCATCTCTATTTCCCGGTCCGCCGCGGCCTGGATGTCCTCGTAGGCCCGGGCCACGTTGGTCTGGACCGCCCGGTCCGGGAGCCTGCCTATCACGTCGTTGACGTACTTCCGGGTCAGGGCGGTCCAGGACTCCCGGGACATGGCCCACACCACGTAATAAACGTACTCCGGACTTTTAACCCCCCGGGATCGGGGGTCTTCGGTTTCAACGAGCTGCCAGAAATCCGCCACCCGCTCCGCGCCGGTAACGTTCACCTTGGCCGCGGCGGTGATCTCTTCGATGAGGTCTATCCGGCCCTCGTCCAGGGTCTGGGCCGCGGCGGTCATCACGTAGGTCTTGAGTTCGTTGGCCAACTGGGCGGCGAAGAGGAGCCCCGCCTGCACCCGGGCCTCCTCCCGGTTGACCCGCCGGCCGACGCTGTACTTGACCCGGGCGTCGGCGCTGACGCCGAAGGCCGTTTTGACCGGCTCCGCGTTCCCCTTGATCAGGGGTTTCAGCCATAGGGGCACCGGCCCTTCCCCCAGGTTCCGGTCCGCCCAGTCCAGGACCGTGGAAGGCCGGGGCTGGGTCTCCACCTCGGCCCCGGCCTGTTCCCGGCGGATCTCCGCCGGTGTGGGGGTTTCTTCCGCCTTGGGCTTTGATGCGCAGCCCGCCATAATCAATGCCGCCGTTCCCAGGACGGCAATCAAAGGGATCGTCTTTTTCATAGAGCACTCCTTATAACGAAATTTTAGGGCTTCCGGTAGGACGCCTGTTTTTGGTTTAATTCCTTGGCGAAGGTTTCCCCCAGGACCGCGGCCAGGGCGGTATAGGCCCGGCGGCGCCCCACCTCGGGACTTACCGCGCTCTGCCGGGGGGCCTTCGCGGTAAAGGAGAACACCGCCCTCCCGTTCCCGCTCACGGTCCCGGTAAGGGAGGGATCATAAAACGCGCCGCCTGCCACGGCTTGGGTCCCCAGGTCTACCCGGATACGGCACGCCCGGGCGGTCCGCTGCCGGTCCCCTTCCACGGGGAAGCCCGCGGCGGTCAGGGCGGCCGCGGTGGCCGCCGCGACCATGCCGTCCAGGTCCTCCGGGCAGTCGATAAAGACCGCCGCTCTTTGCCGGGCGCTGTACACCCGTTCCGGCAGGGCGGAGCGGAGGGCGTCGGCTTCGCGGAACAGGGCGCGGGCTTTGGCGGGATACAGTACCTGGGCGAAGGTGCGGACTCCGGTGAAGTCCCCGCTCTCCCCGTAGTTCGTTGCCGCGCCGTAGCGGAGGGCCCGGGTAAAGGCTTCGTCCTCCGCCTCCGCCGAGGCTGCCAGGGCGAGGAGGGTGTCCCGGACCTTTGCCGCTTCCGGTTCGTAGAGGGTCCAGGCTTCTTCCCGGTCGATGTAGGCCACGGTCTCCCAGGCGCGGATGCCCGGGTTGAACCAGGGATCCTCGGCGTACCGTACCGCGACAAGGCGGGTCTGGGACCGTACCAGGGTGTTGGTCTCGGTCCGCGCTTCGGCGGCGGTAATGCCGTCCTGTTCCGTCCAGGATCGGCGCAGGGATTCTTCGGCGTTGATCTCGCTTTCAAAATAAAAGGAAATTCCGTTCAGCGCGGCCAGTTCCGCCGCCTGCCGGGTGGCGCCCTCCCCCCGCTGGGCGATATAAGCGGAGCGGGGATAGACCGCTTCCGTCTGCCCCGCCCAGGCCGGAGGCGCGGCGCTCTCGGACGTTCCCGCAGCAACGGCCGGGGGCGCGCCGGCCCGCGGCGTTCCCGCGCAGGAAACCAGCAGTGCCCCCAGGGCGCATAAGGACCGTATCGTGAATGTCCGGGGAGAAACGCTCGGTCTGGTTTGGGTAAGGGTATTAACGGCTACTTGCTGGGGGGGGGGGGGGGGGGGGAAAAAATCACCGCGATTTTTTCCATAGAAAAATAGTTTAGCCCCTCCGGGGGCTTAGATCAAGTCGGTCACCGCGGGCTAAAAGTGAGACGGGCGTCTTTATACGGTTCATTCCTAACCGCCTGGCTATACCGGTGCTACTTGCCCTCTGTCCGCAGGTTGGTTACCGTCCAGGTAAGCAGGGGTGCTTTGATAATCTTCCGGATGTCCTTTGGGTCCGCCCGCGCGAAGGGCTCTTCGTTCTCGTTGTCGAGTTCCTTGAAGTCTTCCTCGCTGAGGACAAACCGCAGGAGGTCCCGGTGATAATAGGTTTCGTCCAGGGGGACTTCGATTTTTCGGATCCAGGGGAATTGGTTCATGCTGTCGATATCGTAGAACTTCGCCAGGATCGAATCGGTCCAATTAAAATCCGCGTATTCGGTATCCTCGTCGCTGTGGAAGAAGGAGAGGGCGTGCCACCGGATGCGCTGTTCCTTTTCGAAGTATTTGAAGAAGAGGGGCACGCACTGGGCGACCATGGGGTTGTAGCGGAGGAAGATGATACGCTTGCCCTGTTTGCCCGCCTCGCTGATGTCTTCCAGAAACCACTCGTAATAATCGCTGTCGGTCCAGCGTTCCTGGTCTTCCAGACGCTCGTCCTCAAGAAAATAGACATCCGGGTCTTCCTCTTCAAACCTGATGGTGCTTACGTTGTTATCGAAAACGATGAAAAGATGGACGTCCGGCTTGGGATCAGGGGGCAGCCTGGCCTCCATCACGAAATATCCGTGACTCATAATAAACCTCCTCGACATATCCTATCCAAAAAGTATAGCATAAACCGCCCCTCCGCATCTCGGGGGGGCGGGGGGCCAAAGATTCCCCGAAGGGGAATTTCGCCCTCAGGACCATCCTTTTGCGGGAGGCGTTATGACGATATGGCTGGCTACGGGGAACACGCACAAGCGGCGGGAGTTCGAGGCGATTCTCAAGGGGCATAAGCTCAGGCTCCCCTCCGAGGAGGGCATCCCCTTTGAACCGGATGAAACCGGGGAAACCTTCCTCGAAAACGCGCTTTTAAAGGCCCGGGCCCTGTACCGGCGGGTTTTGGCGCCGGTTATTGCCGATGACTCAGGGCTCTGTGTGGATGCCCTGGGGGGAAGGCCGGGGATCTTTTCCGCCCGGTATGGCGGTGGAGAGGGAAAAAATCTCGATTCCCGGGAACGGAATGCCCTGCTCCTCAAGGAATTGGGCGCCGGTTCCCCGAGAAGCGCCCGGTTTGTATGCGCCATGGTGTTGTTTTTACAGGAAGACCGGTTTTTCGCGGTCCAGGAAACCCTGGAGGGGGAAATCATCCGGGAAAGCCGGGGTTCCGGCGGTTTTGGGTATGATCCCATCTTCTATCTCAGTGAACGGGGCTGTACCGTGGCGGAACTGGGGGAAGAAGAAAAGAACCGGATAAGCCACCGGGGAAAGGCGGGGCGGTTCATGGAGGGGCTCCTCCGCTTGCTTGAATAAATCTATTGTCCAGGGGTCCGTTAAAGTGGTAGGTTTAACCTATGCAACAAACTCCCAGGAAGGGTTCATGAATATGAAACAAATTCCCCAAAGGCTTAATCCGGCGGGAGAAATCCCGGGCGGTGTAAAAGGCCGAAACCGGCCTTCGGGCCGAGACCGGGCCGGAGGCCGGTCCTGATGGCTTCTTCGTTTTTTCAGGAAATGCTGGGTCCCCGGTTTAACCCCCGGGCGGTGCTGGATATTTCCCGGGGGGGCAAGGTCCTCGTGATAAGTGATTTTCACATGGGAAGCGGCCGGGGGGATGACCTCGCCCGCAACGGCGCCCTGCTTACGGAGATGCTGGAAGGGTACTACCTGGCGGGCGGTTGGTACCTGGTATTAAACGGCGATATCGAAGAACTTCAGCGGTATTCCCTTACGGTGATAAAAGAGCGGTGGGCCCCGCTTTACCGCATCCTGGATCGGTTTGCCGCCGGGGGCAGGCTCTACAAGATCGTGGGTAACCATGACGAGGATCTGATATTTGAGAAAAATTACCCCTATCCCCTTTTCCCGGCGGTACGGATCGAGTCGGGGGTGCTTCCCTTCTACGTGTACCACGGCCATCAATCCTCTCGGGTATATACGGATTATAATTACCTGGTCCGGACGGCGCTCCGGTATTTTTTTAAGCCCCTGGGGATTCGCAATATTTCAAACGCCCGCAGCCCCCGCCGCCGTTTTTACGTGGAAAAGCAGGCCTACAATTTTTCCCTGGAAAACCACTGTATTTCGATTATCGGCCATACCCACCGGCCCCTATTTGAATCCCTTGGCCGCTTTGATTATATTAAATTTGAAATAGAACGGCTCTGCCGGGATTACCCTGCCTCCACCGGTATAAACCGGGAAAGGATCGCCGCCGAGGTGGATGCCCTCAGGGTTGAATTGGGGAAACTCCAGCGTAAAGAACGGAGGGATGTACTCCGTCAGAGCCTTTATGGGGATTTTTTTCCCGTTCCCTGCCTTTTTAATTCCGGGAGTGCCATCGGCAAGGGGATCAACGCCATTGAGCTGGACCGGGACCAGATTGCCTTAGTATACTGGTTTACCGAAGGGGAGGGGAAGAAATTCATCAACCGGGGCTGGTATAAGGTCGAAAAACATAAGGGGACGCAATTCCGCCGCTCCATCCTTAACCAGGATCGGCTTGAATATGTTAAGGCCCGGATAGAACTTTTGGGGAAACCCGATTCTGAACGGAAAGAGACGGAGGCTCCCCGGGCTCTTTAAAAGCAAGGAGATAAAAAATGGCCGGATACGGATTACGTATTTTAGGCAGGGTACTGGTTCTTTTGATTCTCATTGCCGCCCTGGCGGGGGGCGGTTTGGTCTGGTTCGACTACCTCAATATTATTGACGCCAAGGCCGTGTTGGCCCCTTTCTCCCGGCTCCTCGGCCTGGAACCCCGCTCCCAAGGCGGCGGGGATGAGGATGAACTCCTCTCCCTGGATGCGGAACGGCTGGCGATCCGGCTTGAGGCCCAGGAACTGCGGAGCATGGAATTGGACAAGCGGGAAGCGGATATTCTCACCCGCCAGGGGGAGATCGAGCAGATGGCCGGGGAACTGGAGGAACGGCAGAAAGCTTTGGATGAACGGGAAAATTCCATCAATGCCCAGGTGCAAGATGCCGACAATAAACGAAAGAACGTCGAGCAGTACGCCCGGTATTTAACCGGTATGCCCCCGGAGCGAGCGGTGGGTATTATTACCGCGATGAATGATCAGGATGCTATCGACGTACTCCGGATGACCGAAACGATTGCCCAGGCGGAGGGGACCACCTCCATCGTCGCTTACTGGCTTTCCCTCATGCCCCCGGAACGGGCGGCGGAACTCCAGCGCAAGATGACGGGAAGACCCTCCGGCCTCAACTGAGGCGCTGCGCAAACATACGGCCGGCGGCTTGTCCGCGGCCCCCGGGCCTCCGGAAGGTTCTACATGAGAGGAGGCCGGGCGGTGATGCAAATATCCCCCCAGTTAAGTTCAGAAAGTCCTCAGGAGGGCCAGGCCCCAAAAATCATGCGCCAGGATAAGCTCGGGGTGTTTTCCAAGCTCCTTGAGGGACTGCTTCGTAATTCCAAAACCCGTCCACCGGGGGCGCGCCAGATCGCGGAGACGGAAGATCCTTCGTTACTCCCCGGTGAAGCTCCCGAAGGGGACGGGGAAAACGCTTCCATAAAGAAAACCAATCCCCGGTGGGTAAAGAAAGCGCCCCTTTCCCCGGGGGATGAACAGCTCCGGAAAAAAGAAACGCCGGTGCTTTTGGTCCAAGAAGCCCTCCCCGGTGAAAAGGTCGGCCTATTCCCCCTGGAGCAAACCGAAGAAGGGCAAGACACGACGGCTGAGGCGGCGGCTTTTGCCGCGGCTTTTTCCCTTTTTCCCCAAACCGATCCCGGGGAAGTCCCCCCGCAAGAAACAGGCCCTGAGGATTTCCCCCCCCCTTCCGGGGAGTTTACCGTGGAGACGCCGGTCCTTTTCGCGGAGATAAAGCCGCCGGGCCCGCAAAGCGCGGGAGGCCCTGAGGGGCTTGAGGAAGACGCCTCACCCCGGGATCGGAAGGCCGCCGCGGCCCGCCGGGATCCGGGGGAGGCGTCCCTGCGGCTTACCGGGGAAACGGAAGCGGCGGCGGTCCGCCTTGCCCGGACAGTGGAAAAACCTTCCGGAGAAGCGGAAAAAACCGGTCCCGCCAATTCCCGGCGGAACGATCCCGGCCTACGGGATAAACGCCGGGATAGGGTGGAACTGGAAGTCCGGGACCAGAGGACGGCCCCGGAGGTTCCCCTCGCCCGCGGTCCCGCCCTGCCGGGAGAGGCCCCCGGGACAATCCGGGAAGTGGAACTCCGCCTGGAACTCCCCGGAGGCGGCAGGGCCGTGGGAGAGGGTCTTTCCACCGGGGGCAGCGCTCCCTCCCGGGCCTTTGAGGAGATCCTCGCTGGGGAACTCCGGGGAGGCCTCGGGGACGATATTGTCCAGCAGGCATCGATCATCCTCAAGGACGGCGGGGCGGGTCTCATCCGGCTCACCCTTAAACCGGAATCCCTGGGAAATGTAAAGATACGTCTGGAAATGGCCGAAAACAAGATAGCGGGGCGGATCATCGTAGAAAGTAACGAGGCCCTGCGGGCTTTTGAAAGGGAAATAGCGTCCCTGGAACAGGCCCTCAAGGATTCGGGTTTTAACGGGGCCAGCATCGAGTTGTCGGTCAGTTCCGATAATGGAGGCGACCGGGGAAATCCCCAGGGGAAAGGAGAGGAGGCGAGCCCCTTCTTTTCCGAGCGCCTTCACCTGGCGGTTTCCGGTTATGAGTCCGCGGGGGATCTTTTGGCAATAAGCGGAAGCCCCGGGGATCCGGCGGCCTCCGGGCCGGTAAATATGCTGGTATAACCGGCATTTGAGGAGTTAAGCTATGAATGAACTTCGATTTGAGATGAGTCCCCAGGAACGGACCGCCCGGGCCCTGGAAGCGGATCGGCTCAATAAACAATTATTTAACGGTAAAACCCCGGTAAAGGATCTGGGGAAGGACGAATTTTTAACCCTCCTCCTGGCGCAGCTTTCCCATCAGGACCCGACCGCCCCCATGGAGGACCGGGAATTCATTTCCCAGATGGCCCAGCTTAATACTCTGCAACAAATGACCAGCATGGCCAATGATTTTAGCCGCCTGGCGGAACTCTTTACCCAGAGCGAAGCCGCTTCTTCCCTGGGAAAATCGGTAGAACTCAACGAAGGGGACAAGGTCGTCCAGGGTACGGTCAAGGCGGTCAGCCGGGGCGGAAAACCCGAGATTTTGGTCAATGGAACCTATTATCCCTGGGAAGAAGTGACCAAGGTATTTGAGGAATAGGGTTAGAAGAGTGGGTGGTAACCCGAAGGGTTACTGTCCCATTAAACGTTGGCGGCTGCACGGCCGCTTATTAGAGGAGTGATCACTATGATGCGATCGTTGTTTTCAGGCGTTTCGGGACTGCAGAACCATCAGACCAGGATGGATGTGGTCGGTAATAATATCGCCAATGTCAATACCACCGGGTTTAAGCGGAACCGGGTTAATTTTCAGGATATGATCTACCAGCAGTTGCAGGGCGCCTCCCGGCCTACCGAGGACCTGGGGGGGGTAAACCCCCGGGAAGTAGGGCTCGGGATGTCGGTGGCCTCCATCGACACCATTCATATCCAGGGGTCCCTCCAGACCACCGGGGTCCAGACGGACCTGGCGATCTCGGGCACGGGATTTTTTGTCCTCAAAGAAGGAGACAAGTCCTATTTCACCCGGGCAGGGAATTTCGGCCTGGACGAGGGGGGGCTCCTCGTGAACCCCGCCAATGGGATGCGGGTCCAGGGCTGGATGGCTCAGGATGTGGATGGCGTTCAGTTTATCGACGTCTCCCGGGATGTGGAAGACCTCATCATCCCCGTGGGGGCAAAAGACGCCGCCCGGGCCACCACCAACGTCAACTTCGCCTGTAACCTGGACAAAAGGACCATCGAGATCCCCGAGAACCCCACGGCGCTCCAGGTCCGGGAGGGGAGCTGGAACGAGCAGATCAAGGTCTTCGATACCTTCGGGGATGAACACACCCTGCAGCTGGTGTTTACCCGGGTCCCGGGGGTCAACAACAGTTGGAACGCCGTGGTTACCGTGGACCCCGAAAACCCGGTGGCCACCAACGCCGCCATAGGCCTCGGGGCGGACGCCCCCGCCGCGGGAGGGCCCAATACCTTTACGGTTAACTTCTCCAACCTGGGGACCATCCTCAACGCCGCCGACGGGGCGGGGAACCTCTCCGGCACGGATCCGGGGACCCCGGTGATCATGAACGTGGCCTACGACGTCCAGACCGCCACGGTGGGGGCCGACGGCGCCCCCGTCCGTCAGGGATTTACCCTGAACCTCGGGACCGTGGGGGGATTAACCAACTCCATTACCCAGTACGCCGAGGCCAGTTCTTCAAAAATGACCGAGCAGGACGGAAATACCATGGGGTACCTGGATAACTTCAAGATCGACCAGAGCGGGGTTATTACGGGGGTTTTCTCCAACGGCACTAACCGGACCTTGGGACAGGTCGCCCTGGCCAGCTTCGCCAACCAGGGAGGCCTCGAAAAGGCGGGAAGCAATAACTTTGTGGTATCCAATAACTCCGGCACCGCCAATATCGGTCCTTCAGGTGTCGCAGGGAAGGGTAAGATCATCGCCGGTACCCTGGAAATGTCCAATGTTGACCTCTCCGAACAGTTTGTGGATATGATCGTAACTCAGCGGGGCTTCCAGGCAAATTCCCGGACCATTCAGACCGCGGATCAGTTATTGCAGGAAGTGTTAACCCTGAAGAGATAGGAGGCGGTAGTGAGGGCCGGGCGGTGAGTTAACGGGGGGTTCCCTCCTCACCGTTCCCCCCCATTCCTCATCAAATGAAATGATAAAAGTAACCCGGCTTGATGGAAAAGAATATTATATAAACCCCCACCAAATTGAATCGATCGAGGTCCACCCCGATACGACCCTGCTTATGTTGTCGGGCAAGCATGTTATAGTACGTGAACAGGTTTCCGAGATTCTTGAAAGCATTATCGCGTACCGTCGTCAAATCGGCGCTTTTAAGAATGAGGAGTAAGCAGTAATCCCGCGGATTGTAACCCTGCGGGTTATTGTCCGATTATACGTCGGCGGCGATACCGCCGCCTGTAGGAGAAGTAAGAGAGTATGGATTTATCGACAATAATAGGTATAGCCGGCTGTCTCGGCATGGTGGCCCTGGGAATCATCACCGGAGGAACCGGTCTTTTAACCTTCGTGGACATTCCCTCGGTGTTAATCGTGGTGTTGGGTTCTTATTTCGCCCTGTTTACCTTCAGCAGCATCCCCAATGCTCTGGGCATTTTCGGTACCATAAGCCTTACCTTTAAAATTCCGAATTTTAATGAGCGAGGGCTCATTACCAAGCTTATGACCATGTCGGAAAAGGCCCGCCGGGAGGGTCTTTTGGCCCTGGAAGAAGAACTGGAAGATCTGGACGATGAGTTTATCAAAAAGGGAATGCGACTGGTGGTGGACGGCGTGGATGCGGAAATTATCAGGGCCCTCATGGAAAATGAAGTTAATCAGATGCAGGAACGGCATGCCGGGAAGCTCTCATCGATCAATATGTGGGGTACCCTGGCCCCAGGTCTTGGGATGCTGGGGACCGTTATCGGTCTTATCGGTATGTTAAAGAACCTGGAAGACAAAAGCGCCCTGGGCCCCAATATGGCCGTCGCCCTGATCACTACCCTCTACGGCTCTATGATGGCAAACCTCCTCTTGATCCCCTGGGGGGGCAAGCTCAAGGCCTTCGACGGCCGGGAAGCCACGGTTAAGGAAATGGAGATTGAGGGGATCCTTTCTATCCAGGCCGGGGACAACCCCCGGATCCTGGCGATGAAACTCCTCTCCTACCTTACTCCCGCGGATCGCAAGGCCGTGGAAGCGGAAGTACTCAAGGACTAGGGTATGGCAAGAAAGAAACGGGACGAAGGGGGAGTCACCAGCGAATGGATCGTAACGTACTCGGATATGGTTACCCTCATGCTTTGCTTCTTTGTGGCGCTTTTCAATCCCGACGAGGTGGACATTACCCAGCTCGCGGCGATGATTTCCAACCTGAACAACATCGGCATGGGGGCTTCCACCGGGGGCAATACCCTGTCCGTGGGTAAAAGCGCTGATTTGGGCAATACCATTATGTCCCTCCCCGCCCAGGTGCGGGGCCGGGTTCTGGGAACCGCCCTCCGCCGGGCGACCAGCCTTTTTAACCCGGAAATCCGGTCGAACAAGGTCAAGGTTACCCAGGATGAACGGGGCATCATCATAAGCCTTGCCTCGGACGCTTTTTTCGGCCCCGCCAGCGCGGTCATCAACATAGAAGAAACCCGGGATATCCTGCTCCGCCTGGGGACCCTCCTGGAATCCGACGAAGTACGGGGCAGAAAATTCAGAATTGAGGGACATACCGATTCGGAAGACACCGATCCCAACGGACCCTGGCCGTCTAATTGGGAACTGTCCACCGCCCGGTCCCTCGCGGTCCTCCATTATCTTACCGATATCGGGGTCGATGAAAACCGCTTTCAGGTGGCGGGATTCGCCGCCACCATGCCCATAAGCCGGGACGATACCCCCGAAGGCATGGCCTATAACCGGCGGGTAGACGTGATCATCCTGGACGATGGGCATTTATAAGGGGCGCCGCTTCTCTCTCAATTTGTTTCGGTTTGTTTACGATGTAACAGGGCTATGGCCAGATCCACTTCCGCCAGGGTGGTTCCCAGCCGGGACGCAATAAGCTCCGATGAAAGACCCGCCCCGGCGAGTTTTTCCACCTGCTCGGCAAAGGACGGGGGTTTGGGCTCAATAGCCGTCGGGGACCGGATAAAACGGGGTTCTCCCGGGACCTTCCCTTTCCCTTCCCGCCCTTCCTCCGGGAAAGGCCGGGTTGGAGCGCCTTCCCCTTCTCTTTTTTCCGGGGTAGGTAAAACGGACCGTTTCAGTCCCAATTCAACATAGGCCGCTTCCTGTTTTCTTTCTCGGTTCAGCTCCCGGGTATACACGGCTATCCGCCGATCCGTATCCTCAAGGAGGGCCCGCAGGGTTTTTATACGTTCCGCTACCAGGGTGGCGTCCCTATCGGTGATGGCGTCGATCTCGGCGATAAGCTTATCCGCCTCTTCCCGAAATTCCCCCAGGATCCGTTCCGGCCCGGTTCTATGCCGGATATAGGCGCGAAAAAACACAAAAAAAAATCCGCAGAGGATCAAGCTGATCGATGAAAAAAGAAGGGATAGGTACATGGATTTTCCTCTTTCAGCCGCTTACATCAATATTTCTTCCCAGATCCGGATCCCGGAATACTAAGGGCTCCCCCGGCTTCTCATCCTGGGGGTTTTCACCGGTTTCTTCCCGGCCCTGCTTCTCTTCGCCGGTGTTTTTCCGGGAGGACCTATCCCTAATGGTTTCGGCCCCTTCCCCGGTATCCTGGGACTCATTCACCGATTGAATCCGCTCTTCGGTCTTCCGCTGAATTTGCTCCCCCTGCAGGGCCTGTTGAATTTGCAGACCCTCCTTTTGGGCGGTCTGATTTTTACCGACCTTGTCCAGTTGGGTAAACAGGGTTTGCAGGTCAATCGGCTGAATAGCCATGGTCACCTCAGCTTATTTTTTCTTCCGATTCTTCATACTTGACTACCCGTATCAGGTCGTTTTCAAGAATAAAGGTTACCGCCTTGTATTCATTCCGTACCTCTTCCTTGACCTCCCGGATGATAATCTTAACCCCGGGATATACCCTGGAGGAAGCGGAAACCCGTCCCCGGTTTTTTATGCCATTCAGTATTTCCTGAACCTCACTGATATTCTCGTCAATTTTATGCAATTCCTCCATAAGCTCTGTCCGCTTATCCATCAGTTCCTTCATAAAGGTCTCTTTATCTTCGGGCAGGGTCTTACGCTGTTTTTTAATATTGATAAGGGTTTGCAGATTAAGCCGTATTTCCTCAAGCTGCTTTACCAGGGATTCCTTGTTTTCCGTAAATATCCCCAGTTTTTCTTTATATTTGGGATCAAAACCTACTTCACAGATAGTCTCAGTCCCGCTGGTAGGGCTTCCCAGGGTTCCCGCGATGATCTCATCGATGGCCCTGAGCCGTCCCCCCACTATATGGGCCCGTTTTCCCTGGCAGGAGATCCGGCTATAGGCGTCAACCTGGGAATTGATAATCCCATCGGAGACGACGACCATATTTCCCGCTTCAACGTGGGTGTTTTCAATAAACCGGGACCAAAGGGAATGTCCGGTCCGCACAATACCGGCGCCTTTACCGGTGATACCCTGATGAACAATAATATCTCCCTCCGCATCCAGTTCCGCCTTCTCCACCGTACCGTGGATCTCTATGTTCCCCGCCGCTTTGACGGAAAACCCGGCATCCACATTACCGGTCACCACCACCGTCCCTAGAAAAATAATATTTCCGGTTTTGATGTCCACGTTCCCCTTGACGGTGTATACGGGTTCCACATTGATCTTGTTATTTACTTCCACTACTTGCCCGTTTATATTGGCAAAGATGGTAAGATTATCCTCCCCCACACGAACATTTTTTCCCAGGGGCAGGACCAGGTCCCTGCCATTGGTCGCGGGGATCACCTTGCCGTTTACGGTCATCCCCGGACTTCCCAGTTCCGGGGGTATTTTTTTGGCCAGGGGCTGCCCTTCCACTACGTTTTGAATAATATGGAGATCCTTAAAATCCACCTGTCCGTTGAAGCCTTCC
The DNA here is from genome assembly GCA_031282145.1 of Spirochaetaceae bacterium. Lineage (GTDB taxonomy): Bacteria > Spirochaetota > Spirochaetia > Treponematales > Breznakiellaceae > JAIRMO01. The sequence continues at coordinate 27,430 of JAITEG010000091.1, read as the reverse complement.
CGGAGGCGCACTTTGGAATGATCCATTTCAAAATTATACTGAATATAGGCGTCCCGGCCGCTGCTTGGTTTGGTACCTTCGGCCACAAGAACGTTTTCATTATATACCGGCCGGTCCGCGAAACTCCGGATAAAATCTTCTTTAACCCCATGCACCACATGGCTATTCCTGAGAAAGCTGAGGATGGTCTCCGGAGGGAGATCGCATCCCCCCGGACCGGGAGGAGTTACATTAATGTAGGCTTTCATCCCCATATCGGAAATATCAACATTAACGTAGGCGTCATTTATGGGGTTGTTTTCAAAATCCCCTACCTGGACAAAGACTCCCGCGGCTTCTTTGATGGTTTTGGTCAGTAAGGGGACGTCAATATCCTTAACAACCCGGCTTTTTAGTATATCCATGACCAAGGCTTCAGTGATATGCTTCCCTTTTCCTATGGGGGGTACCACCTTGACAAAGGCCCCTTGCGGATAAAGATGAACAAAGGCATCGCCGTCTTTATCCGTAATAACCGGGGTTTCATCAATGGTTTTTTCTTCATCTTCGAGGATCGGGGCCTGGTCTTTTTTCTCCAAGACCCGTTCATAGGCCCGGATTTTCCAATCCTTTTGCCCCTTTCCCAGGATCCCCGGGAACCCCCGGTCAATAATTTCGTACTCCAAACGCCGTATGGGAAGATTGAAGATGGTCGCCGCCTCGGACACCGCTTTTTCCAGGGTGGAACCGGTCACATCAATGGTTCGTATCACCCGATCCTGTTCCAGGCTTTCCTTCATGATCTGTTGCAGCTGGACAAAATCGATCATAAATTCCCCCGGATAGGACGCTTACATAATGCCTTTACGAATATTGGTCAACTTAGCCCGAAGCCGGAGTATGGCCTTGGTATGCAGCTGAGATACCCGGGATTCGGTTACCTCCAATACCTGACCGATTTCTTTAAGGGTAAGTTCTTCGTAATAATACAGTACCAGGATCTTTTTTTCTTTGTCGGGTAATTCCTGAATGGCCTCCACGATCACCCGGCGGATCTCCTCTTTTTCTACGATCACATCCGGATTCATACTGGAAGGCGATTCAATACTGTCCCCGATGGAGACTTTGTCATTTTCATCTCCGGAAAACCATACGTCGTTAAGGGAAAGTATGGAGGTTCCGGATATTTTCATGATGGTTTTAAGATATTCGGCCTCGCTCATCCCCAGGGCATTGGCTATTTCCTGATCCGAGGCGGTTCTTCCCAGCTGGGCTTCCAGGGCCCCGATGGTGTCCTCCACCTCCCGGGTTTTCTGACGCACCGACCGGGGAACCCAATCGATGGATCGCAGCTCATCAAAAATAGCCCCCCGAATCCGGGTTACCGCATAGGTCTTAAATTTAACGTTTTTTTCAGGATCAAATTTATCAATGGCATCCATAAGGCCAAAAGCGCCGTAACCCACGAGGTCGTCGAATTCAACATTGGCAGGCATGCCTATCGCCACTTTACCGGCGACATATTTTACCAATGGGGCATATTGCCGGATAAAAAGTTCCCGAATTTCCGGATCCCGGGTTTTTCGGTACGTGACCCAAAGTTCTTCCTCGGTTTTTTGTTCCGGAGAACGATGAGCGGTATCGTTTCTGAGGACATTCCCCATATAATATCCTTTCTATTCCCGTTTTAATATGGTCTGTATCGCGGATGCCATATCATGGGTGCTAAAATCACTATTCAGATCATCGGACTTATCGCCCGATTTTCTTCCGGTAGAATCATCGGAAGATATGATAAATTCCGATAAATCCTCGTTACTCCCCCTGCCGCCCGGTGAAAACGCCGCGGATAAACTTTCCAAATCGGGGAGTTCATCTCCCAAATCGACGCTATCTGGGGACGGCGCCGATTCCTCACCCCGTATTGGGGGATTTTTATCCATACCCCCCTGATTAGTATATTCAATATTTTCCTTTTGATCCAGTCCCGAAGGATTTTCAAATGAGGATATTCCAGAAGATCCCTCCGGAGTATGTTCCCCGGTATCCGCCGGCTCTTCTCCGGGTTCTGCTTCCAGGGAAATATCCACCATAGAACCGCTCGGGAGGACATCTTCTTCATCTTGGGGGCTTTCCAGCAATTCCGGTAAGAAATGCAGGATAAGCCGATAGACTCCCGCGGACAAAATAAAAAAGATCGCCCCTAAAATAAACGCCCGGACCAGTGCCAGAATTCCCGCCCCGCTGATAAGACCGATGAGTAACGAGAGAACAAAGGCTATCCCCGCGGCAATACCGCTTAGTTTAAAATTCATCCTACCTCCGCTCAAAGCGCTGAAAAAAAGGACCGGCCTTGTCCAAAAACAACCGCCTTTCCGCACCGACCCTGGTCAAGAACGGCCAAAAAACCGCTTAATCATGCTTCCGAATCCCCCTCCCTCCCGGGGTTCGCTTTTTTCCATCCTTCCCACAATGTGCTGAACGCATAAAGAGGCCCGGCATTTCGGATCAACCACCATAAAGGGCCGCTGCCGCAGTACCGCGTGGGAAACAGCGGGATCATCGTAGATAAAGCCCAAATATTCCACCTTAAGATTTAAAAACTGCCCCGCGATGCTGGTCATCCGGTCGGCAACTTTTTTTGCCTCCGCCACGGACTTCACCCGGTTTACTACCAGTTTAAGCCCCATATTCAGGTTGTCAATTTCAGTGGCGATTATTTTAATAATACCATAGGCATCGGTAATAGCGGTAGGTTCCGGGGTCGTGATAATCACCGCGTCATCGGCGACGGCGATAAAGTCCAGTACATTGCTGGAGACCCCGGCACTGGTATCGATGATGATAATGTCGGTGTTGGAGAGGGTATCCAGTTCGTTGATAAAATTCTGACGCTCAATTTCGCTGAGATTGGCTATTTTAGAAAAACCCGACGCCCCGGCTACGATGGAAATACCATATTCGGTTTCCAGCAGGATTTCCTTCATGGTTTTTTGTTTGCGGATCACATGGTATAGGTTGAATTTGGGGACCATGTTCAACATCACATTGACATTGGCCAATCCCAAATCCGCATCCATCACCACCACTTTTTTCCCCAGCCGGGCGTAGGCCAGGGCCATGTTTACCGATACGTTGGTTTTTCCCACCCCTCCCTTGCCGCTGGTAATGGTGATAATACGGGTTTTTTTCACTTCCTTGGCCTGGGACGGTTTTTCCTGGACACTGCTTCGGGTCCGCATCATTTCCCGTAAGCGTTCTGCTTGATCTTCCATCATCATCTCCAAATAATATCAAGCCTCAGTTTCAAAATCATGGCCCGGGGGCCGGAGGATGGTGAAACCACCTCGGCTTTTAGTTTATTTATATCGGGGGAAACCGTTCTTCAATTTTGTCCCGGTTTATCTTAAATTCTTCCAGGTTGATCAAAAACGGAATCACGGCGGCCCTATGCATATCATCAGGTACATGCTGACCATCGGTAATATAAGAAATGGATTTTCCCTTATCCGCCAGGGCACTGAGTACATTCCCCACCCGGATGGTTTCGTCTAATTTGGTGATGATCACCGACCGGTAATTAAAAGGCTCAAACTGCTGAAAAATTTCCCGCATATCGCTGTATTTTGTGGTGGCCGCCACGGCAAGGTGTACTTCGGCGGAGGAACCACAGCCCGAAAGGATCTGCTTCATTTCGGCGATTTCCACCGAATCCCGGGGATTTTTCCCGATGGTATCCACCAGGATCAAATCCACATCCTCCGAATAGAGGGCGATGGTTTTTTTGAGATCCCCGTAATTATCCACACAAGAAACGGGAATATTCATGATATCCCCATAGGTTTCAACCTGGAGTTTGGCGCCAATCCGGTAATTATCAATGGTGATCATCCGTACCGAAAGGGGGCGTCCCTCCTTATTCCCCGGTCCAAAAACGGCCGCCAATTTAGCGATGGTGGTGGTTTTACCAACTCCGGTGGGGCCTACCAGGATCATGATCCGGGGCAGCTTTTTGGGAGGGTCCGGTTTAAAGATGGTGATGTTTTCCCCTATCCATTCCACCACCTGGTCCTGTACCCGATCGTAATCATTTAAAATTTCCAGGGGAAATTCTTTTTTCAGCCGGTCCAGGATAAGCCTGCTGTAACCAGGGGAAAAATCATTGAGATCGAGGAGTTCCCCGATCCGGGCCAGGGTGGGGTGTCCTTCCCCCGAAGGGCTCTGGATCTTCTGTTTTAAATCCATTACTTCGTTGAGGATCTTCTGCTGGATGGGGTCGGCTTTTTCCTGAGCCGAAACGGTCTTATCTGTTCGGGCTACGGCAAGGACCTTCTCTTTCTCTTTTTGAAAATCCAAGGGCGCGGAGGCTGCCGATCCGGCGGTATAGGGGATATAATCCCGGGGAATAATGCCGGTCATTTCCACCCCCTCCCGGCTAAAAAGACCAAACAAGCCCCCGATACGGATGGATTTCTGTATCATGACCCGGGCCCGGTCCCCATATTTCATCCGGATCTTTTGACGGCATTCATCCTCGGTCAGTCCTTGTTCAGTAAAATAGTTCATATTTTTCTAATCCTCCAGCTTAATTTCCCCTACCACCTCGACGGTTATTTCCGAAGCGATTTCCGGCACCGAAAGAACCGCCAGGGTCGGCAGTTCCCGATCCAACGAAGATTTTACCAGAAATCGGGCCGCTTCGGAACAAAGGATCACCGGTAGCCAGCCCCGCTCCTCCACCACGGCGATGGATCGGGACAGGGCCTTGATCCAGGCCCTTTGCAGGGCCGGCTCCAGGGCGGACATCACTCCCGAGGATGTCTGAACCTGACTTTCGATGATCTTTTTCTCCAGGCCCGGTTCTATGGTTAATACCCGGAGTTTCCGTTCATCATCAGCATACTGGAGGCATAGTTCCCGTCCCAGGGCCTGCCGGGCCTTTTCAATAAGGAACTGGATATCCTTGGTGACCGGTCCATAATCGGCCAGGGTTTCCAAAATAGCCACCATGTTCCGGATGGATACCCGTTCCCGGAGCAGTCCCTGGAGCACCTTCTGAATTCCCCCCAGGGAGAGGGCCTTTTGCGCCTCCTCCACCACCGCGGGATATTCCTTTTTCAGAGTATCCAGGATGGCCTGTACATCCTGCCGACCCAGGATCTCCTGGGCATGGCGTTTGATAATTTCCGTCAAATGGGTGGCTATTATAGAAGAAGAATCCACCACCGTATACCCCGCCCGTTCCGCCTCACTCCGTTTGTCCTCGTTTACCCACAGGGCGGGCAGTCCAAAGGCGGGATCTATGGTTTTTTCACCGGGTAATTCGTCCTTTACCCCCCCGGGATTGATACAGAGGTAATACCCCATCCGGATCTTTCCCCGGCCTACGTCAGCCCCCTTGATCTTAAAACAATACTCCGAGGGTTCCAGGCGCATATTGTCGATGATCCGGATCCGGGGGATGACCAGCCCCAAATCCAGGGCCGATTCCCGGCGAATCCGTTGGATCCGCTCCAGAAGTTCCGCCCCCTTATCCCGGTCTACCAGGGGGATAAGGCCGTACCCCAATTCCAGGGACAGGGGATCCAGGGGTACCACCGGGGACATTTCCCCGGCCTCATCCTTGGGTTTTTTTGCCTCCGCGATTTTTTGGGTAGCCGCCGCTTCTTCCCGAACTTTCTTCCGGCCCAGCCGGAAGGCGAGGAAGGCCAGGGCCAGGGCCAAGGGGACAAGGACATACCAGGGAAAACCCGGAAGCAGGGCAAAACTCCCCAGGACCACGGCGCCTATCCAGTAGATCCGGCTGTCCCGGGAGAACTGGGTGGAGGCGTCCTCCCCAAAGGTACCGTCGGAAACGGAACGGGTAACGATGATCCCTGTGGCGGTGGAAACCAGCAGGGCGGGAAACTGGGAAAGGAGGCCGTCTCCAATAGAAAAAGATATGTAGGTCCCCACCGCTGCGGAAATAGGCTCCCCGTGGAAGACCGAACCGATGATGATTCCCCCCAGGATATTCACTGCGGTGATCAGGATCCCCACCTTAACGTTACCGGACACGAATTTACTGGAACCGTCCATGGCCCCGTAAAAATCCACTTCCCGCTGGAGATCGTTTTTCCGGGTAATGGATTCTTCCTCGGTGATGGCTCCGGAGTTGTACTCCGCCTCTATGGCCATCTGTTTTCCCGGCATGGCGTCCAGGGCAAACCGGGCCGCCACTTCGGCTATGCGGGTTGCCCCCTTGGTGATCACCACCGCCTGGACCGCGATGATCACGATAAAGATAATGAACCCCACCACAAGACCCTCGGTCCCCCCGGAACCCACCACGAAACTGGAGAAAGCCCGGATCATCCGGCCGTCAAAGGCCGCCCCCTGGGTCAGGATCAGCCGGGTGGAAGAAATATTTAAGGCCAGGCCGAAGACGGTGATCACCAAGAGCAGGGTGGGAAAAACACTAAAATCCGTAGCTTTTTTGGTATAAAGCACAATAAGGAGGATCAGCAGGGAAATGACCAGGTTCATGGCCATGAGGGCGTCCAACAGTACCGTGGGCAGGGGGATAATGAGCATCATCACCACCGCCACCACCCCGATGGCGATAAACAAATCGGTCCTGTCCCTGAATAAACTGCCCGCTATGATCCTTCCCGCATCCGACATATCCTCTCCCGCTCCTCTTACTTAACCACGCCGGGGTTATCCCCTCACGCCCCCAGATCCTCGGCCTGGCGATATTTCTGGCTGATCTGCTGTATCTCAACTAAAATCTTAGCGATGGCTTCATAATACTGCTCCGGGATAAAGTCCCCGACTTCCAATTCCGCGTAAAGGGCCCGGGCCAGGGGCTTGTTTTCCACCAGGGGCACCCCGTTTTCCCGGGCGATGGCCCGGATCCGGGCGGCCATTTCATCGGCGCCCTTGGCGCTTACCTGGGGGGCTTCCCGCCCCTGATGGTACTCCAGGGCGACCGCAAAGTGGGTCGGGTTGGTGATCACCACGTCCGCCTTGGGTACGTTCACCAGCATGTTCGCTCTCATTATCTCCCGCATCCGTTGACGGAGGCGGCCTTTAATCTGGGGATCCCCTTCGTACATCTTCCGCTCTTCTTTGACCTCTTGTTTGGTCATCTTGAGGGACTCCCGGTACTGCCAGCGCTGGAACAGAAAATCCGGAACAGACAGTACCAAAAGGAGGAGGGCCGAAATAATCAACATCCGCGCCGCCAGGGAGGCGATAAGCCGTACCGCCTGCCAGAGTTCCGCGGTTTGTAAATTAGCCAAACCCCGTATTTCAGATCGGATAATAAAAAAGGCCGTGAGTCCGATAATCGCCATTTTAATAATGGATTTGGTAAAATTAAACAGCCCTTCCATGGAAAAAAGGGTCCGCTGAAAATACCGGCCGAACCGGGGGACTATTTTTGAAAAATTGGGAACCAGGGGTTTAAGGGTAAAAAGGGGCCCGGTTTGTACCAGATTGGCAAAGATCGCCGTCACCATGGACACCGCCGCGATAGGCAGGGCCAGGCGGGCAAAATAAGAAAAAAAGGCCCCGGCGATGATCCCGTCTTTGGCGGGGTCCAGTTCCGCTGCCCGGGAAAAGAAAAACCGGATCATCTCCACGCAGGTCCGCAGCATCAAGGGGGCGAGGAAGAGGATTGCCAGGGTGGGGAGGAGGAGGATCAGGGCCCCGGTGAGTTCCTGACTTTTGGCGACCCGGCCTTCTTCCCGGGCTTTGCGAATCTTGTACTCCGAGGGTTCCTCGGTACGGCCCTCATCTTCCGCGGCAAACCACTGGAGGTCCATAGCTGCGGCCAGGGCATAGGCGGCCTGGGTCCACTCCAGAGGCCCCTCTTCCCCGGGGGCCGAAACCACACCCGTTATCCAATAGGTCCTCATGTCGTACTCCCTATGGGGGCGCCGATCCGGGTGTAGAGGGTTTCGATCACCCCAAACCCCGATTCCACCACCCGGCTAAAGGCCTCCACCATAAAGGGCATTGTGACCAGCAGCAGGATAAAAGCAATAGTGATGGATATGGGAAAGCCCTCGGTCAGGATGTTGATCTGGGGAGCCGCCTTGGAGATGAGTCCTGTGGAAAGGGTGGTAAGGAAGAGGGTTCCCAGGATAGGCATGGATATGACCATGGCATCTAAAAAGAGCCGGGAGAGCCCCGCAAGGAGCATTCCCAGCACCGCCTCCCGGCCTGCTACCAGGGACATGACGCTCACCGACTGGATAGATCGCCAGAATCCCCCCAGAAACAGCTCCCCGAATCCCCCCAGGGAGAGGAACACCAACATAGCCACCAGGTTGAGGTACTGACCCATCAGGGGATTTTCTATTTGAGAAAGGGGATCAAAGGTTTCCGAAGCGCCGAAACCCATCTGAAGAGAGAAAAACTGACCCGCAGTGGAAAAGGCGGAAAATATGATGGTCATAAAAAAACCGATAATTATCCCGATAATCCCTTCCCCGATAACCAGAAACACAAAAGAGAGGCCAAAGGGCGGTATCTCCCATTCCCTTACCAGGGCGGTGGGAAAGGCCATATAGGCGGCAAATCCCGCCAGGGCGATCCGCACCACCTGGGGGTTTGCGTCGGAAGAGAGGAGGGGGGCGGTTTCGATCATAGCCAAAGCCCTGGCCGCGATCAGAAGAAAAGCCGGGGCCGCCCGCAAAATTTCATCAAGTATCGTTTGTTCCATACCTTATCCTCGGTTACCGATACCGGATTACCGGGCCATGGCCGGTATCATCCTAAACAGCCGGACCGTATAATCCCCCAGGGATGAAAACATCCATCCCCCCAAAAAACCTAAAACCAGGAGGATGATCACCACCTTGGGGACAAAGGTCAGGGTCTGCTCCTGAATAGAGGTGGTCGCCTGTAAAATAGCCACCACCAGCCCTACCACCAGGGCCGATAACAGGAGGGGCGATGCCAGCAAAAGCACCTCCAAAATTCCTCCCCTCAGGAGGGTCGTAATATCTCCGATACTCATTTCCTATCCCTATACAAAGGAACGGACAATCTGATCCGTCAAAAGCCCCCAACCGTCCACCAAAATAAAGAGGATCAACTTGAAGGGCATGGAGATCATCACCGGGGGCAGCATGATCATCCCCATGGACATCAGGGCGCTGGCCACCACCATGTCAATGACAATAAAGGGAATAAAGAGCAGAATCCCTATCTTAAAGGCCACGGTTAACTCATTGAGGATAAAGGCGGGGATCAACACATAGGTGGGAACATCCGCCAGGGTGTTGGGCCGGTCCAGTCCCCGCATGGCCATAAAAAGCCGGATATTATCGGGATTTCCCTGCATCTGCCGGTACATAAAGAGCCGTAAGGGACCTTCCGCTTCCCGATACGCCTCCTCCACGGAAATGGTCCCTTCCCCCAGGGGGCGGAGGGAGTTGTTGTAGATCGTATCAAAGGTGGGCCACATGATAAAAATGGTCAAAAAAAGGGATATTCCCAAGAGCACTTGATTTGGGGGGACCTGCTGGAGAGAAAGGGCCCGTTTGATAAAGTCCAGCACAATGGAGATCCGCAAGAAACTGGTCATCAGGATGATGATACTTGGGGCCAGGGACAAGACGGTAATGAGGAGGAGGAGTTGGAGGGAAAAAGCCACCTCCCGGCCCGATTCGGGGTTCCTGATGGTCAAATCAATAAAGGGGATCACCGGATCCGGCGGAGGGGTGGGGATATCCATAGTCCCCTGGGTGGATATATCCGGAAACGGTAAAGTTTGGGCTTCCGCGGGGCGGGGAATGAGGAGGACCAGGCAAAACAAAGCCCCTGCTCTGGCAAGGAAACGGACTGTCTTCATAAGCCCCGCAACCTTTCCCGCCGTTTCCGGACATTTTCCGGGGATGGACCGGGGCTGTCCCCGGTTCCTCCGCCAAGATGGCGCAGCAGGCTTCTAAAATCCGGGAATTTTCCCGTTTCGTTCTTTTGCCGGGAATCCTCCAACAGCAGGGCGTCCACCGTTTCCTTATCCGTTATTTCGGCGATCAGGGAAACCCCTCCGTCGCTGGCCCCCACGAGCCAGGCCTGTTTGGGACCCACGGAAACCACATGCACAAAACGGTTGGAACCCAAATGGGTACTGGCCACTACTTTAAGATAGGGGTTTACCGCCTCCTGGGGATGGGAGATCCGCTTCAAAAAACCTTTGAGGAAAAAAACGGCGACATAGATAAAGGCCGCTACCAGAGCAAGAACCACCACCATCCGCAGAATGGTGGGAAAGATCGATACCTCCCCCTCGGGAAAGGACTCCGGAGGAGCCGCGTCCAGGGACAAGGATTCTTCCGCTACCGGCGGAATAGGAACATTTCCGACGCTTCCCGGGGATTGTTCCCCCGGTTCACTGACATCTGGAACTTGCGCGGATAATAGAGGCGCCTTCCCGGCAAAAGCCGGGAAGATCATGATCAGGGCGGCTAAAAAAATACCTAAACGATTCAGTTTTTCCCCTCCCAAGTACAAACTGACCCTTAGAGTCCTTATGTAAGTATATCATAGGATAATATTAAATTAAACCTATCTTTTTTCAATTTTACCCCATTTCACTCATTCTTTCCATAGGGGAAACAATTTCCGTGACCCGGACTCCGAAATTTTCGTCAATTACCACCACTTCACCCTTGGCAATGAGTTTGTGGTTCACCAATATATCCACCGGTTCACCGGCGAGTTTGTCCAACTCTATGATGGTCCCTTCCCCCATTCCCAGGATTTCCTTGATAAGCTTCCGGGTGCGGCCCAATTCCACGGTCATTTCCATGAAAACATCCATGATAAGACCGATATTCCCTTGTTCCTGGTTGGTGGGCTGGGGCACCAGACTGGGGAACTGGACCTGCTGAACATTGGTGGGCTGTCCCATCATACCTCCCATATTAGGCATGCCGCCTCCCATCATCCCCATATTCGGCATATCCATACCGCCGCCGAAGAACCCTCCCGTATTGGGGGCGGCCATTGCGGATGCGGCCGCCGCCGGAGCGGCGCCGCCGTTTAACGCCTGGATTATGTCCCGGGAAACATCGGAACCGAAAATTTCCCAAATCTGGTAGGTTTTTCCATCCCCCAGACCGAGTTGGTAGGTGGCGGTCATAAAGCCGTCCCCGGGAAGGGCCGCTACCGCCTTGGGTACATTGACCGCTTCCGGAGGGGTAGAAGCGATGGATTTATTCCCCGTTTTTTGGGTAAGGGCGGTAATCTGGGTTCCCACCAGCTGGGAAACTACCTCCCCGATCACCGACATGGACATCTCGTCCAGGGTAATATTTTCTTCTTTGTTCATGAGGCTGGCGATACTTTTCGCGGTATCCTCGGACAACAAAAACGCGTGTTCCCCAGGGAAACCGGAGGTAAAGTCCGCTTTAACCGCGGTTACCATATCGGGAAGCTGTTGGAGAAAGCTGTCCCGGTTGGTGGATTCAACTTGAGGGCCTTTAAGGGAGACCTCTGAGCCGGTCATCATAGAAAGATTGGAAGATTGGGCGTCTACCGTGGTGGTTAGAAAATTTTGCAGCGCCCGGCGATCCTCATCGGAGGCTCCCGGCTTGGTAGAGGCCGCGCCGCCGGACCCAGGGCCGCCGCCTCCGCCGGAAGAATCTACCCCTGCCAACAGGGCATCTATTTCATCCTGTGAAAGAGCGCCGTCGCTCATATTATTTCCTCCCCTTCTGACGCAAGCTCTTCAAATTCTTCCTGCTCAAGCTCCGCCGTTTTCTTTAAAATCTGTACGGCCATTTTTTTACCGATAACCCCGGGCCGGCAGAGAAATTTTTTCTTGCTGCCGATATTGAGAGAAAAGGGATCTCCCACCCGGACATTGTAGAGCCGTACCACATCCCCCACCCGAAGGGAAAGCACATCCCGGACGGGAATCTGGATCTTTCCAATCTCCGCTACTACATTAACATCGACGGTTGCAAGCTTTTCCTTAAGCACATTGAGATTTTCTGTGGTGGTACCCCGGCGTACCGAAGAATACCAGAACTGGGCGGAGAGCTTTCCGATAATAGGCTCGATGGTTAGATAGGGTATACAAAAGTTCATCATCCCTTCCACATCCCCCACCTTGGTCTCCAAGGTTACGAGGACTACCATTTCCGTGGGGGGTACGATCTGGGCAAACTGGGGGTTCGTGTCTATCTGGCCCAGCCGGGGCCGGAGATCGATCACCGTAGCCCAGGCTTCCCGCATATTTCCCAGGATCCTGACGATGATCCCTTCCATTACTGAGGTTTCAATGTCGGTTAACTCATGCTGGGCCTTGGTACCCTCCCCGGTTCCGCCGAAAAGGCGGTCGATAATGGAAAAAGTCACCGCCGGATCTATTTCCAGAATGGCGTTTCCCTTTAAGGGATCCATATTGATAATCGCCAGGGTAGTTGGGGTAGGGATGGACCGGATAAACTCTTCATAGGTCAGCTGATCCACCGATGCCACATGAACATGGACCATGCTGCGGAGGTTGGCGGAAAGACTGGTGGTGGTTAACCGGGCAAAGGTCTCGTGCATAATTGAGACCGTACGGATCTGTTCCTTGGAAAATTTATCGGGCCGCTTAAAATCGTAAATTTTTATTTTACGGGTATCCGCCGCGGGCCTAAAATCCTCAGGCTCCGTTTCTCCGGCGTTTATTGCGGTGAGTAGCTGATCTATTTCATCCTGGGACAGAACTTCTGTCATTTCCCTTCCCTGAAGTTTCCAAAAGAAACTCCGAAGACAAAAATCGCAGATTTTTGCCTAAATTGTTCAGATGAAACCCCAGGATTGAACCCCCAGGATTTTATCACATTTCCATCACATCCAACTGATTAAACAGAATCATTCGGGCTTTGGCCGTGTCAAGTACCCTGGTATTCAAATACTCGATAATTTCCTGTTTTAACTGGGCTTCATTTTCGGGCTGCAGTTCCACCGCGTACTTGCTGCTGAAAAAATTCCGCACGAAATCCCGAAGTTCATAAAGCCGGCTGGTCAGTTCCGTGGCCGCCACATTATCATTCAAATCATACCCGATAACCATATCTATTACCACCGCATTGGGGGTCGTATCCCGGGTACGGGTCCGGACTATCCCTATGGCGGTAAACATGCTATATTCCGGCCGTTTCCCGATATAGGGAGAGGTCGGATCAGCCGCCATGGTCTGGGATTTACCCCCTCCGCCGAGGATGTTAACGGTAATGACCACTACGGTCACAATAAAGATAAGCGCCCCTAGCCCTATGGCTATGAATTTGAGTAAATTCGGCAATAGCGCGGCCAAGCCGGAAGACTTTTTCGAGGAACTCTGCGTCCCGGCGGAGTCTTCCCCACCAAGATCAAGATCGTCACTATCCGACATGTCCTAGTACCTCCGCTTTATCGGACTATAAGAGTCCATTATTCTAATAGTATACAAAAATTTCATTCTATGCAAATCCATTTTAAGGGTCCTTAATAACTTCGGCGTATCCGGGGGACTTTTTTAGTTTTTCTTGTCATCCGGACCTGGTTTGGGTTCCAAAAACTTCGATGCCCTCCTCGCATATAGGTCAGTCTCCGGGATTACCCTCGAATAATTGATTGACAAAATCCTGTTTTTTTTATATATTTATTATAAAGATGAGATTTTGGGAAAGGCTCAAATTTTTTAGGTAATAATAATGGGTGGGGAAAAAATGAAAAAAAGGTTGCTTATTTTGCTTGGGGGGATATGTTTTTTTATGTCCTGCGCTACGGTACCCGGAACAAATCCCCAAAAGGTATCGTCAGGACTGGCGACTTATAATACGGATGAACCCGGTTTAAAAGCCGGCCATGCGGAGTTGGACTTTGATACCCGGGTCCGGGTAACCAACTTGGACAATCAACGGGCCGTTATTGTTACTATTAACGAACGGATCCCCGTGGATTCTACCTGGATTATCCAGATCGGTAAGATGGCGGGGGATAATATCGAAATAAGTAAAGTCACTCCTACCCCCGTTAAGATCGAAGTTTTGGGCCGCCCTAAATATCCCCGCCATCCGGCGGCCTCCCCAGTCCCCGCAGTCGATTATGAATCGATGTATGCACCATTGTACGAGCCGATATACGAATCACCAATCTCGCCCTAAGTGAGATATGTTGTTCTTATCAAAGTTCGCCCCCAAGGATTCCTCCCTATTATCGGATTGATGGGTCTTCCGGTTCTGTCTTTTTTATGACAAAGATCCCCGCTTTTTTTCCAGAAAGCAGTATGGGTATGGCTTTGCGTGGTTCCAGGGTCCGGAATTTCGTCAGACCGGCGGCCAGGGCTTCCCCTTGGGCGGTGAGGAGTACCAGGGTTCCTGCCGGTTTCAGCAGTTTTTCAAAGATTTCAAGAATTTTTTCGTAAAATTGTTCCAGCGGAATCCGGGAGGCTTGGTACAAACCCCAGGGGGGATCGGTGATGATCTTATCCACGCCCCCTGCGGGCAGCCACGAAAAAATATCGTATATGTCGGCCCGTTGTATCCGGCAGCGCTCCCGAAGAGTTCCCCGAATCTTGGTATGGGTTATTTTGACGGCCGCGGGATCCAGGTCAAAGGCCCAGAACTGTTTGAGGGGAAAATGTTTTAAGCTCTGAGAGGGAATGGAGCCGTACCCGCAAAAAGGATCCAGGAGAATGTCGTTTTTTCCCGGCTCCGCGAGTCGGCACATCAGGTAAGCCAGTTGGGGGGGCAATTCCCCAGGGTGCAGGGCCTTTTCAAAGGAAGGATGTTTGGTCAGGCGCTTCATAAAAATCGAGAACCCTTCCCGCCGGTATAAAAACCAGAATTCCGTATCCGGTTTGGTCCTGTTTACGGATAACCGGGATTGCCGGGCAATAAAACGTTCCGTTTCTCTTTTGATTTTTTCATTGAGGGGGACGAGCTTATTTTCGTAGGAACCTATGACGCGAAAGGAGCGGATCCTTTGGTTGTTGCCGGAGATCCGGGGATCCGGTTCCCTCTCGGCAGAGGCCCGTTTCATGTGGGCTTCCAGGGGATGATCCGCTCCGGGGTTTTCAATGATACTTATCACCAGAAAGATGTTGTTAAAACAAAAAAAACTTAACCGGTCATAGGTGCAATGGGTTTCAAACACCATGGCCCCGTCGAGTAATTTTTTTATACGGGCGTCTTCCAACCGCTCTTTTACGATGGTCCCTACCAAGTCCTGCAGACCGGGAATAAAAGACGCATAATATACAAAGGCCATCTACCCGGTAGTTCCCCCGCAGGTATCGGGCGATACCTGCATTCCGCTTAACTGCATCCGGTGGTTCCTCCACAGGTATCGCACTTCATACAGGTACCGTTCCGTACCAGGGTGAAGGAGCCGCAGGCGGGGCAGGGATCTCCCTCATAACCCTTGATCCGGGCCTGGGCTATCTTCACCGCTTCGGTTTCATCGGTTCCCCGCCGGGGGGAGAGGTCCACCAGCCCCGGCCCGCCTGAGTATCCCCCCTCGTCCGTAGCGCTTACCGGGGGATTAAAGCCGGCGCTGGCCCTTCGGTGCTTATGCCGGTTCCGGTCGTTTTCCGATTCCTCCCCCTCTCCCTTGGTTCCGGTGGCCAGGAGATCCTCCGGTTTGACCTGGGCCAGATCGGTACGTTTCAGATAACTGATAGCCAGGTCCCGGAAGATATAATCAATGACGCTGGTGGCCATCTTCACGTAATCGTGACCATGGACCAGACCATTGGGCTCAAAACGGCTGAAGGTAAAGGCATCCACGTACTCCTCCAGGGGAACCCCATACTGGAGCCCCAGGGAAACGGCGATGGCGAAACTGTTGAGGAGGCTGCGGAAGGCGGCCCCTTCTTTATGCATATCCAGAAATATTTCCCCCAGCCGGCCCGACTCATATTCCCCGGTCCTGATAAAAATGGAATGCCCCTCTATTTTTGCCTTCTGGGTATACCCGGCCCGGCGATTCGGCAGGGGTTTTCGCGCATCCCGGGGATACCCCCCGGGAGGGATCCGTTCCTGGAGAGACGGCGGTTCCTGCTGTTCCAGGTTCCGTTGAGCCGCCAGAATGGTATCCGCTAAGGGGTCTGTGCCCGGGGCAAAGGAGGAGAGGGGTTGGGACATCTTGGACCCGTCCCGGTAAAGAGCCACCGCCTTGAGGCCGTTTTTCCAGGCCGTCATATAGGCTCCCTTTACATCCTCGTAGTCCGCCTCATTGGGCATGTTAATGGTCTTGGAAATAGCCCCCGAGATAAAAGGCTGGACCGCGGCCATCATGCCGATATGGGCCTGCCAGGGGATGGATCGGCTGCCTTTTTTTCCCGAAGGGGTGGCGGTGTCAAAAACCGGGAGGTGCTCATTTTTGAGACCGGGGGCTCCCTCGAGACCCATGGCGCCGCAGGCGTAGCGCTCCGCCTCGTCGATATCCCCGCCGGAGAATCCCAGGTGTTTGAGGAGGCTGAATCCGGGAAGGGACCAGGTTGACTCCGGTACTTTGAGGATTTTTTCCACAAAGTCCCTGGAGAGGACCCAGGGGTTGAATACCCCTTCGAGGCTTATGGCGGATTTGATCTCCTCCTCCACCTTGGCGAGGATCTCTTCCGTAAAGCCCTTTTCGCGGAGGCTTTCGCTGTTTATCCCCGGCGCACCCTCCAGGGTCTTCCGCCCCGTGGCGTAGGCGATGATCTCCTCAATTTCCCCGGCCCCATAGCCCAGGGCTTCCAGGGCGGGGGGGACCGATTGGTTGATGATCTTAAAATATCCCCCTCCGGCAAGCTTCTTGAACTTCACCAGGGCAAAGTCCGGCTCTACCCCGGTGGTATCGCAGTCCATGAGAAGACCGATGGTCCCCGTGGGGGCAATGGCGCTGACCTGGGCGTTCCTGAAGCCGTGGGCGGTTCCCCATTCCAGGGCCCGGTCCCAGGAAAGACGGGCCGCGTCCAGAAGATCCGCCGGACAGAAAGCGGGATCTATCCCCTCAGGGGGGGTGTTGAGGTTTTCGTATTCCCCGGGAACGGCCTTGTAAGCGGCCCTGCGGTGATTCCGGATTATCCTGAGCATGGCCTCCCGGTTTTCCCCGTAGCGGAGGAAGGGGCCCAGGGCCGCGGCCATCCGGGCGGACTGGGCATAGGCCTCCCCGGTGAGGATCGCCGAAAGCGCCCCCGCCACAGCTCGGCCCTGGGGGGAATCATAGGCCAAGCCCATCAACATGAGGAGGCTTCCCAGGTTGGCGTATCCCAGACCCAGGGTCCGATATTCATAGGAAAGCAGGGCGATCCTTGGGGCGGGAAACTGGGCCATCACCACGGATATCTCCAGGATACTGGTCCAGATCCCAATGGCATGGATAAAACCGGGAATATCGAAACATTTCTTCTCCCGGTCGTAGAAGCGGGTGAGGTTGATCGAAGCCAGGTTGCAGGCGGTATCGTCCAGGAACATATACTCGGAACAGGGGTTGGAGGCCCGAATCTCCCCGCCCGCGGGACAGGTGTGCCAGTCGTTAATGGTGGTGTGGAATTGGAGTCCGGGGTCCGCGCATTGCCAGGCTGACCGGGCCGTATCTTCCCAAATCTTGCGGGCCTTCAGGGTCTTGACCACTTCTCCTGAGACCCGGGCCGTCAGATTCCAGTCCCGGTCTTCCAGGACCGCCTTCATAAATTCATCGCTGAGGCGGAGGCTGTTATTGGAGGATTGCCCCGAAACGGTGTTGTAGGCTTCGTCATCCCAGGCGGTGGAAAAAAGGGCGGTCTCTACCCCCGCTTCCCCCTGTTCAAGCCGCCGCAGGAGCTGATAAAGGTAGGCCGGGGGAATGGCGTCTTCCAGGGCTTTCCGCAGCGCCCCGGCGAGTTCCCGGTTTTTTTCTCCCTTGAAGCGGTCCTTTTCCGGTCCCCGGAAACCGGTCAGGGCCTTTTTGATCCCCTCCAAGTTTTTTTTGATAACCCCGGAACCGGCTACCATGGAGGCGACTTTGTGTTCCTCCTCGACCTTCCAGGCTAGATATTTTTCCACATCCGGATGGTCCGCGTCGAGGGTCACCATCTTTGCCGCCCGCCGGGTCGTTCCCCCGCTCTTGATCGCCGAAGCGGACCGGTCCCCAATCTTGAGGAACGAGAGGAGCCCCGAAGAGATCCCCCCGCCGGAAAGACGCTCGTTCACCGCCCGGATCCGGGAAAAGTTGGACCCGGTTCCGGAGCCGTACTTGAAGAGCCGGGCCTCCCGGGTCACGAGGTCCATGATTCCCCCCTCGTTCACCAAGTCGTCCTCCACCGAGAGGATGAAACAGTTATGCACCACGATATTATTGGCGAGGAAGTTCCCGCTTTTCGTCTGAATGTCATAAACCGGCATTTCCCCGGAATATTCGATCCGGGCGATAGTTTCGAACCGGCGGGAGGGTATTTCTTTTCCTTTAATTTCATCGGCCAGGGACGCGGAAAGTTTTTGCTGCTTTTCCGTGGTAATAAAACCGATGAGCTTTTGGAATTTCGCCCGCTCACTCAAATACGCGATGATCAAATGGTAATAGGTGTGTCGGTCATCCCGCCGGTCGTTGCAGACCGATATGCGGCTGTAAATACCCATGTTTGCCAGTAGCCGCTGGGCATCCTGCATTAAATCCTTTGAAATACTTCCCAGGACCACATCAAAGGAATCGGTGGGGCCCCGATGGGAACGGACGGTTCCATCGGCCTGAAAGAGGGAACGCAAATACGCGGCCGCTATCACCCTGCCGCCCTGTAATACAGGCTCAGGGATTCGCATATCCAGCCCCCGCTTTTGGGCCTCATATTTCTCGATAAAAGGGCGGGACTGCTCTCCGTACAACCGGATTCTCCGGAGGTTTAAGTCTTCATTCCGGGTTTCCACCTCCCGCACATGGTAATGCTGGCCCGCAAAGACCTTTTGTATATGGGGAAGCAGGAAATCATACTCTTCATCATTGGCGGTTAAAAATTCCACGATAAGCGATTGGTTGGCGCCGGTTTTATACTGGCCGACAAAGCCGTCCCCGGCCAGCCATCCGGCCAATATCGCTTCACTCTCGGCAAGGGCATCCGCCGGTCCTGAAACGCCGGTTTCGGCCAGGGCGGTGCCGATAATCTGGACCAGGCGCATCCCCGTCCGCAGTTTTCCCGCTTCTATCCATTGGAGTTCGTCCCCGGCGTGGCCGGTACAGGAGAGAACCAGGTGATCCGCCGTCGCTTCCAGGGTATTGCCGTTTTTAAGGACCAGGCGAAGCACCGGCTTTATCCCCACGTCCTTAACCGCGACGACCTCGGTGATGCCGTCCCGGTCATAAACGGCCGCTCCGACGCGCTTTTCTTCCACGATCCTCCCGATGGGAACCGGCCCCTGGGGGGTGCTGACGAGGGTATGAGCGGGGAGGCACGCATGTGGCTGGGGCCGTTTATAGGCGCTGTCCGATTTTTTGACCTGGCTCTCGGCGGGATCGAAATAGTAGTGGCCCTGGGCCGGCCCGTCTATGCCGTAGACCGCGTAAAGCCCCGTGTTGAACCACTGGGGACTGTTGGGAGCCCCAATCTGATGGGCCAGCATATAGCAGGTCTCATCGTAAAAGGCCTCCCCATCCTCTGGGGTATCAAAATACCCGTTCTGACGGCCCCAGTCCATCCAGGTATAGGCCAGACGGTGGAAAACCTGGCGGGCATCATGTTCCGCCCCATCCTGGGGCAGATCTTTTCCGGGATCGGCCTGCTTTCCGGTTCCTCCCGGTAAAGCGGCGTGTTTTTTCCACTCGTAGACCTTATCCGCCGGAACTCCCGCCTTGCGGAAGTATTTTTGGGCCAGAATGTCCGCGGCGATTTGACTCCAAAAGGAGGGGACAATCACCGTCTCCTCAAAAAAGATAACCTTACCATCGGGGTTGCGGATCTCGCTTTTCCGCTTTTCCCACGTAATATCCTTATAGGGACCGGATTTTCCATCCGTAAATAGCCGTCCAAATTTCATGGAATCCTCTCTTGTATTACTTTTTGTATTACATTGTTTTTATCTAGCATCCAATATCTAGCGTACAATTCAACATAATGTCTTTAACATACACTATATACGGGGTGATATCAAGGGGGGAATTTAGAAATTTGAAGGAAGAGTGGAAGAAAACTTCCTTCTCACTCCTTACTTTTAGTTTTTTCTACCGTTCCAGTTTCCGGTACATATAGCGGTGGGGCCGGTCGGCGGCGGCTCCCAGTTTTTCCCGCCGCCAGGCGGTATATTCGGACCAGTTGCCGTCGAACCAGATCACCTCCCCGTCCTCAAAGGCCAGGATATGGGTGGCAATCCGGTCCAGAAACCAGCGGTCATGACTGATCACGAGACTCACCCCGGCAAAGGTGTCGATGGCTTCTTCCAGGGCCCGGAGGGTGTTTACGTCCAGGTCATTGGTAGGTTCGTCCAGAAGGAGGACATTGGCCCCTGCTTTCAGCATCAGGGCCAGGTTCAGACGGTTCCGTTCCCCTCCGGAGAGAAGGCCGGTCTTTTTTTGCTGATCCGGCCCGGAAAAGTTATACCAGGAGCAGTAGGCCCGGGAATTTACTTCTTTGACTCCCCCGAGCTTTATCACATCCAGCCCTCCTGAAAGCTGTTCCCAGACGGTTTTTTCCGGGTCCAGCCCTTGCCGCATCTGGTCCGCGTAGGCCAGTTTGACACTGGCTCCCAGGCGGAGGCAGCCCTGGTCGGGGACGACCTCGCCGGTGATGATCTTGAGAAGGGTGGTTTTTCCCGCGCCGTTGGGGCCGATGATCCCCACGCAGGCCCCGGGGGGAACGATGAATTCCAGGTTTTCAAAAAGAAGTTTATTCCCATAGGCTTTGGTGAGTTCCCGGGCCTCAATAACGAGCTGTCCCAGCCGGGGCCCCGAAGGGATGGTGATCCGGTTTACCCGGATTTTCTCCCGCTCATCGTTCTGAAAGAGCTTTTCGTACTGGGTGATCCGGGCCTTGCTTTTGGCGTGCCGTCCCTGGGGACTCATACGGATCCATTCCAGTTCCCGCTGCAGGGTTTTCTGCCGCTCACTTTCCCCCTTTTCTTCCCGGGCCAGACGGGCCTCCTTCTGTTCCAGCCAGCTCGAATAGTTCCCCTTCCAGGGGATCCCCTCCCCCCGGTCCAGTTCCAGGATCCACCCCGCCACGTTGTCCAGGAAGTAACGGTCGTGGGTAACGGCGATGACCGTTCCCGGGTACTGCTGGAGGTGCCGTTCCAGCCAGGCCACGGTCTCCGCGTCCAGGTGGTTGGTGGGCTCATCAAGAAGGAGGATGTCCGGCTTTTGTAAAAGGAGCCGGCAGAGGGCCACCCGCCGGCGCTCCCCCCCGGAGAGCTGATCCACCACCTGGTCCCCCGGGGGGCAGCGCAGGGCGTCCATAGCCAGCTCCAGCCGGCTGTCCAGATTCCAGCCGTCGGCGGCCTCTATCTTCTCCTGGAGCACCCCCTGGCGTTCCCCAAGCTTCTGGAAATCCGCGTCCGGTTCCCCAAAGGCTTCGCTGACCTCGTCAAATTCCCGCAGGAGTTCCACCAGATCCCGAACTCCCTCAGCGGCCACCTCCTTGACGGTCTTCCCCGCTTCCAGAACAGGTTCCTGTTCCAGGTACCCGATAGTAAGACCTGGGCTCACCGAAGTCTCCCCGGAAAATTCCGTATCCACTCCGGCCAATATCTTAAGGAGGCTCGATTTCCCCGATCCGTTAAGACCTATCACCCCGATCTTGGCCCCGTAAAAATAGGAAAGGCTGATATCCTTTAAAACCTGTTTGGGTCCGTGTTTTTTAGAAACCCGATACATGGAATAGATTATTTTTTTCTCATCCGTTGTTGCCATGGTCCTACGCTAACAAAAAGAACGGACTTTTTCTAGGAGTTTAGGGAACCCTGAATTCCCCCAGCTATTTGAGGCTTTTTCAAAACGCGGTTAGTTTTACCGGAACCTAACTCATAAACCAAATAGCCCACCAGTGGCAGACCGCCCCGGCAAGGACAAAGACATGCCAGGCTACATGGGCGCCCCGGCGGTAGGGTTTACGGTACCAGACGGTTCCCAGGGTATAGGCGGCGCCTCCGGCAGCGAGGAGGATAAGGCTTATCCGGGGGAGAACTCGGAATAGGGCGGGACCGCCGGCCGCCACCGCCCAGCCCATGAAGAGATATACCGCGATTTCCGCTTTTTTAAGGGGCTTGTAGTTCACCGCATAGAGGACTATCCCCGTTATTGCCAGGGTCCATTCCATGCCGAAAAGGGTCCAGCCCCAGAGACCCCGGAAACCGAGCAGGCAAAGGGGCGTATAGGTACCCGCGATGAGGAGGTAGATAGCCGAATGATCCAGAACCCGGAATACCCGTTTTGCCCCCTCATGCTGGATGGCATGGTATAAGGTGGAAGCGAAAAACATACAAACCATGGTGGCGGTAAAAATCACATAGGAAAGGATCGCGATTTCTCTTCCCCCGTCTCCCAAAACAAAACCCTTTGCCCGCAGAACCAAAAGGACCAGTCCCGCCACGGATAAAAGCGCCCCCAGGCCGTGGAGCAGGGCATTGGCGATTTCTTCCCCCGGGGTTTGAAAGGGGAGGGGAGTCGGGATGGTATGGACGGAACTCCGCATATTCATAGTTATTATGACACTTTTTTCGGATCATGGTTGCAGCGGTAAAAGCCTACAGGAGATCCCACCCGTATCCTTTTTCCGATCTTTTACTTCCCCCCAAGAGACGGCTCAGCAGGGGGAGGCTCTCTTCCAAGGCCTCCTTGAGCGGCCAGGGGGGGTTATAGATAATAAGGCCGCTTCCGTAAAGGCCGCGGGTCCCTGAAATTCCTTGCCCGGTATACAATTCCACCCGCAGACGGTTTCCCCCGTAGAGGGACCAGAGGCGCTCCGGCAGACCGGTACTTTCCCCCGGAGGAAAGTGCCCCTTCCGCCCCAATAGGGGGTACCAGATGAGGTAACACCCCGAGGAAAAACGCCCGAGGGCGTCCTTTACCGCTTCCGGAAGGATCCAATAATCGTCTTTCATTTCGTAGGAGGGATCGATAAAGACCAGGGCCCTTCGGGAAGGAGGAGGAAGCAGGGCTTTCAAGGCGGCAAGGCCGTCTTCCCGGCGTACTTCCAGCCGTGGCAATCGTTTCTGCAGCAGGGTACTATCCGCCGGATGGAGTTCAAAACAGATCCCCCGATCCTGTTCCCGGAGCAACGCCGCTATAATGGCGGGAGAACCGGGGTAGCGCTTTATGCCGGCCGCAGGATCCCCCGGGGGATTAAATTCCCGAACCACGGTAACTAAAGACCGCGCCAAGGGCGGCAGGGTCAGCGGGGCTTCTTTCAGCAATGGGGTTATGCCCTGTTCCCATTCCCGGTTTTGGGCGGCATACCCTTCGGTGAGGTCATAATAACCGGCCCCTCCATGGGTATCAATGCAAAGCAGGGCTTTTTCTTTTTTCTTGAGATACTCAAGGCAAAATATCAAGACCCCGTGTTTGAGTACATCCGGGGCATTACCCGCGTGAAAGGCATGCCGATAACTCAGCATTCGGGATCCTTTGGTTTATATTTTATCTTGGCCGCATGCAATGTTGAGTCGACGGTTCCCTTCGGAACCCCCAAAACTATCGCAATCTGGCGGTTCGTTGCCTCAAACCGCATTGTTGAGAGCCGTTTCCGCATAGATTCCAGCCGTATCCTGGCCCGGTTTAGACGTTCCTGTATTTTTTTTTGGAATATCGAATCTTGAGGAGCCGCAAGCATCCGTCTTTCAAAGGAAATACATCGATAAAACTGACAATGGATCCGTTCCTTGAGTCCCTGAATTTGTTCTTCCTTATCCAGCCGTAATATCCGTAACTCGTCTACCATACCCTTTAACTTTTCCGTTTCTATTCCAATGGCCGGAGCTACTCGAGAGATAAAATCATCGGATGCAAAATGGTAAGATTTTAACAATAGTACCAGGATCTGTTGGGGATTGGAAACCGGTTTATAAGCGCTCGGTATCTCCGGATACTCAGGTTCGGCATTTCGGACCGATAATTCATTCGCTTTTTCCTTCCACCAGGAATCTTCCGAGAAGTAATGATCCGTTTCCCTAAAACGGTATTCCCGGGAGGAATAATATACCAACGCGCCTATGTATGCGTCAAAGGAAGTCCCCATTTCTTGGTATTTATCAATGGCTTTGCTGATTCGGGGATACAGCCAGCATAGATAATCAATACAATCCTCCTTTTCCCATTGAAGAAGATGGAATTGTTTGTAATTATCCAGAATGAATTGAAAAATCTGTCCTTCCAGTTGTTTTTTGTCGAGAATCCCGGAACGGTAATTCTCAAACAGCTCATTTAACGGTAGGTACCCCAACATTCTATACGCCTCCTATTAATGGTATATCGGAATAATGGGGTTGAAGTTGTGTTTTACTTTAGTTGGGGAACATTTTTAATGACATTTGTCATTAAAATGAGCCCTTTTCAAGGCTCATTTGAGAAGACTTTTTCAAAGGCTTGAATAATCCGGGGCCGTATTGTTTCAATAACTCCGGGGGTGTTCGAACCGGCGGCATTTTTGTGCCCGCCCCCGCCGAATTGGAGGGCAACTTCCGCGACATTTATCCGGTCCCGGGAACGGAAGCCGATGGTGCAGTTTTGGGGGGTTTCCTGTCGGATGATAACAATGGCCTCCACCCCCGCGACGGATTGGAGGAGCTGATAGAGGTTATCCGAATCCCGGCCTTCCAGCCCGAACCGCTGGGTCTCTTCGTAGGTTTCTTCGGAGAGGATGAGTTTTCCCCCAAAATAGGCGGCCGCCCGGGCAAGCACCCGGCCGAGGAGGATTCGGGAGTTAAGGCTCTTCCCGCCGTTTATAGCCTGGTACACCTTCTTGGGGTTTGCCCCGGCCGCCACGAGCCGGGCAGCGGCGGTAAAAGCCGCCGCACCGGTGGAGTCGATATGGCGGAAAAAGCCCGTATCGGTTGAGAGGCCGAAGAAGAGCAACTCCGCTTCTTCCGCCGTAGGGGCCAGTTCCAGGGCTTCCAGCAACGCCAGGATCATAGAACAGGTGGCCGCCGCCGCGGCATCCAGGAATACGGGATTTTCCACCGTACTGTGGGTGTTTGCGTTGGTGACATGGTGATCAATAATTGCCGTAGGAAGCCCTTCCAAAGAGGATTGAAGGTCGCCGGTCCGGTCCACCGCGGAACAATCTACCACCACAACCCGGGCCCCCTCCCGTTCCCTGGTCCCGGCCTTCGGGACAAAAGCGCCCGCGTAGGGCATAACTTCACTCCGCTTAAAGGGCCCCGCGGAACAGGGGATGACCTCCTTGCCGAGTCTCACCAGGGCGGAGGCGAGGGCGAGTTGGCTTCCCACACAATCCCCGTCGGGTTCGTAGTGGCCGGCAACAAGAAATTTGCTCCCCTCCCGGATAAAGGCAAGTAATTCCGGGGGGACCGGCCGGCTCGTATTCATGGGTTTTTCCTTAACAGGTCAGCAGGTTAAATTGACGGGGATGCGCCCCGCCGGAAACCACCGGTTTACCTTGCCGAATGAAGACGTCGATTTCAGTTCGCAACCCAAAATCGGAAAAATAGATTCCCGGTTCCAGGGAAAAACAGGAGCCTTCCAGCAGCAGCCGGGAATCGGGGAATTCCACGGAATCAATATTCACCCCTGAACCATGGCATTCGGTGTCTATGCCGTGGCCGGTACGGTGTTTTATCGCTTTGCCGTATCCCCGCTCGCTCAGAAGTTCCCGGGTTTTTTGATCCGTCATCGCCCCGGTAAGTCCCTTCCCGGTTGGTAATTCCTGAGTTATGAACGCTAAAACCCCTTCCCGGGCATGAATGAGGTCCCCAAAGGCCTTTTCTACGGAGGCGGAAGCCTGGGGGGCGTAAACCCCTACCCAGGATATATCCCCATAAATAGACCCTTCGGTGGCTTCCTTAGCCCAAAGATCAAACTGGATCACATCCCCGGCAGTAAACACCGCTCCGGCATCGGAAAAGTCATAGTGGGGGTTTCCGGAATTCACCCCTCCGGCGACTATGGGGGGATGATCGGTAATAAGCCCTCGTTTTTTCATTTCTTCCAGCATAAGACGGCGGATATCCCCCTCGTGGAGGACTTGTTTTTCCGCGTAGGATTTTTTTACCCGTTCCCAGGCGATTTCCACGATATGGTAAAGACCGGAAACGGCCCGTTCATGGGATTCGATACTTTTTTCATCCAGGAGCCCTTTAAAGCGCTGGATCAAGGCCCCGGCGGAAACCAGCGTCAGGCCTGCCTTCTCCAGGGTCACCGCGGTTCCCTGGTCAAGGTAGGAAATTGCGCAGAGGTTTTCGGAACTGTGGACCCCCCAGCGTTTTCCCGCGAAAGGGGCCAGGGCGCTAAAAAAATCTTCCCCGCTGAGGTAAGAAACCCGCTTGCCGGGCAGACTTTTCAGGATATCCCCTTCAATGACATGAACTATTCCCAGGGGCTCTCCCTGGGCGGGTACCCCGTACACCCACCGCCGGGAATTCGTCACCTGGGGATCGATCCGGAGAATCTCATCGGATAATTTATCCCGGTGATGGAAATTACAAAAAAGCCACCCCTCAAGACCTTCGTCCCGGATAGCTTTCTGTATATTTTTGAGTTCGAGGCCGCTCATTAAAATTCGAGTTTTAAATCTTCTACGTTCTCAAAACGGTCATCAATGTTTACACTGAGGGGAACGTTTCCCCAAGTCGAATGTCCCCGGTCCTTGCGGACATACAGCCTGACGTGGCTGAACGCGCCGTCTTTATAGTATACCGCGAGATACGGCCAGGAAGTCCCGGAAGGCATATAGATGAGTTCCCCCTTTCCCGCGGCCTCGGTAAACCACTCAATGGGAAGGTAGGCACGGGCGATTCCGTTCACCCCTTTCCGGTAGGAGACGATATACCCCTTCCGGTAGGGATAAACCTTCTCCAAGGGAACATTAACATAATAATATTCCGATTCGTTATTCGCCGCCGGGGCATTTTGCTGGGCCATTACGGATACAACGCCGCCAAAAACCGCGGCAAGGATAAGCATTACCAAGAATTTTTTCATTCCGGCTCCCCCCTATTCATATAAAACTTGTCGTTCAAAATCATGATCCTTTCGAACCATCAAATTTTGAAGCATCCTCAAGTAAGTCTCGGCTGTTTTTCCAAAACCATGAGCCTCTCGGACCGTGAATTTTGAAAAAATCCTCCGGTAAAAATATAACCCTTTACCGGTTCTTTCGCAAGAGGATTTCCGGGAAGAGCGCATATAAAATTTTTGTCCGGCACGGCCTTATCCGAACCAAGGACTTAAATGCTGGTTCTGCCCGCGCTATCCTCCCTTGACTTTTCCACAAAAACGGCGCTACCGTGGTTTAACGTTTTGGGGTGGAAAGTACGAAAGGGGGAGCCATAAAAGACAACACCCGTCATCCGGTACC
>JAITEG010000264.1 GCA_031282145.1 Spirochaetaceae bacterium | reverse complement strand
CAGGGCAGGACATTGTACCCTTTTATATATTGGGTTAAAGAAATTATCACCATTCCCATTACATAGATGATCGCCAAGGCAAGGCGGAAATAGGTGATTATCACTTCTCCATTCCGCTCCTCCCGGCGTATCCGATTTTGCAAACTCACCATAGTAAGCTCCTTATAACATAGGAAATTTATCGTACTGGGGGTAGTAAACCTCCATCGAATAAAACAAATTATTCACCGGTCCGGTATTTCCCTATGGTTTCTTGCAGCCCCCGGGACATTTCATTGAGGTTATCCGCTATCTTTGACGTAGAGGCGGTGGAGCTTACAAACTGTTTTACCCCGGTGGATATTTCCTTGAGGGTCGTGAGAATTTGGGAAGAAGCATATTCCTGCTGTTTGCTCAGATTGGAAATCTGCTGGGACCGGGTGGCAACGTTTTGGGAATTTTCTACGATATTTTCAAACACCGCTCGCTGCTCCACCATTCGTTCATAGCCCTGGTCTATCTGTTTAGACCCGTTGTTGGCCTCGGCGATAAGGATCTGGGAAGCGGCCTGGACTTCCTCAATTTTCTGGGTTATCGCCCGGGTGGAATCCACCACGTTGTCCGCGAAACGCCGGATCTCGGCGGCTACCACCGTAAACCGGGCCCCCGCTTCCCCGGATGAAGAGGCTTCCAGGGATGCGTTAAAGGCGATGAGTTTTGTCTGATCCGCGATGCCGTCAATGATGCCGATGGCCTCGTTTATCCGCTGGATCATATCCGAGAGGTTTTTTATTTCGTTGATGATCTTTCCGTTCTGGGCCCGGATCTCTTCCATCATCTCCTGATTTGCGCTCCATAGTTCCACGCCCTTCATGCTGAGATCCTGGGTCTGCTTAGTCAGGTCCGCCACTTCCGCGGTTTTCGCCGCCATCTGTTCCGAGAGGTTCTTGTTGTTCTCCATGGTACTGACGATCTCCGAGACGCTGGCGGACTGCTGGTTGGCGGTGGTGGTTATCTCCTTGGCGGAGGAGGACAGTTCATATACCGCGATGACCATCAAATTGGCATCGTGATTAAAGGCGCTAAAAACATCCCGGAGCCGGGTGAAAAAGTGGTTAATGGCGGTGATGAGTTCGCCGAATTCGTCCTTGGACCGGACCGTCAGGGTCAAGGCAAGGTCGTTTTGCTCAAGCCCGGTAAAAAGCCGTTTCAGGCTGTTGGCGGACTGGATAATATCCAGAATGATGATGGTGAGGACGAAGAAGGCAAGGAGGACGGTAAATCCTACGAAAAAAAGGAGGGGAACCGATACTTCAATATCCGCGAGAATAATATAGAGCATTACCGTAATGGGCAAAAGAAAAACCACGCCGGAGCCCATCAGTTTGGTGGGGATCTTTAAGTTTTTGAAAAACATAAGTACCTCTTATTCTTGAATACGGTATTACTATTATCGGATTGTTGTGGTAATTTGCTGACTAGGACTGTTCCAAAACTTTAATTTTTAGAACCGCTTCCTTAGGTATATTCTTGACTAGTTTAATTTTTTTTCTAAGATCCGCTGGTAGTAATCCGGGGAAAAGCCCCCGATAAAAATCTCGTAATGTTTTTCTCTGCCCTGTTTGATGCTTTCCAGTGCCTTCCGGATTTTGTATTCATACTGGACCGGATTTCCCTCCGCGGCCAGGACGCAAAGCCGGTAAAAGGCTGGCCAAAAGGCAGTATTTTTGCCCGCCGCTTCCTGATAACTCGCCTCGGCTTCCTTTTTCCGGTGGTTAAAATAGTGGTATTCCCCCCGGAGAAACAGGGTAAAGGCGGAATTGTGATGTTTTTCAATAAAGGAGAGCAGCCGGTCGGCCCCGGAGAAGTCCCCCAAGCCTAAAAGATAGATCACCGCGGCAAAAAGTTCATCTCCGGGAGGGACTGAATCCCCTTCCGGGGGGTTTTCTCCTTCCGTGACGATCCGGGGTTTCAAAAAATTCAGCAGCTCCGGCAGTTTTGCCGCAATGGGGTGCCCTCCCTCATGGTCGTCGATAAGGGCGGCGATCCCCTCCGGTTCCGCGGGGCTTATCACGATCTTTTTCCGGGGTTCCCGGGACGGTTCGGGGGATGGCTCCGCCGGATCCATTATTGCCGGGGCCGGGTTTCTCAGGCGTACCCCGGCTTCCCGGGGTACGGGCTTCACCGGCGGATGCCCCGGCGGGGCATCCGTTAGGGACTTCGGGGAGGACGCCGCGGATGTCCCTTCGGGGATTTTCCGAAAATAGAAGGTATTCAGGGCATTCCGGCTCTCCAGGAGCGGATGAACCACCGCCGGGGTCTCGGAAACCCCCAAAACCAGGAAAGCCCCGTCAAAAAGGGCATCCACCAAATGATCGAGGATAATTTGGCGTTTATCCTCGGAAAAGTAGATCAGGGCATTCCGGAAAAAAATAAGATCGTAACGGTTGCCCCAAAGGCCGTCCAGAAGGTTGTGGGTATAAAAACGGATGTGTTTCCGTAAAACCGGATCCATAACCAAATCCTGCCCCTCTGCCTGGGTATAACGGTCCAGGAGGAATTTCCAGCGGCTCCCATCCTCCCGCAGGGCATTTCCCGTATATCGTCCCTTTTTGGCGGCGGCAATGGCCTCGCCGTCCACGTCAAAAGCGTCAATCCCAAAAGCAAAGGGCTGTACGGTCCGGCGATAATCCTCCATCACCATAGCCAGGCTGTAGGCCTCGCAGCCGATAGAGGTTGCCGCGGAACATACCCGGACCGGACGGTTCAGCCGGACCAACGAGGGCAGTAATTCTTGCCGGAACAGATCGAAAGAGGCCGCTTCCCTGAAAAAATAGGTTTCATTGATCGTTAAAAACCGGGCGGCGGTAAAAATATCCTCGGGGAACGAAAGGATCTGTTCATAAAAATATGGAGAGTTAAAACAGTTGGAACCGTACTGCTGTTCCAGGTATTCCCGCAGTTTTTCCAAAGCGTCGACGGCGGCCCGGATCCCCAGGGTTTGTTCTACCCGGCGGGATAAATTGGCGATTACCGGGTCCCCGGGAAGCGCCGGGGGCGCTTCCCGGACCGAATCTGATAGGGAGGATGTATCGGACGCTTGGTGAGCCGAAACTTCGTTATTCATGGTTTGGTGAGTTCAATGAGCTGCCGGGGGATCTCGTCCAAGGGCAAAACCATGTCCACATAACCGGTTTCAAAAGCCGCCTTGGGCATGCCGTAGATCATGGAGGAAGCCTCATCCTGGGCAATGGTGAACCCCCCGGCCTGCCGGATATACCGGGTGCCCTCGGCGCCATCGGAACCCATCCCGGTGAGGACCACCGAAATGGCCCCGGCCCCCCAACATTGGGCCGCGCTTTTAAAGAGGACATCCGCCGCTGGTTTTTGGTTGTGTACCGGCTCCCCGTCATCAAAGATAAAACGTCCCCCCGCAAGGGCCAAGTGTTTATCCGTAGGGGCCACATAGAGTTTTCCCTTTTCGGGGACCTCCCGATCCTCCGCCAGTTTTACCATGAGGGGGGTATAACCGCCCAGCCACTGGGCAAAGCCCGCGTCAAACCCCGAAGAGTTGTGTTGAACCAGAACCATAGGCACGGGAAACTCCTCGGGGATGGCGGCACAGAAGGACATCAGCGCCTTGGGACCCCCGGTGGATGCGGCGATCACTACCCCCCGAAATCCCGGACCCCTCCCGAAATCCTCCCGGACCTTCACTTCCCGGTTGGGCTGCGGTTTAGGCTCCTTTTGGACCGATCCCTTTATCCGGGAGATCCGTTTGAGGGAAGAGAGGATCTCCTGCCGTTTTTCGGAACTTATGGCGGTGGTAAAATTAAGCTTGGCGTAGAATTCCAGCGCTCCCTTAACCGTGGCCTCATAGGCGTTTTTTGCCGTATCCTTAGTCGTGATCACCACAATGGGGATGGTCATCGTTTTCATGATCCCCTCAATCGCCTCAAGACCGTTCATGACCGGCATCTCAATATCCATGGT
>JAITEG010000114.1 GCA_031282145.1 Spirochaetaceae bacterium | reverse complement strand
GAGGGCGTAGTAGGGCCTAAACTTGACCCACAACTCTGGGTATGATTACACTGTGCCGCGAAAAGAAATTTACCACGAAGTCGAAGAAGTCGAAAAAGTAAAAGAAAAAAGGTAAAAGGGCTAGATGTGCAAATTTCCAGGAAAGATATGGATAAAATGGTTCGAGTTTTGAGTAATTTGACTGAAAACTTCTTCGACTTTTTCGACTTTGCGGTTAAAAAATTCTGAGGGTCAAGTTTAGAGTAGGGCGCGGGGTGTGCGGACCGCGTGCCCTACCAGGGGCTAAAAGCCGCCGGCGGCCCGCAGGCGGGAAATCACTATATCCCCTACCATGGCGAGGTCCTCGGCGGTAAAGGCAAACACGAAATTGTCGTCAAAGAGGATCTGGGCCTGAGGCGGGAACTCGTCGTCCCCGGCCCAGAGGAGGAGGCTCATGAAAAGGCCGCTCATGAACTCAAAGCGGTATGCCGCGTCCCCCTGGGGCAGGGCCTCCGCCCGCAGTTCCGGCCTCCCCTCCATGATTTTCCTAAAAGCCGCCGGGTCCCTGCCGAAAAGAGCGGCACACCGGTTGATGCACCGGCCCCGGAAATTGGGGTAATACACCGGCCCCCAGGGAATCTCCTGGTAGGAAAGCTGCTTCCCCCGGCCCTCAAAGTATTTCCCCTCGCAAAGGTAGCGGAGGATGAGGATCTTTTCCCCGCTGTTTTGCAATTCCTCCCCGGTTTGGCCCTCCAGGCGGAAATCGGGAAAAAACGCCCGGTATCCGGCGCCCATGAGGCGGAGGGAAAAGGCCCCCGCGGCCCGGTCAAAGGGCAGGGCGCAGCGCCGGGCAATCTCCCCGGGGTCGATGGTTTTATATATCCCCTGATAGTGGAGGAAAGGCACCCGGTTCTGCTGGTCTTTGGAATAGGTTGTTATATCGATTTTACTCATTTACGCAAAAAGCCCTCCGTCGGTGTGGGGCAGGAAACAGGCGGCCACGAATTCGTCCATATAGCCCGGATGGGAAGAGAGTTCCAGGTAGGTCATCCCCCGGCTGATTTCCGTAACCTTGCCGGCGGCCCTTCGGGAACCCGCCATGGCGTAGGCCCCGGAGAGGGAACTGTTCCCGATATAATGGTAGCGTTCCAGGGGAAGTTTGGGGAACATGCCGATCCGGATGGCGTTTTCCACGTTGATGCCGCTGCCAATACCGCCGGCGATGTAGACCTCCTCAATGGCGTCTACGGTAAAGTCCAGGCTCCCGAGCATGGTCCGGATGGCGGAGAAGATCGCCCCCTTGGCGCGGATAAAGTTGTCGATATCCCCTTCGGAGAGGACGAGGTCCCGGCCGGTTTCGGTTTCCCCGGCAAAGGCCAGGATATAGCCCGCCATGCCCCACTCGTCCCGGAAGACCCGTTTGCCCTCCCGGATGAATTTTCCCCGGGCGTTGATGACACGGCAGCGGAACAGCTCGCCGATAAGGTCGATGAGCCCGGACCCGCAGAGCCCCGCGGGCTTTTGCCGGGGCCCCCCGATGATCCGGGGGGCGCTTTCCATGGTGTCCTCGTCAACCACGCAGGCTTCGACGGCCCCGTCGGTGGCCCGCATACCGCAGCTAATGTCCCCCCCCTCAAAGGCGGGGCCCGCAGAACAGGCGCAGGACATGAGGAAATCGGCGTTTCCCAAGACCAGTTCCCCGTTGGTTCCCAGGTCTATCAGCAGGGAAAGGGTTTCCTTTTTATACACCCCTGAGGAAAAGGTTCCGGCGGTGATATCCCCCCCCACATAGCTGCCGATATTGGGGGCCAGGATCAGTTCCGCCTCGGGGTGCAGTTCCAGGCCCGCGTCAACGCCCCGGATACTCCCGCCCTCAAAAAAGGCCGGCACGTAGGGTTCCAGCCGCAAGTTTGCCGGGTTGACCCCCAAAAACAGATGGGTCATGGTGGTATTCGCCGCCACCACGGCCCGGTAAATCTGTTCGGAATCGATTCCCCCCTTCCGGCACAGGGCCCGGATCAGGGGGACAAGACATTCGTCAACCACCGCCCTTCGCAGCCGCTCCAGGCCCCCGGGACGGCCGCTTTCGATAATGCGGTTGATCACGTCCGCCCCATAGCGAATCTGGCCGTTTCCCGCGGAACCCATGGCCAGGGGCTCCCCGGTGAGGAGGTCCAGGAGCAGGATGGACACCGAGGTGGTCCCGATGTCTATGGCAAGCCCCGCGGCCCGCGGCCATCCCGCGGCTTGCGGATGCCTCCCTTCCGCCGGAGTCTGCGGGCCGGGAAACACGTTGAGGATCCGGTCTTCCCCGGCGTCGTGCCTTATAACGCAGGTTACGGAAAAATTCCCCTCCCGCAGGACCGTGGGAAGCTTCCGTTGGGCGTGAAGACTGAGCGCGAGGGCCCTGGGCTCCGGCACCGCTTCACCCCGGCGGGTTTCCAGGGCGAAGAGGAGCCGTTCCCGGTCCGCCATGGGGTCCCCCGTATCCGGCCGGGGCAGGGTAAGGGTGAGGATCTCGATGCCGCTGTCCCCGGTAAATCCCCCCTCCCGCAGCTCCTCCCGGAAGGCGGAAAACCCCGCCTCCTCCCGTTCCCCCTCGCTGATTTTGATACGGCTTTGATAGGCAAAACCGCTGGGGGGTACAAACACCACCATATCCGACCGGACCCGGGCGGCACAGGCAAGACGGTAACCCTGGGCGTAGTCCTCCCCGCTCACATGGCGGCTTTGCTCGCTTTCCGCTTCCCCGGAGAGCGCCTTCACCCGGCATTTTCCGCAGGTGCCGTTCCCCGAACAGGGGGCGTCCAGGGGAACATTCGCCCTTTTTGCCGCCTCCAGGATAGTTTCCCCTGAGGATACGGCAACGCTCCGGTCCTCATATCCCTCCGCCCGAAATACGATGGTATATTCGTTACTCATATCGATAATATTTTATCATATTTTACCGTTTGACAAGTCCCTGGGGGGCTGGGCTCAGGGCGAAAGCATTTACTTTAAGGTACAGGAGGGAGAGGGATGAGGGGGATTCCGCGCCCTACTCCGCCATCGTCCATTTTCCCGGTTAGCTAACCGAAGCGGCGATCCGTTCCCGTACCATCTCGCCGATTATTTGGGCAGGGGTTTTATGTTCCGTCCTCGCTTTGGTCCAGAGGTAATTAACAGACACATTATCCAACCCCATAAAACGGGCATCCCTGCGGCTAAGGAAACCGGTACCATTGACACCAAGTTCGGGATCGGTACGGGTCAAGAGGTCGTCCAGTTCCCATGCTTCCTGTTCGGTCATTTTTGCCATATTCGTCTCCTATACGCCTATCTGCGCGAGGAATGTCCTGCGGGCTTTCATCGCGTGAAATACGCTGATGGTATCGTCATCTATCGGATTATACATTATTTCGAGGGGGTTTCCGTTTGTATCAAAACCGATAACAACGTATTTATCAGGAAATTCAGCCAGTGGAGCATCGTAAATTTTTGTCTTGATCGCAGAGACAATATCTTCCCTGCTTATTCCATGTCGAAATGCCGCTTCGTTAAACTCAAGAGCAATTCCCATATTTCCATTCTAATATAAAAAAAAATTTTTGTCTGGGACCATAGACGCTTCTAAGACCCCCCATAGAGGTTTTCTTGGGCAACGCGGCTCTTTATAACAAGAACGGCTGTCCCAAAACCGAAGATTTGGAACAGCCGCACCGGATAGTACCGCCCCGATATCGGGGCTAACTCCTCTGGAGGCTTACATGATGGCTTCCATGGCAAAGGCGGGATGGTTTTTTTCCGTGAGGAAGGCTACTACCGCTTCCGCGTCGGTGGCTATGGTTTCGTCGCAGATCATATCCGCGAAATTGTCGATACCATAGAGTTCTTTGGCGGTTTTGTTGATACGGGGGGCTACCTCGTTTTTCAACTCCTGGGGCATCCAGACTATCCGGGACAGGCCCCCTTCGGCGCTGACGAATTTCTTGGAGGCGATAAAGTGCCGTCCGTGGCCCATAAAGCCCGGGGTCTGCACCCCGCCGCCGGTCATGGAGGCAAGCTCGCCGAAGGTCATCCCTGTGGGGGTGATCCCCTTGTATTCCCGGTTGACTACCACCACGCCGTTCGCCTCGGGGAGGATCCCGCAGATACACTCAAAGCAGCCGCAGCTGGTCATGGGGTCTTCCATGATGGAATAGAGGGTCACGGTACTCACCGCCCCGTGGGTGGCATCTTCTACGGCCTTGTTCACCGAGGTATAAACCCCCTTCTTCTCGTCCAGCACCCCTTCCTTTGAGATGGGTTGGCAGGGGCCGGTGGGGGTGAGTTCCTTGGTGGCGCTGGCGTCCAGCCAGGAAACTGCGCCGCAGAGCCCGAGCCGTTCCGGGGTGATCACGCAGCAGTGGGCCGGCGCAAAGGACTGACAGAGGATGCAGCTGTAAAAGCTGTCCACGCTTTCGTCGGTCATGGAGGCAAGCCGGGAATCCCGGGCCTCGTATTTGGGGAGGGCCTCTTTTTCCAGGATCTCCTTTACCCGGGCGGTATCGGTGATCAGGGTCACCTGGCATTTATCCACCACGGTGCCGAATTCGTCCATCAGCATCACGTAAACCACTTCCCCCAGGTCCTTGAGGCGCAGGCCCTTTTCATAGGCCTCCTTGCCGATCCGGACGCGGAAGAGGTTCCGTTGTCCCGTGTGCATGACCCCTTCAATATAGTTGAACCAGTGGTGGATCTTCCGCTCCAGGACCGGTTCAAAGTCGGTCCGCATCTTGGCCCCGGCCACTTCCACATATACCGCCAGGGACCGGTTAAGGGGAGGGGTACCTTCGTTGATGTCGGGCCCGATAACGGTGATTTTATGGTCCTCAATGGAAGCGGCGTCCTTCATGGTAACCAGTTCGCAGGTAAGGTCCTTACTGGAACTGAACTCGGCGTACATATCGTTTTTACGGATAATTTCCCCCTCAAAGGCCGCAGCAAAGGCCACGGGGATGGAAATTTCCTTTACCTTGATCTTGATATTCCGCAGTTCCAGGGAGCGTTTTACGGTTTTTTCGTAATCCGTAACCGATTCCAGGGCCCCGGGGATCTGCAGGTCGCCGATGTCCTGATCCACGACCACGGGGAAGCCCAGGGCAATGGCGCC
Source organism: Spirochaetaceae bacterium (assembly GCA_031282145.1). Taxonomy (GTDB): domain Bacteria; phylum Spirochaetota; class Spirochaetia; order Treponematales; family Breznakiellaceae; genus JAIRMO01. Next base: position 826 of record JAITEG010000114.1, on the reverse strand, counting down.
CGCGCCTGCGGCCACCACCACCTCGTTCAGGGGGCCGAAGGTGTTCACAAAGGCGGGAACCCGTTCCTTGGTATAGGCCAGAAGCCCGGGAAGGTCCCCTTCTTTAATATTACCGAAGATCAGCGCCGCCCGGATGGCCACGGTCACCACATGGATCACCGCGGTAACATCATACCCCAGGGGTACCACCCGGAATTCCAGCCCCACCTTAACCCCCGCGGCGCTTACCTGATCGATAACCTTGCCCACGAGGAAGGTGAGGATCCCCTTGCTCTGGTAATCCTTTACCACCTTTGCCACCGAAGCGGGATCCGCCGCATCCCCCAATACCACCGCGACCCCGGGAATGTCTCCGGTAACCAGGGGCACCCCCAAAGAACGAATGATGGGGTCCGGCACAAAACCGATCCCCGGCTCTTTACCGTAGGGGTCCGGCTCGAGGTATTTAAGCCCCTCGATGATCTCCGCCCCCACCGCAGTGGCGAGTCCCGCGTTTAACGCCTCCCCCAGATCTTCCTTGCCGGAAATGAGGCTCTTCAGCACCCCCACGCAGGCGGTCAGGGTTTCCAGCTTCTCCACTTTTACGGCGGTAGCGGTAAAAATCGTGGGAAAGAAGTAAGCCGTATCGGGAAAGGCGATCTCCTTATCCGCCCCATATTTCTCAATCGCGGTTTTGACGGCCCCCTCGGTTAAACCCGCCACGGCATTCGCGCCCTTATAGATCAGATCCGTTAAAGCACCCATGGTCTCCCTCCAAATCTCTTGATTTTCTAGCTTTCTTCATGAAAGCCTATTGAAAACAACGCTAGACTTATAACAGACTGCC
>JAITEG010000236.1 GCA_031282145.1 Spirochaetaceae bacterium | reverse complement strand
TTTAGACCCTATATCGGCAGCTTCCGCTGCCACCAGAGGGTATTCGCCAGAACCCGGCAGGCGCCGTTGGCGGTACTGTACTCACCTTTGGTTTCCATAGATATCATCATACGCCTTCCCACCTGCCGCATCTGATGTTTCTGCAGGCTGGCCTTGATCTTGTCAAAAAAAAGGGGACCATTTTTCATCAAACCGCCGCAGAGGACCACCCGATCCGGGTCCAGCACATTGACCGCCATGGAAAGCCCGATGCCGATATACTCCGCGGCCCTATCAATGATGTTGAGGGCGATCTCGTCCCCCAAATTGGCCGCCCGGAAAACCAGTTTCGCGTCAATTCTATCAGGATCGGCGCCGCAAAGTTCGGTAATTTTTGAGGGAACGCCCTCCCCCATGATCCTTTGCCCCTCCCGGGCAATGGCCGCACCGGAGGCAACCGCCTCCAGACAACCGATATTTCCACATTTACAGGCCGGGCCGTCCGGTTCAACCGTAATATGCCCGATTTCCCCGCTGGTACCGCTGGCGCCGGTATAAAGATCTTCCCCGAGTACCAGGCCGGCGCCGATGCCGTACCCCAGGTTCACCGAAAAGGTGGTATGGGTATGATCCTCCTCACCGGGGATATAGCTCTCGTTCAACGCCAGGGCACGGTTGGCGTTTTCCACAATGATGGGATAGGGCAGCCGCGCCTGCAGCCAGGTCCGCAGGGGAATATGGTTCCACCCAAAATCCGGCGAGAAGATCACGTTTCCCGTTTCGTTTTCAATGAGTCCCGGCATAGCGATGCCCACCCCCAGGATACACTCTTTTTTCGCGTGAAGATGCTTGACCAGTTGTAGTACCAGCTTACACAAGCGTTCAACAAAAAGCTTTTCGGGAAAGGGCTCCCCCGTTGGTTCCTGAAGGCAGGCGATCTGTTCTGATATAATATTATTGGCCACTACCCGGATAGTGGTGCGTCCAATGTCCACCCCAATATAAAAAAACCGGTCCGGTACAATTTCCAGCATCTCCGGCGGTTTGCCCCCGGAGGATTCCCCCTTCCCTATGGAACGGACCATACCCTTTTCAAAGAGATCATCCACAATAGACATAACCGTGGGAATACTTAAATCGGTCAGTTTCGCGATAGCCGCCCGGTTTATCGGACTTTGACGGATTAAACACCGAAATACATTGTATTTATTTATCCGGGCAATTTGAAGTTTATCCATTTTCCGGTACCGCTGCATTATAATCACCTCACTTACTTAGGATACTTACAAAACTAATATTATTTCAAGCCCTAGATATTCCGCGGGATAGACCCCCAGATGTAAAATTATGGTTCCCGGTTGTTCTTCGGTTGACGAAAACCATGGGATAGGAAATAATAAAAAAGATATGATGGAAAAAAGAAAGCAAATTCGGTATTCCACCCAGGCCCGGGCCCGGGTACCCGAAGTTTTTGAGGGCGATGTTCTGCTCAAGGATATCAGTGTAACCGGATGCGGTATCGAAAGTACCATGTTTATGGATATCAACCTGAACCACCGGTACAAAATAGAGGTTCTGCCGGAAGAAGCCTCAAAAATAGGGCCCTTTGAACTCATGGCAGAGGTTCTGTGGATACGAACCGGCGGCTATTCTTTTGAAGCGGGACTTACCATAGTAGAATCTCCCAAGGGAAAGCAGTTTCAACGGTATGTGGATTATCTTTCCTGGCGTTAAACCCGGTAAAGGTAGAAAGGAAATATGAGGAAATGGGCAGATGAACCGGACCCCCCTCCAGGGCCGGGTCTTTCAGGCCGTTCCGAGGTTCGAGAACCATTTACGGACTGAACTGGGAGCTCCGCAGGAATTGGGGGGGCCTTTTTTTTACTCCCCCGACCATACCGGTCCGGTTCTGTGGAACCGGAATATATGGCTTGAGCCCTTCCGCCTGGAATTTGATTCCATTGGTGAGGCCGCCCGGGCCTTGCGGGATTTACAACGGAACTGGGCGCCGGTCCTTTTTACCCAATTCCGCCGAGGCGCCCTGATCCAGGAAAAATTACCCCCCCTCAACACCAAATCCCGGTCCTTCCCCTGGATGCTTCCGGATTCCCCTATGGGAGGATGGAGTCTTTTGGACGGCCACACCCTCCTCGCCTCGGCTCGTTCGGAAAATCCCTTTCCCGGGGGGATCGTCCGCTTTGAAGAGGATAAAGCGGGACCACCAAGCCGGGCCTACCTGAAACTGGAAGAAGCCCTGGTCCGTTCTCGGAAATGGCCGGTCCCGGGGGAACGCTGCCTGGATGCCGGGGCAAGTCCCGGCGGCTGGACCTGGGTACTGGCCAAACTTGGGGTGGAGGTGATCGCTGTGGACCGCACCCCCCTCGCGGACCGGATCCTTGCCTTGCCGGGGGTACGGTTTATCAAACATGACGCCTTTACGGTAAAACCTGAAGATCTGGGTCCCCTGGATTGGGTTTTTTCCGACGTGGTTTGTTATCCGCCCCGGCTCCTGGAATGGATACAAAAATGGCTTGATTCAGGACTCTGTGCTAATTTTGTATGTACCATAAAACTCCAGGGAGAACCGGATTTTGAAACCCTCCGATCTTTCACCGCCCTGGACGGCGGCAGGGTGGTCCACCTGTACCACAACAAGCACGAATTAACCTGGCTCAGGATCGGATAGCGCCGTTTCAAAGCCCGGCCGAATTACCTGGACGGAGCCGGGGGCAGGGTTATCATCGCGGGGTGGGTTTATTTCAACAAAATTTTTTGTTGACAGACGGAGAAACATACCCTATCCTAAAAAGACGTAAATAAATCACCTGGAGGAAACGTATGAAGAAAACAGTTATGTTATTGTTAGGCCTGGTTCTGATTGGAACTTTGGTTTTTGGAGGCGGGTCAAAGGCCGCGGATTCCGGCGGGCAGGATATCAAAATCCGTATCATGACCCGTTGGTCCGATGACAGCCCCCTGTCAAGGTACTGGCGCGAAAAAGTCGCCGAATGGAACAATCAAAAAAACGGTATTACCATTGTTGATGAATCCCTCTCCGACGAAGCGGCCTATCTCGACAAGCTGCGCTCTTCCATCGCCACGGGAAATCAGCCGGAGATCTTTATCGAATACGGCGGCTCTCGGATCCAGGATTACGTGGAAGCCGGTATTCTGCTGGATGTACAGCCCTATCTGGATGCGGATCCCGCGTGGCGGGATTCCTTCCTGAATGATCTCGCCGACAAATGGCATTTCGCCAGCCGTCCGGGCACCTACGGCGTACCCTGTCAGTTCTATTCGGTATTTCTTTTCTACAACAAGAAACTCCTTGCCGACGCGGGATTTTCCAATCCGCCGGCGACCCTGGAAGAATGGCGCAAGACCTGTGACGCCCTGCTTGCCAAGGGGATACAGCCCATGTCCTTGGGCGAAAGGGACAACTGGCGGGCCGGACATTTCCTTAACAACCTGGTTATGAAAAGTTATGGGGCCAAGGGGGTTACCGACATAGCGAAGCGGACCATGAATTATGATGATCCCCGGATGATCAGCCTCTACGGTATTATCAAAGAATTCAACGACAAAGGGTACTGGGGCCCCAACGCGGTCAGCGTGGGTGACGAAACCGAAGGTTCGGACTTCCTTACCAATAAAGTTGCCATGCGTTTCCAGGGTTCCTGGTTTATCCCCCAGATAGCGGCGGATTACCAGGGTGATATTTCCAATATCGGCATTGCTCCCTTCCCGTACATTAATCCCGCGTACAAGGATTCCTGGCAGGGTGGCTCCGCGGAAGCCTACTCTATTTCCAACCGAAAAGAAACCAATGAGGCGGCGATAAAAGTGGTAAAATATTTTACCAGCCCCGAATACTATGCCGGCGCGGAAGCCTATGCCAAAGGCGGGCTTTATGTAAGCAAGTTTAATACAAAGCCGGGGGTTACGATTGATCCCATAACGACCGCGGCCAAGGCGCTTCTGGCCTCGGGGAAGGAATTCCGGGACGATATACAGACCTACGATCCCGAAAGCCACATGCTTGATACGGTACGGGCGGCGATTCAGGGGCTTTTCATCGGGAGTACCCCGGAACAGGTTGCCCGGGAAATTGTCAGTAAAGAGAAGGTAAAGTAAGCCGGTCAAAAGTCCGGTTGGTTTTGAAAGCGGGTTAAGGAAAAGCGGTCTAAACCGCTTTTCCGTTAAAATTCAATACGCCTATCCCAAAACTTACGTTTTGGGATAGGCGTATTGAGCGGAGGTGTGTCATGGGCCTAAGGGCCAAGCGCGTTGATATGGTTTTATCCCTTCTCTTTCTGCTTCCCGCGCTGGTCCTCTTCGGTATATTGCTCTTAAATCCGATACTACAAGCGGTCTATCAGTCGTTTTTTTCATGGAAGGGTATCGCCGGCGTACCCTTAAAATGGGCGGGACTTGATAATTACCGGACGATTTTGACAGACGGTCTTTTCTGGTCCAGCATGGGGAATTCCCTTATCTTTATGGCTGGCGGTTTTATCGTCTTGATGCCCCTTTCGTTTATTCTGGCTTTGATTATTACCTCGAGCATCAAGGGAACGCGGTTTTATAAAACCGCCTTTTTTATGCCGGTAATGCTGCCCATTACCGCGGTGGGCCTTATGTGGGTATATATTCTTGAACCAAACTGGGGATTACTCAATATGGCGTTAAAATGGATGGGAAAACCTTCATGGGCGCTTAATTGGCTCGGTATCCCAACCTTGAATGTGGTGGTGGTGGTCCTGGTTAATGAATGGATATACGCCGGGCTTAATATGCTGATATTTGCCGCCGGACTTATCGCCATTGACGGATCTTTATATGAGGCGGCCGAAATTGACGGCGCGTCCAAGTGGCAGCGCCTCATAAAAATTACGCTGCCCCTTACCAAAGGATCTTTTAAAGTATTTTCCGTGATGTGCGTTACGGGGTGCTTAAAAACCTTCGATCTTATCTATGCCATGACCAAGGGAGGCCCCAATCATTCTTCCGAAACCCCCGCAAGTTTCCTTTATGCCCAGGCCTTTAGTTACCGTAACTTTGGCGTAGGCAACGCGGTGGGAACCGTCATCCTGGTTTTGGGGCTTATCCTCAGTCTGGCAATCAATAAGATGATAACCCAGGAGGATTACTAACCATGAAGGTGAAGCCGGGGAGCCCGCGGGGGAATTCGGTAGTTGCCTATGTTTTCGCGGTATTTTGGTCCGCCATAACCATTATGCCCCTTTTAACCACTCTTCTTTCCTCATTTAAGTCAAATCCTGAAATATTCAGCAATATGCTGACCCTGCCCCAAAAATGGCTCTTCCGGAACTATTACGACGCACTGTTCGGGGCAAATATACTGAGGAGCATCATCAATTCGATGATCCTTGGGTTGGGAACATCCCTCGTGGTTATTATCGTATCCATGCTCGCTTCTTATGTTTTTTCCCGAAAAAATCATTTTTTTGTTAAACCTCTGTATCTCCTGTTTCTGACCGGCCTGATGCTGCCGGTGCATACCGCTATTATTCCCCTTTCAAAAATTGCCGCGGGGCTCAAGTTGATCGATAGTTATCTGTACCTTATTCCGGTTTATGCCGCTTTTCAGCTTCCCCAGGCCATATTTCTTGCCACGGCGTATATAAACAGTATCAGCAGGGAACTGGACGAGGCGGCCACTATTGACGGGTGTAATATGTTCAGTATTCTCTATCATATTTTTGTTCCCATTTCCGCCCCGATAATTTCCACCATCGCGGTCCTCTCGTTTGTATATGGATACAGCGAATTGATTTTTTCCATTATTTTATTAACCGATAAAAATAAATTTCCTGTTTCCAGGGCGCTCATGTTCTTTACCGGTGAGCGGGTTACCCGCATGGGACCTGTTTTCGCGGCCATTATTATAGCCGTTATTCCCATGATTACCCTGTATATAATTTTCCATGAAAAGGTTCAAAAAGGTATGGTCGCCGGCGCGGTAAAAGGATAAACTGAACCGGTAATTGCCATAACAAGATCACGAGGAGTATTGTATGAAAGACACGAAACAGCGGTGGTTTAAAGACAGTAAATTTGGACTCTTTATCCACTGGGGCCTTTATTCACTGCTTGCCGGTGAGTATCAGGGGCGAAAAACCGAACATATTGCCGAATGGATCATGAATCATCTGGATATACCGGTGAAGGAATATGAAAAATTAGCGGCGGAGTTTAACCCGGTTCATTTTGACGCGGAATACATAGTCAAAAAAGCCAAAAGCTGGGGCATGAAGTATATTGTCTTTACGTCAAAGCATCATGACGGGTTCGCGATGTATCATTCGAAGTGCAGTCCCTATAATATTGTTGACGCCACGCCCTTTAAGCGGGATGTTCTTAAGGAACTACAGCTTGCCTGCGAGAAACATGACATGCGCCTCGGCCTTTATTATTCCCAGGCACAGGACTGGCATGATCCGGACGGGTTTATGGCCCTTAAGGACAACAGCAAAAAGAATTTCCAGGCCTATCTGGACAGAAAGTGTATCCCCCAGCTCAAGGAAATATTGACCGGTTATGGGAAGATTTCCCTCATTTGGTTTGATACCCCCATGGGAACCACGGCGGAACAGAGCCGTAACCTCGTCTCCCTGGTAAAGAGCATACAGCCCGATTGCCTGGTTTCAGGACGGATCGGCAACGACCTCGGGGATTATATGACCACCAGCGATAACTTCATCCCCCTCAGGCCCTACCGGGGCGACTGGGAAGTGCCGGCAACCTTAAACGACACCTGGGGGTTTAACAAGGATGATCACAACTGGAAAGACCCGAACGAAGTCATCAGGCTGCTGGTAAAAATCAACAGCCGGGGGGGCAACTATCTTTTAAACATAGGCCCCGATGCTTTGGGGCGGGTCCCCCAGGACTCAATCCGTATTCTTGACCAGGTAGGGACCTACGTCAATGAAAACGCCGGGGCGATTTTTGGAACCACGGTGCTGGCCGAGCCCTACCCCTACGATCTCAATTGGGCGGAATTTACCCATAAACCCCGTACCCTGTTTATTCATGTATTTATCGGGCAAAAAAGAGTTATTTACCTGCCTAATATCGGCAACAAAGTCGAAAAGGCAACGCTCCTCAAGACCGGTGAGGCGCTGTCTTTTGAATCGCAGAAAGACTGCGAAGGCAATAGCGTCATCGAAGTCGCGTTGCCCTCTTCATTACGCCAACAGGCGAATTATTGTGTCGCCCTGGGCCTTGCGGAAGAAGGGCCGGTCTTCGAAACCATCAGGTAGCCGCGGCTGTTCCAGAACTTCTATGTTTGGAACAAGCCCGGCATCACTTATCAGTTACCTGGATTCTGTTACATTGCCCAATCGGATTTTTACCGGTATAGTGGCTTTATGTGGATTGCCGTGGTCCTCTGCGCCCTTGGGGCGGAACGGGTGGCTGCTAACGAACTTAAAAAACTCAAGCTCCGGGTGCTGGATTCGGGATTTGGCCGGGTCCGGTTTGAAGCGGATCTTGCCGGACTTTACCGGGCCCTGATGGGGCTGCGGACTGCGGACCGCATCCTGCTGGAAGCCGCCCGGTTTGAGGCCCGGGATTTTGAGGAGCTTTTTGAGGGAAGCCGGGGTGTTCCCTGGGAAGAACTTATCCCCCGGGGGAAGGGCCTTAAGGTTTCCAAGGTCAGGTCCAACCGGTCCCGACTGGAAGCGGTTACCAGTATCCAGGGGGTGGTACATAAAGCCGCCGCAGACCGGCTCTGTGCTTCCTATGGACTCCGCCGACTCCCCGAGGAAGGGGATGAGGCGGAACTGCGGGTATATCTGGAAAAGGATCAGGTTTCCCTGCTCCTGGACCTCTGTGGGGAGCCCCTTTTTAAACGGGGGTACCGCAGCGAGGGCGGCGCCGCCCCCCTCAGGGAAACTACCGCCGCTGCCCTTTTGCTCCTCTCCGGGTGGAAGCGGAAATTCCCCCTCTACGATCCTTTTTGCGGCTCCGGCACTATTCCCCTGGAGGGGGCAATATACGCATGGGACATGGCCCCGGGAATTGGGCGGTCCTTTGCCCTGTCGGGCCTATCCCTGGCGGACCGGGCCCTGGAAAGGGTCATCCGGGAGGAACTCTTGGCAAAGGTAAATTTTGAAAATACTATCCGCATCTACGGGAGCGACGCTGATTCCCGGGCGGTTTCCCAGGCAAAATCCAATCTTGTCCGGGCCTACGAATTGGCCCGGGGGAAAAATCCCCAGAAGGGCATACGAACCGGGACGCCGGAGGGAGAATTCCCCGGAAAAAACGGGGGAACTTCCCCCCTGCCCGATTTCCGCCTTATTCCTCTGGTAAAGGCCCGTTCTCCGGACAGCGAAGGTTTTATCATCACCAACCCGCCCTACGGGAAACGGGTGTATCCCTCCGTGATAAGCATGGGGGATCATCCCGCAGGGATACATCCGTCACCCGAGGGGCGGCGCCAGGCGGCGGAGGCCATCTACCGGGAAATGGGAGTCCTCGCCAAGAACTTCCCCGGCTGGAAACTCGGTATTATCACGGATCATCCCGGATTTGAGTCCCATTTCGGCCGGAAAGCCGACTCCTTAAGGGAAATAACCAACGGAGCGATTCCTTCGTATTTTTATGAATACCACCACCTGTAAACAGGATTAAACGCGGCCGGCGGAGGCCGCTTTGACATTTTGAAACCCGCCCGGATATGATAGAAGGGCTTAATTTTTTATGATCTGGGGAGTATGGCTATGTCCATTGTGGTAGAACATGAAAAGCGGCGGCGGGAGATTCTGGAAAAAGCCCTGGACATTTTTATGGAAGAGGGGTTTGAAAACGCTACCTTTCAAAAAATCGCCGATCGCTGCGGAATTACCCGGACTACCCTGTATATCTATTTTAAAAACAAACGGGAAATCTTCAACTATAGTATCAAACAGCTCCTGGGAGCACTGGAGTGGGATATTTCCGGGGTACGGGATAATAAGGAACTCACTTGCCCCGATAAACTCCTCAGGGTTATCTCTTTGATCTTGGAACGGCTGGAAGAAAACCGCCGGCTGCTCCGGGTCATCCTGGATTTTCTCCTTTACCTCTCCAAAAATGACGGGGAAGTTGAAACCAAGGTCCGCCGGAGGACCCTCAGGCTGCGGCATATCATTGCCACCATGGTGATAGAGGGGATCCGCTCCGGGGAGATTAAAGCGGTGAATGTCCGGACCGCGGACGACCTCTTTTACAGCCTTATTGAGTCCGCCATCTTCCGCCTGGTGGTCCTCAAGCGCCCCTCCGCCGGGGAACTAAAACAGGCGGTGGAACTGACCATAAGCCAAATGCGGCTCGCCTAGCAGCTTCCCGTACTTGATTAACCGGCGTGCTTTCGGAGTTTGCAAGGTAAAAAAACGCCGGTAAGGCGCTTTTTGGTGTGTTTATACGCGAAGCGCAACAAACTTCTAAGGACCGATGGGGAGTCCATTATCACCCTGCCTACTAGTATTTTATGTCCCATCTCCGTATAGTGGAGAGGATGAGACGGCTTTAGGAATTGTGCAGGAATAATGCGCCGCATTTTGTTCTTGCGCGGTTCTTCATACCACGTCAGTCACCATTGTTTATGAAAAACCATACTTCGTCACCCCAGGAGAAACAAGCCGCGGGCCTTCTCGGGGGATTTAAAGCAATATACCGCCCCGACGCGAAGGTAGCGCGGTTTCTCAGCGTATTGGGCTTTTCCGGCATTGCTTATGGGCTATACCGGGGAATTCAGGATAATTATCTCGCAGAAATCGTTCATATCAACGCCTTTGAACGGGGAATTGTGGAATTTTTCCGGGAAATTCCAGGGCTCCTGGTGGTTTTTATTCTGGCCTGGATGTACCGGTTTGCGGAAAGCCGGATTTTCAAAATAGGGATCGCCATCATGACCGCCGGACTCATCGGGCTTTTGTGCAGCGGGACGGGAAAATTCATCGTGGTCCTTTTTATGGTAGTTTTCAGTACCGGGGAACATATCATCATGCCCGTGCGGACCACCATATCCCTGGATCTGGCCCAGAAAAACAAGGGCGGCGCCTCCCTGGGTATCACCAGCGCGTTAAGTCAGGCGGGGAATATCGCGGGGTTCGTACTGGTTACGGGGGCATTTTTTATTTTTTCACGGCTGGGGTTTGACCGGAGGGATACGGTTCAATTCAAGGTGGTCTTCGCCGCCGCCGCCGCCCTGATGACCGCCGCGGTCCTTATCTCCCTGGCGCTCAAGGAATCTTCCCTTAAAGCAAGCCGGCGGCGTTTTTATTTTGCAAAAAAATTCGTTAAATATTATATGCTGGAGGTTTTTTACGGCGCCCGAAAGCAGATTTTCATCACCTTTGCCCCCTATGTACTGATCCTCATGTACGGGGCCGATACCTCGGTGATCGCCCTGCTCCTCGCCGTCTGCGCCCTCTTCAGCGCGGTTTTAAGCCCCTTTATGGGCAAGCTCATCGACCGGCTGGGGTATAAATTCATCATGGTCACCGATACCCTCATCCTCATCGTGGTCTGTTTGCTCTACGGCTTTGCCCACCGGATCTTCCCCAAAAACATCGCCTATATCGTGGTCTGCATGAATTACGTGCTGGACGCGATCATCTCCCTGGCCAGTATGGCCAGTAATGTGTATGTCCAGGATATCAGCGCAAGCCAGGAGGAAATAACCGCTACCCTCTCCACGGGGATCTCGGTGAACCATGTGATAAGCATCCTCATTGCCCTCCTCGGGGGCCTCATCTGGAAGACGGTGGGAGTGGAGGTGCTTTTCTGCCTTTCAGCGTTCCTGGGCCTGCTCAATACCCTCTATGCGGCCACCATCAAGCCGGTAAGGACTAAGCCCACAGCAGGCCCCGAAGGGCCAGATAGGCCCAGGGAATAAAAATCGCGGGAATGAGGTTTGCCACTTTGATTTCCTGGGAAGTAACGAAGTTGAAGCCGATGGCCGCCACGAGAAGGCTTCCCACGGCGGACATCTCCCGGATAATCTCCGGGGAGAGGAGGTCCTTAACGGCCATGGAAGCCAGGGCTATCCCCCCCTCGTAGATGAGTACCGGCACGGCGGAGAAGACCACCCCCAAGCCCAGGGACGCCCCAAACACGATGGACATGGCGCCGTCCAGGATGGATTTGGCGTAGAGGGTTTCATGGTTGCCGAGAAGCCCGCTCTGCATGGAACCCACCAGGGCCATGGACCCGGTACAAAAGAGGATGCTGGCGGATACAAGACCCCGGGAAAAGGTCCCGTTCCCCATGCCGAGTTTTCCCTCCGCCCAGGCGCCCGCGCGGTTCATCAGCCGGTCGATGTCGATCCCTTCCCCGACCACGGCCCCTCCCACCATGCTCATGATGAGCAGCAGCATCCCCTCGCTCTCCATGGCGCCCCGGATCCCCATATAAATTGTTGCAAGCCCGATGGCCTTCTTGAGGATCTCCTCAAAGCGCGAAGGGATCCCCTTGATTAAAAAACATCCCCCCAGGCCGCAGAGGACAATCACCACCGCGTTTACCGCCGGTCCCAGCATATTCACACCCCTCTTATGAACCCTTACGGCAGGACATACCCCGCGGCGAGGAAGATCTCGTACCATTCCTCCCGGGAGAGGGTGATCTCCGCGGCCTTTACACATTCTTTGAGGCGTTCCACCTTCATCGTCCCGGTAACCGGTTGGAAATGGGCGGGATGCCGGAGCAGCCAGGCCAGGGCGATAGTGGTGGGGGATAGGGCATATTTTTTGGCGATTTCGTTGAGCTTTTCGTTGAGTTTGGGGAATTGGGAACTGCCCAAAAACACCCCCTGGAAGAAGCCGTATTGGAAGGGGGACCAGGGCTGGATGGTGATATCCTCCAGCCGGCAAAAATCCAGGATACCGCCGTCCCGGTCCACCGCGGTATCGTCCGTCATATTTACGTGGAAACCCGCGGTGATCATGGCGGCGTTGGTGATACTGAGCTGAAGCTGGTTAGCCACGATGGGCTGCTTTACGAATTTCCGCAGCAACCGGATCTGATGGGGGTTCTGGTTGGAAACCCCGAAATACCGGACCTTGCCACCGGCATGGAGCGCCCCAAAAGCCTCGGCGACTTCCTCGGGTTCCACGAGGCCGTCGGGGCGGTGGAGGAGCAGAACGTCGATATAATCGGTTTTGAGCCGTTTGAGGCTGCCTTCCACCGATTCCAGGATATGTTCCCGGGAAAAGTCAAACATCTTGCCCGGTACGATACCGCATTTGGTCTGGAGGATGATTTTTTCCCGAAGGGAACTCCCCATTCCTATGGCGTCGGCAAAAATCGACTCGCAGGTCCCGCCGCCATATACGTCGGCATGGTCAAAGAAATTGGCCCCCAGTTCCAGGGCGGTCTTCACAAACCCTTCGGCATCCTTTTTTTCGATAGTATTAATCCGCATACAACCCACCGCAATGGTGGGAACTTGCAGCCCGGATGTTCCTAAATTGATCCTTCGCATGGCTAAAACTCCTTAGTATCTTATAGAAGATATTTCGGATTTTACCCGCTAAAGTCCGGATTAAGTCAAGGGCGGAATGAAGAACCCAGGACCAAGCTCCGGGGTATGGTCCCCGGCCTTCCAATCAACAACCACAAAGTTCCCGGAGCTTCACCGGGTATGGGCAGTTTTATCTTTTTATGCTAAAATAAGACTGTTCCGATACCGAGGTCTTGGAACAGCCTACACAATTTGCGTTTTGGGGAGCATCGGCGATGGATCTGGTGGCTGACGAGTCCATAGGCATGACGGTTTTATGGGTGTTTTCTATTCCCTGTCTCAGGTATGCCGGTTTGGACTGTATAAAATCGATCTTTTATAATTTTTTCTTCCGTCAGTTCAAGGCGGCGCTGTTTCCGGGCCGTATTCCGGTATCGCCGGTGGATCACCCCCTGGATGAAAAAATACCCTTTACCCCCTCCTGGGTGGGGATTTACCTGGATTTTGTCGCCTTTTGGGTACGGATCCTGGGGTTTTTACGATCCCATTACCGGAGAGGAGGCATAAAACCGGCCCGGGAATTTATCACTAGTATGGGACGGCTCTACGCCTTTGCGGCGGAAACGTACACGAAAAACCTTTCCACCACCAAACGCCCCCGGTATGTGGCCCGGCCCCGGTTTTTACTCATCCACATAGTGGATCCCCACCTGATGTGTATCCCCAGTCTCCATGTGATGGTGGTTATCTTCGCCTATACCCAATTCCGTTCCATCCTCCGGTCCCTGGGGGACGAGGAACGTTTTGCCCCCCAAATCAGGGAGATCCACCGGGGCGCCCTCTCGATAACCGAGGCTATCCTCTATGTCAAACAGCACAGCGTCAATTGTATCGCCGCGGCCATGTACGCCATGACCTGTTTTGATCCCCTCCTCTTTCCTCAAAGCGAGGGGGTTGATTTTGTCACCCGGCTTTTCAGGGGAACCGGGCATCCCGGGCCAGCGGACGCCGACATAATCCGCGGCCATATTACGGATCTTTACCTGACCTTTCTGGAAGCGGGAGCTTCCGCCGAAACCTGGGAAAGACCCCTGGTTGATTTTCTGCGTCCCCGCAGGGGGGGGTAGGCCCCTGGAATGGGGGGCGCGGGTATTCCGTGTCCCTGGTCGATGTCGACACGCTCTTTGGCTCTCGGGGAAAAGGGCGAAGTCCCCCTCTGGGGGTCTCAAAAAACGAAACGGGCTTTGAAACAGGCTCAAGGAGGTTCTTTATGGCAGAGTCAAGAGGAATAGTTAGGGTATCCCGGGTCGCTGAATACGGGGACAGGAATAGTACCCTTCTGGAACATGATTCCGTCAAGGTATTGATCAATGATCAAGGGGGGATGATCCCGGAATTATCGAGTGTTCGGGGAAAGGAAGGGATCAACGCCCATTGGATCCCCTGGTTCAGATCCGGGTCAGGAAAGGCCTTCAACGATTCGGAACACGGGGCGTTCTGGAAGGCCAATTTGTTGTACCACCTGGCGGGGAATTTCCCCTGTGCCCCTAATTTTGGCCCCGGCCATATTGTCGCTGGGGTGAATATGCCCCCCCACGGCTGGACCGCCAATCTTCTATGGAAATTCGTAAAAAGCGGGATTGATGAGGAATCCGGCGCGGCTTGGGCCTACTCTACCCTGGAAAGTCCTGATAAGGCTCTGCCCCTTTTTTTTCAGAAATTCGACGCGGTTATTCCCGGGCATCCCGTACATTATACCAGCCTGACCGTAAAAAACCGGGGAAAGCAGGATATACCGATCTGTACGGGCCAGCATAATACCCTGGGTGCGCCCCTGGTCCAGCCAGGCTGCCGTATTTCCGGAGCGGCCCAAGCCTGGATGATTCCCCCGGCGGGGGGAGAATTCGACACCACCACCAGGCTTACCCTTGGAGCGGAGTTTAAAACCCTGGATAAGGCCCCGTTGGCCCATGGGGGAACCGTGGACATTTCCCTGGTTCCCGGTCCCACGGGATATACGGATTTTGCCACCGGGGTCATCCCCTCTTCTGCCCCGCTTGGCTGGCTGGCCCTAGTAAATCCCTCGTTAAAACTGGCCTATATCTGCTTTTTTACCGGCCCCGGGGCTCAGGGTGAAGACGATATCATCCTCTATTTTAATGATCTCTGGATGCAGTACGGGGGCAGACCCTTTACCCCCTGGGCAGCCCATGAGGGTGGTACGGATCTGACCTACTGTCTGGGAACGGAAAATTCCGTGGCCGCCTATGCCTATGGCCTGGAATATTCCCGGCAGGTAAAGACCGTTCTGGGGGCTCCTACCACGGTGACCATTCCGGCGAAGGGAGCAAAAACCCTCCGATATGGCAGCCTCTTTGCCCCCTATGACGAGACCGGCCTTGACCAGGGCATAACGAATATTGAAGGGGAAAGTTCAAAACTGGTATGTATCGGAAAAGACAAAGCCCAGCGATTTCAAGCGGATCCGGCCTTTGCCCTGCTGAAGGGTCTGCAAAGCCGGAACTCATAGCGTTAAAGGTTCCGAAACAACCAACCCAAGAGCCCGCTTCGCGGGGGAGGCAAGCGGACGGGGTATGGTTGGTTCGATAGGAAATTTATCGTACTGGGGGTTTACTACCCCGCCATCATCGACAGGGAATTGAACCGCCCCAAAGCGGGGTATTAAACCCCCACCGAATAATCGCTTTTAGTCATAACGCGGCCCCGCTTAAAGACCCGGGCAAGAATCAGCCTCAAAATCCAGCCAGAGCCGGTCCCGTACTGGAGGCGGGGCACAAAGGCGAATAAGGGATTCCGGTTTTGCGGGATCCGGGAAGCAGAGGGACCGGGCGTGGAGGCGTATGCCGCCCCCTTTTTCGCTGCGCCGGGCGCCGTATTTAAGGTCCCCCTTGATAAAGAGTCCCTGGGCCGCGAGCTGCGCCCGGATTTGATGGTGCCGGCCGGTGATAAGTTCGATCTCCAAAAAAACATACCGCTCCCCCCGGCCCCTCACCCAATAGCGGAGGATCCCCTTCTTACGGCCCGGACCTTCGCAGGCCCAGGCCCGGCTCTTGTTGAGCCGGCTTTCCCGGGCGAGCCAATGGATCCACTCCCCTTCTTCGCTTAATTCCCGGGAGGAGGGGTTTTCGACGACCGCCCAATAGCGTTTTTCTATTTTACCCTCTCCAAGGGCGGCATTAAGCCGGGAAAGGGCCCGGCGGGTCCGGGCAAAAAGGGCGCAGCCCGAAGCGGGTACATCCAGCCGGTTTACCGCAACCGGGACGGCAAGCCCTCCCGCGCAGGCAGCGGCCCCTTCGTATTGTTCCGCCAAAAGCCGGGGAAGGTCCACCATCCCCGGGGCGGCCCCTTCCACCGCTTCCCCGGGAAGCTTATTGACCACGAGGCACTGGGGGTCCCGGTAGAGAATACGGCCGGCCCGGTCCGGGAGGGTGGTTTCCTTTGTCATGGGAAAATTCCGAACCGGAGTTTTTCAAAAAGGATATGTTCCGCCGCTTCCCGCAGCCGTTCCCGGGAGAGACGGCCGTCTTCCACGGCCCGGAGGATGGTCTGGTGGGTACGCCGGAGGGTAGCGGGCCAGGCCATGACCATATCGGCCCCGGCGGCAAGGGCTTCCACGGCGGCATCCTCCCCCCTCAGGCCCGAAGCGGCCCCCATGGAAAAATCATCCGAGAGGACCATACCGGAAAAACCTAATTCCCCCCGGAGCCAGTCCCGGATCACCGCCGGGGAAAGGCTGGCGTTCCGTTCCGGGTCCCTGGTCAAAACCAGCGCGTGGGAAACCATTACCCCTCCCAGGGAACATTCCCGGATAAGGCCGGCAAATGGACGGACCATCAGGTCCAGGGCCTCCCGGTCCTGAGCAAGAACGGGACGGCCTTGGTGGGGGTCCGTACCGGTATTGCCGGGAAAATGTTTAACCACGCAGGGGATTCCCCCCTCCTCCATGCCCCGGATAAAGGCCGCCGCCGCGGCCTCGGTAAATTCCCCATCGGGCCCATAGGAACGGTCCTCCAGAAAAGGACGGTTCCCTTCGGTGAGGATCTCCACGACCGGGGCAAAATTCAGGTTTATCCCTAAGTCCCGTAATTCCCGGCCCGATTGCCGGGCCCCTTCCCGGATGGCCGCTAAAGAACACTCCGGGCCTTCCCGCTGGGCCAGTTCCCAATAGGAAAGGGGCGGGGGCAGACGGCTTACCCCGGCGCCGAAGCGGTGAACCTGGCCGCCCTCGTGATCCACCGCTATAAAGGGAATCAGTTCCGGTACCTCCCCGCCGGAGATAACCCGGGATATCTCCGCGGTAAAAGAACGGAGCCCCGGCTTATCCGTATCAAGGTTATGCCGGAACAGCATGGCGCCCCCGGCGGGAACCTCCCGAAGAATGTCCTTCATGGGCCCGGTCAAAGCCCCCTTCCCGTCTATTCCGGTCATAATCACCTGGGCGGCAAGGCTCCGGTCGTCCAGAGCCGCGGCCAGGGAACGGGCCCGCTCCCGGTATACCAGAAAACGGGGGTCCTCCGCCGGGACGGATCCTCCCCCTTCGTCCGGTAAAACTTCCGCCTGAAGTTCCGCTAAAGCAACCGGCGGCCTTTGCCCGGGTGAACAACCTGAAAAACAGGGGAGCAAAAACAGAGCCGCAAGAAACCAGGGGAACTTCATAAAATAATTATACCCGGTCCTGGTTTTTTAGCCCACCCACAGAGAGCTAAGACCCCTGCTGGGGTTGTTTTTTATACGGAATGAGGGTATATATGTAAAAACAATGCGTATTTTGTCATGGAATGTTAACGGGATCCGGGCGGTGGAAAAGCGGGGGCTGGTTTCTTGGATTCGGGATGAGTCACCGGATGTACTTTGTGTCCAGGAGACTAAGGCCAGGCCGGAGCAGCTGGGTTCCGATTTAATCAGTCCCCAGGACAATAAAGGAAGACCCTATGTTTCTTATTGGGCCAGTGCCAAAAAAGCCGGATATTCCGGGGTGGCCATTTACAGTAAAATCCAACCCCTGGAGGTAAAGCCCCTGGGAATAGCCGAATTTGACGACGAGGGCCGGGTTTTGCAGGCTGAATTTAAAGATTTTATCCTTATTAACGCCTATTTTCCCAATTCGCAGGATGCCGGCGCCCGGTTAGGGTACAAACTGGCTTTCTGCGACGCCATACTGAATTTATGTAATACCCTGGTATCCCGGAGCAGACACCTGGTCCTCTGCGGGGATTACAATATAGCCCATACCCCCATTGACCTCGCGCGGCCCAAGGAAAACGAGGGGAACGCCGGATACCTTCCGGAAGAACGGGCCTGGATGGATACCTTTACCGGGGCGGGGTATGTGGATACCTTCCGCCATTTCCATGCCGGAGAGGGAGGACACTACAGTTGGTGGTCTTACCGGATGAATGCCCGGGAAAGGAATGTGGGATGGAGAATCGATTATCACTGTGTGGACGCGGCCTTTATACCCCGGGTCAAATCTTCGGTAATCCGTCCTGAGGTGACCGGTTCGGATCATTGTCCGGTCCAGATAGAATTAAAACCCGGGCGGGTTTCAGTTTCTGAATAACGGAGAAGCGGATGCGTCTTAAGTACAACGCCCCCACGGTATTAACCTTTGCCTTTTCGAGCGCCGCGGTCCTGATCCTGACCCAGACCCTGTTCCCTCATCTTACCGGAACCTGGTTTATGGTCAGCGGGAAGGGGGGCTTCAATCCCGCCAGTATCCGGATGTGGATCACCCTCTTTACCCATGTGATAGGTCATGCCAACTGGAATCACCTGGTTTCCAATTTTTCCTTTATCCTCCTCCTGGGACCCATGCTGGAAACATCCTACGGTTCCCGCTCCCTGCTGCTGATGATCGCCGTTACGGCCCTGATTACGGGTATGCTGAACATCCTCCTTTTTTCCACCTCCCTGCTGGGGGCCTCCGGGGTAGTTTTTATGATGATCCTCCTGGCATCTTTTACCAACTTCACCAAAGGAGAAATCCCCCTCACCTTTATTTTGGTTCTGATCCTCTATCTGGGCCGGGAATTCCTTAATTCCTTTAACGCCGATGATATTTCCGAATTTGCCCATGTAGTGGGTGGTTTCTGCGGCAGTCTTTTCGGTTTTTTCAGACCCGCCAAACGTTAATCCCGGTATTTTGGAGGTTTTCCCAAAACCAGGCCCGGTCGTCTTCCCAGGAAAGGGAAAAATGAGTATTATCCTGGTATGAAGAAGGAATTTCTCCCCTATGACGTGGTCCGTAATAACGCCCTCAAGCTGGCCCACCGTATTTATCATGACGGGTTTATACCCGATGTTATTTATGTTTCCCTCCGGGGCGGCGCATACTTGGGGAATGTGATCAGCGAGTATTTTAAGATAGTCCGTACCGGCGAGAGGCCGGTGTATTACGCGGCGGTGGTGGCCCGTTCCTATACCGATGTCCGTAAGGCGGGTAAGATTAAAGTTGAGGGCTGGACCTACGCGCCGGAGCACCTCCGGGTAGGGGACAAGGTCCTGTTGGTGGATGATATTTTTGATTCCGGCCAGACCATCAATTACCTGGGACAGATCATCCTGGAAAAGGGTATCCCCCGGGAAGATTTAAAAGTGGCGGTTCATGACTATAAATATTTTTATGATAAACCGGACCAGCTTCCCCTTCAGCCTGATTATTGGTGCAGAAAACATGAACTTTCCGTCCACGACGAGGACCGCTGGATCCACTATATGAGCCATGAGCTCGTAGGCTTAAGCCGGGATGAGCTGGAGTGTCATTATTATGCCCCGGATCCCCAGCTGCGGAATGTCCTGGATGTGATTCCCTGATCCGGGATGACGGGCAACAATGCTTTGCGGTATTGATGAAGCGGGCCGGGGGCCCCTGGCCGGGCCGGTCTCTGCCGCCGCGGTGATCCTCCCCGAAAATTTTCCCCGGGAAATCCTGAGGGATTCAAAAAAGCTTACCCCCCGCCGGCGGGAAGAAGCCATGAAAGTCATCTATCAAGGGGCTTTTGCCTGGGGCATAGGCTGGGCATCGGCCTTTGAGATCGACCGGATCAATATCCTTAAAGCGAGCCTCCTGGCCATGTCGCGGGCCTTTGAAGCGATGGCGGCGGGAGGGGCGGCCCTTCCCCAAGGACTCACCGCCGTGGTGGATGGCCTCCATGTCCCGGATATTCCCCTCCCCTGCCGTGCTCTGGTCAAGGCCGATGCCCAGATCCCCGAGGTAATGGCCGCCTCGATCCTCGCCAAAACCGCCCGGGACCGGATGATGGAACGATATTCCTGGCTTTACCCCGACTACGGGTATGAGCGGCACAAGGGATACCCCACCGGGGAGCACCTGAAACGGATCGCCCTCCACGGCCCCTCCCCTATCCAGCGCCGGAGTTTCAGGGTTAAACCGGTTAATGAGCCTCCGCTGCCTTAATCTTCCCTCGGTGAAGGGACAACCTTAACGGATCGGGACTTCCGGGGGCCCCCCTTAGCGGGGGATGTTTTGTTTTTCGCCCCACCGGTTTTGACCAGCACCCGTTTGCCCTTTTCCGAAGGGGCCTTCCCCCCCCGGGAAGCCCGGGATTGGGCTTCTCCTTTTTCCCGGCCCTCCGGTATCTTCCGGTTTCCCCCCCGGTTCTTTTCCCGAAAGGCCTTTTCCAGCACCTTGAGGGCTTCGTCAAAACCCTGGAGGAATTCGGGAAGGTCCTCGGCAAAGAGGATCACCGATTGGCGTTCAAAGCCCCCGGTTTCCCGGTTTTTGCTTTCCACGATATTGAGGTAAAGGTCCCCCAGCCGGTTTTCTTTCACATTAAAGAAATAGGTTCTGTTTTGTAAAGAGACCTTGGTTGAAAACAATTCTCCCCGTATCCCCATTTTCCGCTCCTCCTCGGAGTTTATTGCGCTTCGCGCATAAAATCTCCAAAAAGCGCCTGTAGGGCGCTTTTTTACCTTGCAAACTCCATCGAACCGGAGGTTCGCAGGA
>JAITEG010000231.1 GCA_031282145.1 Spirochaetaceae bacterium | reverse complement strand
TTCGTGCCGAAGGGGTTTGATACCCCGCCCTTCAGGGCGGTTAAAAAGGTATTAAACCCCTGAGTGCAACCACTTTTCGAGAACAACATACCTCGCCCTTCAGGGCGAGGTTGTTGATTCCTTTCCCCGGTCCGGGAGTAAACTTTTTTTCATGCGGCGGCCTTTCGGCGCCCTGATATTTACCCGCAAATGAACAAGGAGCAAGTAACAGGGAGCACAGGAAGATGAAAAGGAGGGTTTTTATGAAAGACCGGAAGTTTTCGGTTTGGGTGGGGGGCTCGTCGCCGGGGCGGCGTTCGCTTTGGTTTTGGCGGGCTGCGCCACGGGGGGCGCGGGGACAGGCGGCGTAAGGGCGCGGCCACAAAGCGGAGCGAACGTAGTAGAACGCGGCGCCCCCCCGATGGGCTACCGGGGGGCGGAGATCTTCTCCCGCACCAACTCGCCGATGATCTCTGTGGTGGTCTGGTGGGTCGCTTCCTGCCTGGCGCGCAACCAGGCGGCGGTAAGCTTGTCTACTTCCACCATATAGGTCCCCATGCGCCGGGTAACAAAACCGCTCTTACCGGTATCAATTTTCGGCGTGTTCTTCGTCCAATACTCGTTCAGCGCGTCGTATTCTTCTTCAGTCAAATCAGGCATCCTGCTCCCCATCTATCATTTCAATAAACGTGTTCCTGCACGGCATAGCATAGAACACCCGTACGGTATCATCGTCAACGACATGATACAGGACTTCTATTAGGTTGGCATGGGTATCAAAGCCAACCAGCAGGTTCTTTTCTTCCGCTCCCTCCATCGGGTGATCAAAAAGTTTGAGCGCAAACACCCGCCGGATGTCATCTTTGGAAACCCCATGCTTAAACGCCGAACGGCTGAAGGTGATTACCAAATCCATATTCTATTTTACTGCGGAGAGAACAGAAACACAAGGATAAACCGTCTCGGGATAGTAATCCCGGGTGAGGTGAAACGCCCCACCCGGCTTTTCAAGCGCCATCCCACGCCTCTTTTGTACCCTGCTAATTGTTCTTTTGGATCTTCGCCCAGGTGTCCCGGAGCCCTACGGTTTTATTGAAGACCGGCTTGGCCCTGTCCCCGGAGCCCTCGTCCGGAAGAGTGGTCTGGTCCTTTACAAAGTAGCCCAGCCGTTCAAACTGGAACCGCTCCCCCCCGGCGGCGTCAGCCAGACAGGGTTCACCGTAGGCCCCGGAAATCACCTCCAGGGAATGGGGGTTGAGGTTATCCAAGAAATCCCCCTCCGGAAGGACCTCCATGGGCCGTTCCTTGGCAAAGAGGTGATCGTAGATCCGTACTTCCAGGGGCACGGCCTGGGCGGCGGAAACCCAGTGTATGGTGCCCTTCACCTTGCGGTTATCCGGCGCGTTCCCTCCCCTGGTTTCCGGATCGTAGGTACCGCGAACCGCGGTTATCTTCCCCGTAAGGGGGTCCTTGTCAAAGCCCGTGCAGGTAACAATATAGGCGTACCGGAGCCGGACCGAATTACCCGGATAGAGCCGGTGATACTTGGGAGGGGGCGTTTCCTCAAAGTCGTCGGCCTCAATCCAGAGCTCCCCGGAAAAGGGTATGGTCCGCTTCCCCATGGATTCGTCCTCGGGGTTGTTCACCGCCTCCAGTTCTTCCACCCGGCCGGCTTCCCAGTTTTCGATGATGAGCTTCAAGGGCCGCAGCACCGCCATGACCCGACGGGAATGTTTGTTCAGGTCCTCCCGTAGGCAATATTCCAGAAAGGCAATGTCCACCATGCTGTCGGTTTTGGCGATCCCGATCTGGGAGATAAAGTTCCGGATGGCCGCGGGGGTATAACCCCGCCGGCACAGTCCCGCCAGAGTGGGCATCCGGGGATCGTCCCAGCCGGAAACGTATTTTTCCTGCACCAGCCGGAGGAGCCAGCGTTTGGACAAAACCGTATAGGTCAGGTTGAGCCGGGCAAATTCGATCTGCCTGCTGGGGAACACCTCCGCTTCCTGGATAAACCATTCGTAAAGCGGCCGATGGATCTCGTATTCCAGGGAACAGAGGGAATGGGTGATTCCCTCCTTCGCGTCCGACAGGGGGTGCTGAAAGTCATACATGGGGTAGATGCACCAGGTATTCCCCGTCCGGTAATGGGTGGCCCGCCGGATCCGGTACATCACCGGGTCCCGCATAAGCAGGTTGGGGCTCGCCATGTCGATCTTGGCCCGCAGGGTCCGCTCCCCGTCGGCAAATTCCCCGGCCCGCATCCGGGCAAAGAGATCCAGGTTCTCCTCCACGGTCCGGTCCCGCCAGGGGCTGTTCCTTCCCGGGGGGGTCTGGGTGATGGCGGTCTTATCCTCCACCATGGTACCCCGGTATTCGCTGATTTCGGTCTCGGAAAGATCATCCACATAGGCCTTGCCCTTTTTGATGATCTTCACCGCAAGGTCATAGAGGTATTCGTAATAATCCGAGGCATAGTATTCCCGGTCCTCCCAGTCGAAGCCCAGCCATTTGATATCCCTTTTGATGGCCTCCACATAGGAAATGTCCTCTTTTTCCGGGTTGGTGTCGTCAAAACGGAGATTGCACTTTCCCCCAAATTGATCCGCCATGGTAAAATCCACCGCCATGGCCTTGCAGTGGCCAATGTGGAGCCAACCATTGGGTTCCGGGGGAAACCGGGTATGTACATAGGTAAAGCGGCCGTTTTTAAGGTCCTCTTTGATGAATTCGCTGATAAAATCGGAAGAAGGGGGTGGGGCTTTTTCCTGCCCGGTGTTAGTTTCCATTAGGTACTCCTCTATCGGCGGCCAAAGCCCCCGACCCGCCGTGAAGCCTTAAAAATTAGTTAAATAACATATCCCTAGCAGCAGGACAGCCCATAGACCCTCGTTGTCCGATGCCTTGTCAAGACAAGCTATCTGTCCCCCATACCACCAAAAAAGACCTATTTGGGTATCAATGCGGAAGGTATATTCGGTAAAATCATCCTTATGGCTCTGGGCGCCAAAAAAGAGATAGGCCAATTCTTCCAGGATATCGCCAAAATCCTTAAGGGCCCTATGGTAATCCTCCACTTCTATTCCGACGATAAAACCCGGAAGCCGGTCTAAGAGCTTTTCTTTACGGATTTCATCGGCCTTTTCAACCCAGGTCTTTTGGATAAGGAGATCCAGGTTGTTCTGAAAATGTCCCAAAAGCTGATGTATGGTTTTGCCGGATTTGGTATTGAGGATACGTTTATAATCAGCGCCGATACCCAAAATTTCGGCAAAATCCAGAGCGGCGGTTATGGCCGGTCCCTGTCCCGGGGAAAACCCCTGGGGAGGGAACAAGGCTTCCGCCGTCTTCCGGTATTCCGCGGGGATGGCATTATTTACACCTGGAGGACACGCAAACATACCCTAACCATGCTAAGAAAACGCAACTATGTCAAGTTCCCGGTATCCAGGCAGGAATTTCCACATTTCACCATAATTTTACATAACCACCACAAAATTCTAACAAAGGGAGAGTAAAAAAGATCCATCTTTTTTATAGGAGCATTTCATGAAAAGCTTGAAACTGAATTGCGTGATAATGGGGGTTCTGGTTTTTTTTACGGCCCTCTGGGGAACGGGCGGCGGCCTCCATGCGGGAGGACAGCAGGCAACAAAAAGTTCCGCCCCTTCCGTACCCGCGGGCTGGCCGAAGGAACTGGTCATGTGCTACCTCCCCAACGAGGCCACCGAGGAATTTGCCGAATACCGGAGCGGTATCCAGAACGACTTGAGCGCCGCCCTGGGAATCAGGGTAACGGAGATCAACGCGGCGGATTATAACGCGGTGGTGGAAGCCATGCGGACCAAACACGCGGACATCGCCTCCTTCGGCCCGGTCACCTATGTACAGGCCGTGGAACGGGCCGGGGTTGAAGCGATGGTGGTAGTGGCGCCCTTTGGGGACAAGAGCCAGGCCGGGTATACTTCCAAAATCATTGTGAAGGCCGGGAGCCCCATCAAAACCCTCCAGGACCTTCGGGGAAAAACCTTCGCCTTTGTGGACCCCGCTTCCACGTCGGGCAACTATGTGCCGACCCTGGAACTGATGAACACCTTCGGTATGACCAACGAGGATTTCCACACCAACGGAAGGTTCTTTTCCTCGGTCAGTTTTTCCGGACGGCACCAGAACGGGCTCCAGGCGGTAATCAACGGGGACATTGACGCCGCGCCGGTAGCCTCCGACATCCTGGATGGGGAACTCGCCGCGGGCCGGGTAAAGGAAAGCGACTTTGTGGTGATCCACCAATCCCCCATAATCCCCAATGCCCCCATTTCGATCAGAAACGATCTGCCTGCGGACCTCAAGGCAAAGGTCAAACAGTTTTTCCTGAACTATAAAAACCCCGACTACTTCCAGTATATGCTTGGCTGGCCGCCTGAGCGGAAACCGGAATTCGTGGAAGCCAATGACCGGGACCTGGACTATGTCCGGGACCTCATGGCGAAGGTGATCCCCAAATAATGGAACCGGTTGTCGAGGTACGGGATTTAAAAAAAATATACCGAGGTTCGGAAAAACCCGCGATCCGGAATCTGAATCTGGCGGTGGGGAGGGGGGAGATGATCGGCATCATCGGCCCTTCGGGGGCGGGAAAATCCACCCTCCTGCGCTGTATCAACCATCTGGTTATCCCCACCGCGGGCCGGATCTTTATCGAAGGGGAGGAGATTACCGGCGCTTCGCCGGCCAAGGTACGGAAGCTCCGCCGCCGCCTGGGTATGGTTTTTCAGCACCATAACCTCGTAAGCCGGCTTACGGTGATGCAAAACGTGATGCACGGACGGCTGGGGTATATGAATACCCTGGACGGCGTGCTGGGCCGCTATACCGAAACGGACAAACAGTGGGCCCTCAGCATCCTGGAGCAGACCGGCCTTGGGGACTTCCTCTACCATCGGGCGGGGGAACTTTCCGGCGGCCAGCGCCAGCGGGTGGGGATAGTCCGGGCCCTGATGCAGCAGCCTTCGGTCCTCCTCTGTGATGAGCCCATCGCCTCTCTGGACCCCGCCAGCGCCCAGGTGGTGATGGAACTGATCCGGGATGTTTGCCGCCGCCAGAGGAGCCGCGTAGCGGGTCCTCCCATCGCCTGTATCGTGAACCTCCATCAGGTTGACGCGGCCTTGAAATACGCGGACCGGATCATCGGTATGTTTGAGGGAGAAATTGTGTACGACGGGCCCACTGCGGAACTGACCGGACCGGTGATCGAACGGATCTACGGTAAGCCCATGGCAGAACTCATGATCAGCGCCGAACGGCCGGAGGTGAAGGTATGACGGACAAACGCGGAGAAGAGGCCGGGAAGCGGGTTATGGAAAAGATACGGCTCAGTTCCCGGGAAAGCCTCCGGACCTCGGTGGTTTTTGTGATTGTTCTCCTCCTCCTTTTTGGCCTCTCCACCGGATTCACCCGGTTTAACCCCATCGCCGCCCTGCTTTCCCAGGGGGAATTCTGGAACTTCATCTTCGCTGATTTTGTTCCCCCTGCCATGGGGAGGCTGGAAGCCCTGCTCCGGGCGGCGATGCAGACCATGTATATGGCCCTGGCCGCTACGGGGCTTTCGGCGATCCTGGCCCTCTTTTTAAGTTTTTTGGGGACCGCCGCCATCACCCGGTCCGTTTTGATCAATTCGGCGGTCCGGGCCTTCGCCTCGATACTGCGGAATATTCCCAATCTGGTATGGGCCTTTATTCTGGTGGCGGCCTTCGGCATCGGAACCGTGGTGGGGGTCTTGTCCCTGATCATCGCCACCACCGGCTCCCTCACCCGTTTCTTCATCGAGATTTTGGATGAGACCGCGGCGGAAACTATGGAACCTTTACTGGCCGCCGGGGCCGCCATGCCCTCCATGGTAACCCAGGCCCTCCTGCCCGACGCCATGCCGGGTTTTATCGCCTGGATACTTTACTGTGTGGAACTGAACATCCGGGCCTCCACGATCCTCGGCATGGTGGGGGCCGGGGGTATCGGCCTCCTGCTCATGGGGTATATCAAACAGTTTAACTACGCGGCGGCTTCCACCGCGATTCTCGCCGTAGCCGTCATTATCATCGGAGTCAATTTGCTTACTAATTATCTGAGAAAGCTGATTATGCGTTAGTTCGGTTGAACCTGGCGGCTCACGCCGCTTAAACAGGAGTTATTTTATGTACCTTGAAGAATCCAATTTTGATCTCACCCTTGAACAAAATCTGATCCATACCCGGTATGAACAAAAAAGGCAGCCCCCAAAAATACCGGTGGGGAACCTGAAACGGGATATGCCGGTTCATATCTTTTTAATAGCGCTGACGGCGTTAACCCTCCTGTCTCTGGCCCTGCTGGATGCGGACTGGCATAAACTCATCCAGCGTTTTCCCCGGCTGGGTAAGGTGTTTGTTGATATGGCCCATTTTTCGACCGAACGGTTTTCCCTCACCCTCCTGACCTTTATCGAAACCGTTACCGTCGCTGTCCTGGCCCTGATCTACAGTCTGGTCCTGGGCCTTGTGCTGGGCGCCCTGGCGGCGGAGAACATTAGCCCCTGGAAGCCCCTATCCCCGGTGATCAAAAGTTTCCTTGCCTTTATCCGGGCGGTGCCCACCCCGGTATGGGTTCTTTTGGTACTGGCCTCCATGGGCTTCGGCATGGCGTCGGGGATCATGGGATTGAGTTTCCATGCCACCGCCTTTTTCGGCATGGTCTTTGCCCAGCTTTTTGAGGAGGTCCCCGGCGAAGCCATTGAGGCGGTCCGGGCCGCCGGAGCAAACTGGGTTCAGGTATTTTTCAGCGCGGTCCTCCCTTCCTCCCTTTCCGGGATCATCGCCTGGACAGCCCTGCGTTTTGAAACAAATTATCAGGAGGCGGCGATCCTCGGCATGGTGGGGGCCGGGGGCATCGGTTATACCATCATGGCCGCTATGAACAGTTACCGGCTGGGACGGGCAGGGCTGGCGGTGCTGATCGTGTTTATCTTCGCCCTGGGGATCGAACTGTTATCAACCTTTATTAAACAACGGGTAAAAATTTGATAGACAAAATCCACTACCGGCTTAACCGGAAGGAAATTTCCGTGATGGAAAATTGGGGAAACCGGCGGTGGATACTGTTGAGGAGTTCCTTTTGTTTGGTCTTGAGGATCTGGATCCAGCCGGGATGATCCGCTTCTACCAACAGGATGGATCCTTCCAGTTCTTTTATCCGGGAATACCCGGCAGCGGCGGCGATGTTACTTTCCTCCGTTAAAAGCTCCCAGGATAAAAAAAGTTCTGAGTATCCTTGAGCCTTTTTGAAGACCTCGTCATTCAAAATTGAAGCAAGTATATCCCCAGCTTTTTTCACGCCCTTACTCCGCCGGTTAATACCCCGCCGGACATAGTATATACCAAAGTATGGGACTTACGATACCGGTCATAGGGTTCTTCGGGCAAAAAGGTATAAAAAGCCTGTTCATATTCGGGCATGACCAAAAGGAATTTCCGCCGTTTTTCCGGATCCAGCTCCAAAAGGACATCATCCAAAAGAAGCACCGGATTTTTTCCGGTTACCTCGGAAAAACGGCGGGCCTGGGCAATCCGGAGCAGCAGGGCTAAAAGGCGGCGCTGGCCGGTAGAGGCTTTACCGGAAAATTCCGTCCCCTCCCGGGTAAAAATATACCGGTCCCGGTGGGGCCCAGAAAGGCAGACCCCGGTGTTAAGGTCGGCCTCCCGCCTTTTCTCCAAAAACGCAATAATTTCTTCAAGGGTATGTTCCTTCCATGAAGGAACATACCGGACCCTAATGCGGTCTATGCCGGAAACTTCCTCATACAGGGGCCCGAAAATCAAAGAAAATTGCTCCGCCGATTCCGCCCGCTTTTCCATTAATGGTAAACCGTATAATGCGAGCTGGGAGTCCAGAGCGTCCAATACCGCCTTTATATCTCTGCCGCCATAATGTTCCTTCAAAAGGGCATTTCGGGTTTTCAGAACCCTGCGGTATTTTCGAAGGTCCTCCAAATAGAGGGGATCGTAAAGACTCTGGCTTTGGTCAAAAAACCACCGCCGCCGTTCCGGACTGCCTGCCACAAATTCCATATCTTCATGACAAAAAACAATACAGGGGGCTACTGCCAGCAGTTCCTTCCGGTCAATGATATTTTTTCCGTCTATTTGTATGCTTTTTTTGCCGTTCTCAATTTTTACCAGGACTTTTTCATAAAGGGAATCCTTTATCTTTATTGAGGCGGAACAATCCTTTTCCCCATTCCGGACCAATTCACCATCCCGCACCCCCCGGAAAGAAGAGGCATATGAACAAAAATAAAGAGCCTCAAGAAAATTGGTTTTACCCTGTCCGTTTTCACCAACAAGAAAAATATCCCTGCCATCGGTATCTATTTCAGCATCCGTCAGATTCCGAAACGCGGTGGTCCGCAGGGCTCCAATGGCCATAGTTCAGAGAAAAGTCAACTTAATCAAGCTGCATGGGCATGACTATATGAAAAAAGTCTTTTTCCGGTACCGGCTTGATGGTTATAGCCCGGGTTGGTTCGGTAAAATGGATGCTTATTTCATCTTCACTTATTACTTTAAAGGGTTCCTCTATATACCGGTAATTAAGGGCCATGGAAACCTTTTCCCCCTCATATTTACAGGCTATTTCTTCCCGGGCAACCCCTAATTCACTTTCTTCAGAAGAAACCGATATGATCCCCGATTCAAGTCCCAGATAAACCCGCCGGGACTTTTGCTCTACCAAAAGGGAAACCCTTCGTAAGGCATCGAGCATTTCAAGACGGTTCACGGAAAAAGAAAAGGTCTGTTTTTCCGGAATAACCTTATTATAATTGGGAAACTGCCCCTCAATAAGGACCGAAGAAAGCAGATAAGATCCAAACCGGATAAAAATAAGTTTATCGGTCACGGAAATTGAAATAAGCCCCTCATCCCCCGCCCTTTTGGTAATGATATTCAAAATTTTAGGCGGAATAATAACCCCGGTAAAGTCCTTTATACCATTCCCCGCGTCTTTTTTTATAAAAGCAAGGCGGCGGCCATCGGTGGCTACCATGACAATCTTATCTTCCTGCTTTTCAAAAAACACCCCATTCATAAAATAACGGGTTTCATCATCGGATATGGCAAATACCGTCTGAATTATCATATCCTTGAATTCCTTAACCGGCATTTCAAAAAATTCTTCCTCTTTGAAGGCCGGAAATTCAGGAAATTTATCTGAATCAATGCTTTTAAGTTGGAATCTAATCTTCTTAAACGCCGGCTTAATGATTATTTTCATCTCATTCTGCTCAAATTCCAGTTCACCATCGGGAATAGCATTGAGAATACCCAGAAATTTTTCCCCAAAAACCGTAATGGAACCGGGTTCCAACACAATCACCGGCACTTTAGTCTCAAAATTCACCTTTATATCGGTGGCCTTTATATAAAGGGTATCATTATTCGCTTCAAGGTATATATTGGACAATATAGACATGGCGTTTTTTGACGCGATGATTTCCTGAGCTATGGATATTTCTTTAAGCAATACGCTTCGTTCACAGCTAAATTTCATATTTTCTTATCTCCTATCTCTTAATATATATATAGTAATATATAGTAATAAGGGCTGTTAATATGTGGAAAACGTCATTATTTCCATATATAGTCTCTATTTATACTTTTCACAATTTATGGAAAAGTATTATATCTTATAAACTAATCCACCGTTATCTAAAATATCCACCGTTTATACCAAAAATAGTAACAGGTTTTAAGATTTAGCGCTATATTCTTTTACTGCCCTGATAAGATTTTGGATAATAGAATCCATGGTCGGATCGGCCCGGATCCGCTCTTCTATCATATTACAGGAATGCATAACCGTGGTATGATCCCGCCCTCCTATGGATTGACCTATTTCGGTAGTGGAATATTCGGTAATTTGTCTGACTATGTACATGGAAAGCTGACGGGGAAAAACGATATTTTGTGTTTTTTTTCGTCCCTTAAGATCATTAATAGTCAGGGAAAATTTTTCCGCTACTACCCGCAGAATGGTATCTATAGACATATTTGACTGACGGGGGGAGGCAAATACGTCCTTAAGCTGCTGCTGGGCTATTTCCAGGGTTATGGATTTACCCACCAATTCACTATAGGCGATGAGTTTAATCAGAGCCGCTTCCAGATCCCGAATATTTGAAGAGACATTTTTGCTTACCAGGGCAATTACCTCGTCAGGGATGGAGATATTTTTTGCTTCTATCTTCTTTTTTAGGATGGCACACCGGGTTTCATAGTTTGGAGGCTGAAGATCCACGTTAAGACCCATCTCAAACCGGGTACGAAGCCGGTCGGAGAGGTTTTTTAACTCTGAAACCGGACGGTCACAGGTAAAGACCATCTGTTTTTTTGAGTTATACAGGGCGTCAAAGGTATGAAAAAGCTCTTCCTGGGTCCCTAATTTATTTTGCAAAAAATGGATATCGTCGATTAAGAGAACATCGGTATACCGGTATTTGTTTTTAAAGACCGCGGTCCGGGTTTCTTGAAGGGCCTGGATGAATTCATTGGTAAAATTCTCTGCAGTGATATAGATAATCTTGTTATCCGAGTTATTCAAAAGGTAGTTCCCTATAGCCTGCATCAGGTGGGTTTTTCCGAGGCCTACCCCGCCATAAATAAGAAAGGGGTTATAGGCATTACCGGGGTTACGGCTTACTGCCATAGCCGCATTGGCGGCGAAATTGTTGTTTTCTCCGATAACATACTTATCAAAGGTATAGTTTTCCCGGAGCTGCAAATCCCTTTTTTGAGGCCGGGGAAGGGCCGGAGTTATTTCCGTATTTTCCGGTACCGGCGGCGAAGGGGGATCTACTTTTTTGTCATGACCGGAATGGATTTCAAAAACAATAGATATATTTTTATCGGTTAAGGTCTTTAATTTATTTTCCATCGTAGTTAGATAACGTTTTTGGATCATGTCCCGTTGCAGTGAGGTAGGAACGGAAATAACGATTTCATGTTCCGTGGATCGGATATATTTTATATTAAACCCCAGGGAAAATTCCTGCTCCCCTAGCTCTCCCCGGATGTGGTCCAGGGTTTCTTTCCATAATTGCTCATAATCCCATTCAGCCATGAATAAACCCTTAAAATACCCGGGAAGATATTAACATATTATCCACAATAATAAAAAAAATAATGAATAAAAAAAGAGGAATTCCAGCCATCTTTTCCTATTTCTCCTTAATATTCGAATAGTAATATAATGATAATTTCATATAATACAAGTAATTAGCGTATATAAAACACTAATTATACCATAGTAACAGGAATTTGAAACAAAATACATCTCCAGAGGGAACATCCTCCCCAATTATCCACAATATATACACAAACAAATTTGTTCCAAAAAGAACTCTGCTAATTTTAACGGCCTTTACTTTTTTGTGCAATATTAATATACTAAAATCACGTATAAAAAATACGTTTTGATGGCTTTCTTACCCTGTGGAGAAAATTGCCTTTGTATAATTCCTTTATTTCAGAGATCAGAGAAAAAATAGCATGAATTCAGATTATTCTGCCCAAAATATTCAGGTACTTAAGGGCCTGGAAGCGGTACGAAAACGTCCCGGTATGTATATAGGAACCACCGGTATTGATGGTCTGCACCATTTGGTGTTTGAGGTGGTGGATAACTCCGTGGACGAGGCCATGCAGGGTCATTGTGACACTATCTTGGTCGTTTTGGAAGGGAACGATGTGGTCCGGGTGGAGGATAATGGCCGGGGGATCCCCGTGGATATCCACCCCACCGAAGGGGTCAGCGCCCTGGAACTGGTGATGACCCGGCTCCATGCGGGGGGCAAATTCGATAAAAAGTCCTACAAGGTCTCCGGAGGGCTTCACGGGGTGGGGGTTTCGGTGGTGAACGCCCTTTCCGAGTGGTGCGAGGCCTGTATCCACATGGACGGTAGGGTGTATACCCAGAAATACCGCATCGGTGTCCCTGAAAGCCCCACCAAGGAAACGGGGGAAACCAGCCGCCGGGGCACGGTGATCCGGTTTAAGGCGGATACTTCAATTTTTGAGACCACTACCTATAACTTTGACGCCCTCTCCAACCGGCTGCGGGAACTGGCCTTCCTTAACAAGGGCCTTAAAATCACCATTCGGGACGAACGGCTTTCGACCCCCAAGGTCCACGAGTTTAAGTTTGATGGGGGGGTCAAAAGCTTTGTGGAATATCTCAACGAGAACAAGACCGTTCTGTACAAAGACCCCATTTTTATCGAGGGGACCCGGGACGGGGTGGACGTGGAGAGCGCCATCCAGTACAACGACGGCTTTAACGAGATCATGTTCTCCTTTGTAAACGATATTAACACCCGGGAAGGGGGTACCCACCTCGTGGGGTTCAAGTCCGCCCTTACCCGCACCTTAAATGAATTCCTCAAGAAGTCCAAACAGGCCAAGAAGCTCGATGAAAGCCTCTCCGGGGATGATGTCCGGGAGGGGCTTACCGCGGTACTGTCGGTAAAGGTCCCCAATCCCCAGTTTGAGGGTCAAACCAAGGGAAAGCTGGGGAATTCCGAAGTTAAAGGTATTGTGGAATCCCTCGTGAACGAGCACCTGGAGCTTTTTCTGGATCAACACCCCGAGGTGATAAACAACATTCTGGAAAAGTCCGTCCTGGCCGCCAGGGCCCGCATCGCCGCCCGCCAGGCCCGGGACGCTACCCGGCGAAAAAACATGATGGACAGCGCCGGCCTTCCGGGAAAACTGGCGGACTGTTCCGAAAAGGACCCGGCGCTCTGCGAGCTTTTTATCGTGGAGGGGGATTCCGCCGGGGGCTCCGCCAAAATGGGCCGGAACCGCCGGTATCAGGCGATCCTCTCCCTTTTCGGCAAGATGCTCAATGTTGAAAAAACCCGGATCGAAAAGGTGGTCACCAACGAAAAACTCCAGCCCATTATCGCCAGTATCGGGGGCGGCGCGGGGAACGACTTTAACGTGTCCAAGATCCGCTACCACAAGATCATCATCATGGCCGACGCCGATGTGGACGGCTCCCATATCCGCACCCTGCTCCTCACCTTTTTTTACCGGTATATGACGGAACTCATTGAGCGGGGTCATGTATACCTGGCTATGCCCCCCCTCTATAAAGTGAGCTACGAAAAAAAGAGCTTTTATGCCTACGATGACGCGGAAAAGGACCGGATCCTCGCGGAATCCGGCAAGGACCCGGAAAAGGTCTCGGTCCAGCGTTATAAGGGCCTCGGGGAAATGAACGCCGACGAACTCTGCGATACCACCATGGATCCGGCCCAGCGGAACATCATCCAAGTCCACCTGGACGACGCCGTGGAAGCGGAACGGATCTTCTCCACCCTCATGGGCGAGCTGGTAGCCCCCCGCCGGGCATTCATCGAGGCCAACGCCCTGGCGGTGACGAATCTGGATGTGTGA
>JAITEG010000247.1 GCA_031282145.1 Spirochaetaceae bacterium | reverse complement strand
GAAGGACAGCTTCCCTTCTTTTTGGGAAAGATGGGTCACCAACACTTCGAATTTATCCGCCTCGATTTGTTTGTCCCGGATGCGGGAACAGACAACCGCGACCGGACGCTTTAACTGTTTCAGGGGAACAGCGCCGTTATCCAGGGCAATGTTGAAGGGACTCCCGATGGCGTCTACCTGCACGATAAAAATGGGGTTGGAAACACCTTTCGGGCTGACTTTCGCCCTCTGTACCACATTGACAGGGGATCGCAAAACGTCATAGGTGTACTCGGACAGCATAACCTGCCCGCCCGAGGTATAACTTTCTATCCTGCCGCTCAGGTTGACATGGCTCCCGATCACATTGTACTTCATCACCTTGTCGGAGCCGATATTCCCGACAATCACCTCCCCGGTATTTATGGCGATTCCCATTTCAATTTCAGGAAAATCGTTGTTTTTGCTCCAGACCTTGACCTCCTCCATCTTGGACTGCATTTTTATCGCGCAGGCAACGGCCTTATCGGCATGCCACTCATCTTCCAGGGGGGCGCCGAAAATACAGAGAATCGAATCTCCCAGAAATTCAATTATGGTACCGTTAAAAGAATTTATAATATCTACCATTATGCTGAAATAATGATTAAGCAGTTGAACTACCAATTCGGTTTCATTTTTTTCCGCCAGGGGGGTAAATCCCCGTATATCGGTAGTCATTATGGTAATATAGCGCTTTTCACCGCCCAGAGCGGGACCGGTCGGAGAATCCATGATCTGCTTGATCACCCTGTCCGGCAGATAGCGTCCGAAGGTATCGTGGAGCTTCATGATGCTGCTGGTTTTTTCCTCCACCATTCTTTGCAGATTCTCGTTAAAAACCTGAAGTTTTTCCGTCAATTTGGCGTTCAGCTGATCTTTCGCAAGCCTGGTTTTTTCAAAAACCACGGTAATGGACAATATCAGCGCGTATACCGTCACCAGCCGTATTGATACATCAAAGTGATAGTCGAATTTTGACGCGGAGGGGAGAAAAACCTGGAGTGTAGTAACAACAAGCTGGCCGCAGGAAAGGAAGATGCCCGTCTTCATGCCCAGGAGAAAAATGGTAAGCAGGGGGTAAATGTAGATAAAGAGAATCCCTCCGCCCTGCGCGTCACCGTTCCATACCAGGAGAAAGCAGAACAGGCAGTAGGAAATCATGGAGAAGGCGGAGGAGACTTCTACAGAGCGGACTCTACGGGCCAGAAAAAAACCGGCAATTACCACCAGGATCATGATGGCGCAAACAGCGGCGTCAAAAAAGGATCCTTTGAGTATATTCTGCGCCACAAAAGCCGCCAGAATAAGGGACCCGGCAATAAATATGAAGTTCATCAGGACATAGCGTATCTTGTCGTCCTGCACAGAAACTTCTATTCTATCGGATTCTTTAAACTGTTTACCTGAAGTAAATATGTTTATCAGTAAAGAGTTCTTTTTCATAAAGACAGAAAAGTTCCAATTTTTTAACTATGAGCTTGGATAGGAAATTGCGGGCCTTTGGTCCGATAATACTGCGCGGTTTCATACCCCGCCAACTATGCGGTGGTAAATGATCGCTTTGAAGGACGGAGTATTGCGCCTGAGCGTTCCAATAAATAGAATTCCATAATTCCAAGGTCTTTTCATATATAAATATAAACCGTATCCCTTCTATTGCCAAGGTGTGCGCGGGGCGTTTCGCCCGCGCGTCTTTAAGCCGGATTGATAATTCCCAAAAGAAAAAGGGGAAGCCAGGAAAGCAGTACCGATAGAACGAGACAGGCAAGGGCGGGAAGGGAGATAGTTTTTCTGTCTATGGAAACGCCGGACGCGGATACGGGGGACGGTTCCGCGCTTAATTCCAGCATGAGCCGATCAATGCCTGCCGCAATGCCCCCGTCTTTAACGGCTATTCCCCGTTCCATGATTTGGCCGAATATACGGAACGATTCGCCCAAAACTTCCCCGAACGCGCCGGGCAACCCGAGATCCGGCCGTATGACGACCCGGGAAAGCATGATCAGGGCTTCCAGCGTTACCGCCCGGTGAATGCCGGCAAGCAGCGCCCCAATGGTAATTTGAAAGGGGCCCAGGGAGCAGATGACTCTGCCGTAAGGTACCAGCAGATTGAAAAACACAATAACCAATATTGTCAGAATAGTAATAAGGGGGTTGTTCTTCCTGCCGGAAAGCCAGGCCAAAAACCAGAAAAAGAAAAATTGTAAAACACGTGTCCGTGTATCCGGATTAAAAAGCAGGGCTGGCATGACGATGGGGGCGGCGGCGAAAAGCACCTTGCCGGGGAAAAGCCCGTCAAACCATTCCTGCCGCCTCCGCCGCCAAAGTTCAGTGCGCCGCACCGGTAAAGGCCCCTCCCCCCGTTCTTTCCGCATACCACTTTGAGCGGCCGGCAAAATGTTCGCAGAAAAGCCCCAGCGCGATCCCGGCGACGAGTCCCGCCGCAAGAAAAGGCGGCGCGATGTACCGGACGCCCCGCCCTACGACAAACAGCCGCGCCAGAAAAAGCTGCGCGGTATTCGACATCATGGCGCCCAGGCATCCTATTCCCACAAAGCTAACGCGGCGCGGTCCCAGAAGCCGCCTTGCGCCGTACATGGAAACGGAGGAAAGCAGGGTTCCCGCCAGTGAAAAGAGAAAAACGTAGGAAAACAGCGTTCCTGTTATCAGAGCCTGTCCCAGAATCTTGAT
>JAITEG010000157.1 GCA_031282145.1 Spirochaetaceae bacterium | reverse complement strand
ATGCTGGTCCGCCGGCTTTCCGAAAACGCCGTAGGGACCGATTGGATCATCCGTTCCGGAGAAAATTCTACCCTCGCTTTTGTGAAACTTGAACCGGGAAAGGAACCGGCCTATGTTTTCTATACCCAAGGGAGCGCGGATTCTTCCTTACGTCCCGGGGATCTTCCCCAAAAATTGGCCCCAGAGATCCGGTGTATCCTCTTTGGTTCTATCGCTATGACCATGGAACCTATCGCCACCGCCATAGAAACCCTTGTTTTCCGGGAGAACCGGCTTTCCGATAGTTCCCCCAGGTCCGGGGAACTACCGGAAAGCCGACTGGTTATTTCTTTGGACCCCAATATACGCCCCTTTATGATTCGGGACCGGGAGGCCTATGTCAAACGTTTTGAGGGCTGGGTACAGGCCTCGACCATCGCAAAAATTTCCAAGGCGGATTTTGATTTTATCTACCCCGGCTTGGGTCTGGAAAAATCCCTCAAGAAAATCCTCACCATGGGCCCCTGTATGGCCCTTACCACCCTGGGAAATGAAGGCGCCCGGGCGTTGCTGCGCAAGGACGACGGAACCATTCTGGATGTCAGCGCCCCGGTGGTGGACCTTCCGGTGGCCGATACCATAGGCGCCGGGGACACCTTTCACGGGGCCTTCCTCTCCTGGCTGGAGAGAGCGGGAAAGATGTCCCGGGACGGGATTCTTTCCCTTACGGAAAAGGAACTTTACGAGGTCCTGTTTTTTGCCAACAAAGCAGCATCTCTGGTTTGTTCCCGACACGGGGCGGATCCCCCTTCCCGGGCGGAAGTGGAAGCCCTGAGTCCGAGGACTCAAGTCCTCGGAAATTAGTATGGGGGGGAATAGCTTTGGAACCCTTTTTATGGTCACCACCTTTGGGGAATCCCACGGCCCCGGCTGCGGGGCCCTGGTGGATGGCTGTCCCGCGGGCCTTACCCTGGGAATCGAAGACATCGCCCGGGAACTCCGCCGCCGTCGTCCCGGTGGGAGCGGTCCCTTTTCAGCCCGGAACGAGGCGGATCAGCCGGAAATACTTTCCGGGGTTTTTGAGGGAAAAACCCTGGGTACCCCCATTGCCATCCTGGTACGGAACCAAAATCAGCGTTCCGGGGATTACGATGAACTCAAAGACCTGTACCGGCCGGGCCACGGGGATTGGACCTGGGAGGCCAAATACGGCATCCGGGATCACCGGGGGGGCGGAAGAAGCTCCGGCCGGGAAACCGTGGGACGGGTGGCGGCCGGGGCAGTGGCCAAGACATTCCTCTCCCGGGGGGGCATCCTGATCCGGGCCTGGACCTCCGCCGCCGCCGGTATTCAGGCGCCGGAACCAGGGGAAACGGGCTTTGACTACGAGGAGGCCGGGCAGAATCCCCTGGGGGTACCCCACCGGGAGATCGCGGAAAAAATCTTCGAGAAGCTGGAAAAATTAAAAAAGGAGGGGGACAGCGCCGGGGGAGTGGTAACCTGCATGGTCACGGGACTCCCGCCGGGATTGGGGGACCCGGTTTTCGGCAAGCTCGACGCCCGGATCGCCGCGGCCATGGTCTCCATCGGAGCCGTCAAGGGGGTGGAATTGGGCAAGGGCTTTTCCGCCGCTTCCTGCCTGGGATCAAACAACAACGACGAACCCATCCCTGTCCGGATCGGGGAAGGGCCCTCCTTGGGTGGACTTCCCTGGGAACTCCCCTTAGGGATACCGGCCCTGGCCTTTAAGACCAACCATGCCGGGGGAGTCCTGGGGGGGATTTCCACCGGAGCCCCCCTGGAATTCCGGGTGGCCTTTAAACCCGTCCCTTCCATATCGAAAAAACAGTGTACCGTGGACCGGCAAAACACGGTTCGGGACCTGGTTATCCACGGGCGTCATGATGTCTGTCTGGTCCCCCGGGCAATACCGGTGGTAGAAGCCATGACCGCCCTGGTTCTGGCGGATCTGATCCTTTTAAACCGCGGCGCCCGGGTTTGACCGGAAAATTCAGCCCCTCCTAATATAGAGGGGTATTGAGGTAAGCTCCTTATCGTCCATATACAACACGAAATTGACCACCCCGCTACTTTTGAATTGCAGATTGGAAATGGAAAAAACCAGGTGGGAAACGGCGGTGGCGTTTCCCACCCCCTTAACATCCACATTTCCCGAAATAGTTTCCATATTTAGTTCTCCATTGAGATCCCTGGTTTCTATTCGAAAGGTATGATTAGCAAATTCCCAGATATCAAAACGCAGGCGGATAACCACCGATAGCTGCGGATGGATGCAGGGAAAGTTTTTGGAAACAATCGTATCAAAGGTCCCGATAATGGTAAGTTTACCGCCGCTTTCCTGTGCAAAATCACAAAAGGTAAAAATCTCAGCTTTCATATAAGACTCCGTCCAACAAATATACACCAAAATAGCAGCGAATTGGCGGTTTTATTCATAAAAAATCGAAAGGGGTCCAAAACTTCGGATTTTGGAACAAGGGCAATCGATTTTACGAAAAGGCATTAGGTAAGGATCTGATTAATCCTTTTTACCAGGGAAAAGTATACGGTTAAGGCCAGGATGGCAAATAATAAAACCACCCCCAACTGCCATAAAACTTGCGTTTTTATCCAGGCGATGATGGTATCCGCTTCCAGATCGCAGCCGATGATCCCCACGAGGTCCCCCCGGGAATTCAGGATGGGGGCGTATATAGATATGATGTTACCCCAGGTTTCATTCAGATCTATGGTGCCCAACTGGATTTCCTTGGTCCGGAGGGTGAGAAAAAAGGCGGAATCATAGGCACTCACATCTTCTTCCACACCCAGGGGTGAAAAATTTTCCGTATCATCCGGGGTGGAACTGCCGTCAATAATAAACCGGAACACGGAGGTACTAACCGGCGCCATGGT
This sequence comes from Spirochaetaceae bacterium, assembly GCA_031282145.1. GTDB lineage: Bacteria > Spirochaetota > Spirochaetia > Treponematales > Breznakiellaceae > JAIRMO01. The sequence goes on along the minus strand of JAITEG010000157.1, from coordinate 9,462 downwards.
GTATAAATAACGGCAATTAACGGTTTGTTTTATTTCCAGCATTTTTAGACGGGTATTTTCATAATAGGGGTCCTCTGGGTCCAGGGAACGGCTGAGGGCTTCAAAGTCATCCCCGTCAATGAGGTCGGCCACCTTATTCACCATGGGCAGCCCAATCCGGGAACATACAAACCGGGTTACCGCGGAAATTTGCAGCACCGAAGTAATAACAAACACCCCAAAAATGGCGATAAAGAAGAAGACCACAAAGAGGGTGATCCTGAATTTAAAGGTCGTAATCCGCTGCCGTCGGCTTTCAATTTCATTGGCTATATCCATAGCTTTTCTCCGGATTCAAAATAAATTTACGATGCTTTATTAATCATGGTTTTTATTTCCAGGGGAATATAGATATTAAAAACCGTACCCTTTCCCGGTTCGCTTTGCAGTTTTATGGAACCCCGGAGTTCCCGAATCCGTTCCCGCACCAGGTTAAGCCCGATGCCCCGGCCGGCATAAACATCCGCCTCCTCGGTGGTACTAAATCCCGGGGAAAAAATAACCTTGATGAGCTGATTTTTATCCGCCCCGTCTTCGGGACGCTCAAAAAGATGGAGTGCTTCCGCTTTTTCGCGGATCTTTCCAAAATCGAGCCCCTTACCGTCATCGGAAAGCTTCATATGGATCCGGTTATCCTGGTACTTGATTGAAAGCCGGATAAGCCCCTGGGGATTTTTACCCAGGGCATCCCGTTCCTCAGGGCTTTCAAGACCGTGGTATACCGCGTTACGAACCAGTTGGGTCAGGACCTCTTTGATAACCCGGCGGGGACCGTGTTCCAGCACTATCCCATCCAGATCCTCCACCACAAATTGGGCCTTTTTATTCAAGGCCGCCGCAGCCTTTTCGCAGGCCTTGGTCAGGGTCTCCACCAACACGTACCGGTCCTGCCTCCGGCTGTCCCCCATACTGATCTTAAAGGACTGGATCCTATCGATGATATCCCGAAATTTATCCTTTTCCTTCATGAGCTTCTCCAATTCCACGGTGATGTGTAATACCTCGTCAAAGGAAACATCTTCCTGATCCCGAAGTTCCTTAAGCTTGGACTCAAGTTCATGGAGTTTACCGCTGAAATTTTCAAGCCCCAGGATAAGGGCGTTAGATTTAATGGCATGAACGGCTTGATATATATCCACCATGGCCTGCCGGCTGGAAAGACTTTTATCTTTCAGGATAGTGTTGATCCGGTCAAATTCATACTCCGTATCTTCGATAAAATCATTAAAAACCCGGGGTTCCACCTGAATAACCTGAAAGAGGGCCCGCATTTCTTCGTTCCGCTTGTTTTCTTCTTCCTCAAGCTGCTTCTGGAGGGATTTTTCGGTGGTGATATCCTCCAGGCTTCCCAGGATAAAAAAAATGCCGTACCCCCGGTCAACCGAGGCAAAGGTAGTACGGAGCATTTTTTCTTCCCCGGTTATTTCGTTTACGTAGAAAAATTCCATAATCGGGTTGATCTCTTCCAGCATCTTCGCGTCAAAGGACCGTTTTATGACCATTTCAAAATAATCTTCCAGGGTATCCCGTTCCTTTGCCTTGATGGAAGCGGACAAGAGATCAGTAAACTTTTTCCCCTGAAGCTCGTCAAGCCCTAAAATTTCATCCAGGGCTTTGGAATAAGCGGGTTGGATGGTATATTCCTTGTCCATAAGGAATATACCGGCTTTAAGGTTATCCTTCATCACGGTCATCTCATCCCGTTCGGACTTCAACGTAGCGGTTAGCTGCCGTAACCAACGGTCCTTGAGTACCCGGATCTGTTCATAAGCAATGGTTAATATCAGTACCAGGATATAAACACCGATAAACCGAAATGCTATAGGGAGAAAATAGTTATATCCCGCAAGGCCGGGAATAATCGTAACGGTCATAAGTCCCACAAAAAGCATCGCCGAAAGAATGGAACCGATATACAGGCCCAGGATAAAAATAACAATAGGGGGATAGGTAAATATCCACAGGCCCGCAAATCCCCGTTCCCCGCCGCTTAAAAGTAATCCCAGAGAGAGTACCCCAAAAGGGATGAGGACGATGAGGCCGCAGATGACAAAGGGGACCTTGGTCCTGAGGAGAAAGAGGATCACCACACACATGAAACCGATGAGCAGATCCGCAACGCCCCGGAAGGTATTGCCCTCAAATACCACGGTGATCCCAAAGATGATAAGGAAAATCGCCCCTATCACCAGGGCGATATTAAAGATGATGTAGCGGACTATTTCATCCATCACCATTTCATCCTGGGGATTCTCAAATTTATTACTGGTGAGGAATTTTAGAACCATATCGCCCATCATTGCCATGTTAAGCCCCTTTTAATGATTCAATAGCCACCGAAAGAACAAAGGTTTGATTTTCAAAGGTATTGAAGGGAATACAAATTATCCTCGTATGACCACTCGGCCATTTTATCACATGCTCTTTACCCTGTACGATGGTGGGCAGGGATATGATCAGCCGGAATGACTCCTCCAGGTCCTTTTTTACGTTCCCGGCGATAATATTGACGATTTCACCGATGGCATCCACGGTTTCATCGTCCAGTTCGGTATGTTCGGTTCCAGTAAGGATATCGGTAATCTGAAGGGCGAGGTTCTTTTTCATAGAAATGACCACCGCACCCCGGGCCTCGCCGGTAAGCCCGATTACCGCGGAAATATCCCAATCATTAACGGTTTCTTTTTCCGCGAAATAGGGGCGCTCCTCCGAAAGTTCACAGCCCACAAACTCTTTAAAAACTTTCTTGCATACCCCGATAAATGGTTGAATATACCTTTCCATTGTTTTTCCTTAAATAATTATTTTGGACAATTTTTCTTTGAAATTTTTCTCGTTCACCGGTTTGATAATATAATCGGTGGCTCCGTTTTTCAGCGCCTCAATTACATTATACCGGGCAGCTTCACTGGTGACCATGATCACCGGCAGATTCTTATACTCCTCCTTTTCCCGGATGGTTTTGAGAAACTCTATCCCTGAAAGCTGGGGCATATTCCAATCCAAGAGTACGAGGTCTATTTTTTGGTTTACCAGCTGCTCAAGGGCCTCCCGCCCATTGGATGCTTCCACATATTGACAGGGGATCTTCATGAGCGAGAAGGTGTTTTTTACTATATTTCTCATAATACGAGAATCATCTACCACTAAGATTGTCTTCATAAATACGCTCCCATCACGGGAACTTGTTCCAATAACTGAAGTTTTGGAACAAGCTCACTGGATAAAAAATAACTTCGGCTGTCCCTTTTATACAAAGGGTTATTTCAAGCCTGAAGGTTTGAAAAACCCCGATGATCCACCGATTATAAAATTTCGGCCAATTCTTTGGAAAAACAGACGACTTTATTTCGCCCGCCCTTTTTTGCCTGATACAAGGCAATATCCGCATGGTGGATACAGGTTTCAAGATCGTTATTTTCCTCGGGATTTTCACTATCCTGAAGGACCGCCACACCGAAACTCGCGGTTATGGGGACAGGACCTGATTTAAGCTTGACCGGGCTTCCGGCAATGGCCTCCCGGACCCGTTCCGCTATGGCAATACTGGTACCCCTGTCTACATGGCTAAAGTAAAAGATAAATTCCTCCCCCCCATACCGTCCCAAAAAGTCATTTTTTCGCAATAGGGAGGAGATAACTGTTACAATATGACGCAGGACTTCATCCCCTGCCTGATGCCCATAGGTATCGTTAAACTGTTTAAAGTGATCGATATCCATCATCGAGATGCTACATGATATGTTATGATTTATGCAAGAAGCCAGCTCTATAATGGCCCGATCCATAAAGGAACGGCGGTTCAGGGCCCCGGTGAGGGGATCATGGCTGGCAAGGTATTTAAACTGGGATTCGCTCTCCCGAAGGGCCTCCACGGCGGAATTACGGCTGTCTACCTCCTCCTGGAGGCTGTCCGCTAGGGCGGTCAGGGCCTCCTCCTTTTGCTTTAAGGTCTTGAGGGTGGCATCAAACTGGCGAACCATACTGTTAAAGGCGGTGGAAAATTCCCCTAAGAATTGAACCTGCTGGAGAAAATCCCCCTGCTCCACCATCTGAACCTGCCAGATCATGTGCCTGAGGTGTGCCTGGAGGGTCTTTAAACAGCCGGGGATAATACCCCGGACTTTAATCGTGGGAGAAAGATCCCCCATGGAAAAGGCGTAAACCGTTTCCCGGATAGCCTTAAGATCATTATGAATATCCTGCAAGAGGGGCAATTCCGCCAATTCTCCTTCCAGAGGTGGAATCGTATTATCCTTAAGGAGCTTTTTTATATGCTCCAAAGCAAGATATTCCTTCTCTTCCATGGGGTTTTCTTTTAAGATGCCTTACCTTTCGCTTCAAACCGGCAAGTTCGGGAGCCGGTACACCAACAGTCGATTTCCCGGACATCAAAACCCCTCCCGCTAAAGGATTCCAGCACCCCCTGGATGAAACCCTCATCATAGACACAGATGACATCGGAGGTATCCGGCAGACCTGAACAGTCCAGGTCTTCGTCCACCGTAAATATGAAATGTCCCCCTTCGGGGTTGGCGGTTTCCACCCGGAAAATACCGATCCCGAAATCGTTAAAAGATTTCTGAATCAGACTAGCCAGGGACGACACATCCTTGGCGCCGCTCAGGAATCTTTCAAAAAAGGCACGTCCCGCGATTATCCCCGCTTCCCGGAAAATAGTATCCGCCATTTCCGTACCGTATTTCTGTTCCAATACATCCCGAAGGGTAAACTGAAACAGCCGATAGGTTTCTATCCTGGTCGAGGGACCAAGATGAGGACGGGCCACCTGCATATCGGCCCCTACCGTATCCTCCCAAGAAAATTTGTATTTTCTTTTGTCGTTTTCTGTCATGTATTACTCCTTCCTCATAATATACCGTAATATACCATATAAATGGTATATAAAAAAGCTACACGGAACCAACCAGTTCCGGATCGGTTTCAAGCATATCGTCTCATCCTACTTTAATTTTTCGGCATTTCCCGGGAATTTGTCTATCCATTTGGCCAATTTATTGTTAAAATAGGGTATGATGAGTGATTTTGTCCATCTCCATGTCCATTCGGACTATTCTCTTCTGGACGGCGCCGCCTCGGTGGAAAGCCTGGCTGCCAAGGCCGCCTCCCTGGGAATGAAACACCTGGCCCTTACCGACCATGGAAATCTCTTTGGGGTGCTGAAATTCAAAAAAGCCTGCGAAAAATACCATATCCACCCCATTATTGGTAGTGAATTCTATATGGCCCCGGGAAGCCGGACCGAACGAAAGGGCGGCGAACATAAAAACAAGTATTACCACCTGGTCCTCCTTGCGGCCAATGGAGAGGGATACCGGAATTTAATAAAACTCTCATCCTATTCTTTTACCGAAGGTTTTTATTATAAGCCCCGGATAGATAAGGAACTGCTGGAAAAGTATACCGGGGGCCTTCTCGGACTTTCGGCATGCCTTGCTGGGGAGATCCCCAGCCTTATCCTGGAACGCCGAATAGACGAAGCGGAAAAACGGGCCCTTTGGTTCCGGGAAATCCTTGGGGAGGGTAATTTTTTTCTGGAACTCCAGGATCACCGGCTACCGGAGCAAAAACAGGTGAACCCGGTGATCGCCGAAATTCATCAGCGTACCGGCATACCCCTGGTCGTCACCAACGACATCCATTACCTGGAACGGGAAGACGCCCCGGTTCAGGACCTGCTCCTCTGTGTATCCACCAAAAAAAAGCGGAACGAAGAAAAACGGATGCGTTTTGAAACCGATGAGTTTTATTTCAAGACCGTCCAAGATATGGAATCCCTTTTTCCTGATTATCCCGAGGCCATCCAGAATACCATCTCGATAGCGGAGCGGTGCGAGACCGATATTCCCCAGCCGGGCCCCCTTTTGCCGGATTTTGAGATCCCTCCGGGGTATGCTTCCGCCGATGAGTACCTGCGGGCCCTGACCATGCGGGGCCTGGAGCAACGGTACCCCGGATGTCCCCGGGAGATCCGGGAACGGGCGGAGTACGAGCTGGATGTGATCATCAAGATGGGTTTTACCGGTTACTTCCTCATTGTCTGGGATTTTATCCACTGGGCCAAGGAACGGGACATCCCTGTAGGACCTGGCCGGGGTTCCGGGGCGGGGTCCATCGTGGCCTATTCCCTCCGCATTACCGATATCGATCCCCTCAAATACAACCTGCTTTTTGAACGGTTCCTCAATCCCGAACGGGTGTCCATGCCGGACTTTGACGTGGATTTCTGTTATGAACGGCGGGGAGAGGTCATTGACTATGTAACCCAAAAATACGGCCAAAACCGGGTGGCCCAGATTATCACCTTCGGGACCCTCAAGGCCCGGGCGGCGATTAAAGATGTGGCCCGGGCCCTGGATATTCCCCTGGGAGAATCGGAGATGATCGCCAATCTGGTTCCCAAGGATCCCAAAATAACCCTGGAAAAGGCCTTTGAGGTGGAGCCAAAACTCCGGGAGCTGGAACAGGAAAGCCGGTACCAAGAACTCTTTGCCATGGCCCGGAAACTAGAAGGGAAAAACCGGAACAGCAGCCTCCATGCGGCGGGGATCGTTATCGGAAAAACGGATCTCACCGACTATGTGCCCCTTTACTGGGACCCCAAAACCCAGGGAGTTGCCAGCCAGTTCACCATGGACCAGATCGAAGCCTGCGGCCTCGTAAAAATGGACTTTTTGGGGCTGAAAACCCTCACCCTAATCCGGCACAGCGAGGAGTTGATCCGGCTGCGGGGGGGGGATTATGCCGATTTCCACATCTCCCAAATCCCCGAAAACGACCAGGCCGCCTTCGCCATGCTGGGAGAAGGGAAAAGCGCCGGGGTTTTCCAGTTTGAATCTGCGGGAATGCAGAAGGTTCTCAAAAAGGCCCGTCCCACCAGCATTGAGGACTTAATCGCCTTAAACGCCCTCTACCGGCCGGGACCCATGGACAATATAGATCAATTTGTGGATTCCAAATGGGGGCGGCGTTCTATTGTATATCCCGATCCCTCTCTGGAGGGCATCCTGAAAGAAACCTATGGGGTTATCGTCTACCAGGAACAGGTCATGCAGGTGGCCCAAACCATCGCCGGATACAGCCTGGGTCAGGCGGATATTCTCCGCCGGGCCATGGGGAAGAAAAAACTGGAGGAGATGAAAAAGGAAAAGGCAAAATTCATCGCCGGCGCCAAATCCCGGGGGTTTCTTGAGAAGGACGCAGACCGGATCTTCGAAATCCTCGTTCCATTTGCGGGTTACGGGTTTAACAAAAGCCATTCCGCAGCCTACGCCATCCTGGCCTATCAAACCGCCTACCTCAAGGCCAACTTCCCCGCGGAATTCATGGCGGCGAACTTCTCCAACGAGATCACCAGTGTGGATAAGCTGCCGGAATATATCGATGAGGCCCGGAGGATGGGTCTTGCCCTGGATCCCCCGGATATAAACCGCTCGGGACCCTATTTTACCGTGGCCGACGGCCGGATCGTATACGGCTTTTTGGGGATCAAGGGCCTTGGGGCCGCTTCGGCAGAGGAAGTTGTTAATTGCCGTAAGGACGGGCCCTACCGGGACTTTATGGACTTTATGGACCGGGTTAATATCAAGACCGTGGGTAAAAAAGTGGTGGAGCTCCTGATAAAAACCGGGGCCTTTGACCATTTTGGGATATCCCGGGCGGTCCTGGTAGGGAATCTGGAACAGGCAGTGGATTACGCCCAAAGCAAAAAGGAAGATAAAAAATACGGTCAGGCCAGCCTGTTTGAAGATACCGGAGAAAAAGAATACCCCGATTTTGTATATAAACCCTTCCCCGACTGGGACCGGATGCAGCAACTGACCATAGAAAAGGAACTTATCGGCTTTTATTTCTCCGGCCATCCCCTGGATGATTACCGGGAAGTCTGGCGGCAGGAGGTAACGGTGGATCTGGCCCACCCGGAGGATTCCCCCGATGGGACCTATACCCTCATCGGCATTGTCAAGACCGTCCGGCCCCAGATGACCAAGAAGGGGGCGGAAATGGGATTTGTCACCCTGATGGATTATAACGGTGAGATTGACCTGGTCTTTTTCCCCAAGGAATGGGCGATTCACCGGGATAAAATTAATCCCGACGAAACCATCGCGGTCCGGGGACGGATTGACCGTTCGGGAGAACAAAAGCGGGAACGTCCGGGACTCCTCGTGAGCAGCCTGCCGGATCTGGAAAAATTGATAAAAAGCGCCCGGCGGAATGGGGGAGGAAACGAAGTTTCCCGGAACGAAGTCTCCCAGCCCGAAATGGGTAATGCCGGGGAGAAAAAGCCCACAGAAAGTGCCTTTCGAGAGGTCCACATACGGCTTAATCCCCAGGTGATGGCGGGGGAAGAAACCCTTTACCCCTTGCGGGATTATCTTTTTGAAAACCCCGGTCCCTGTTCGGTGTTTATCCATGTTCCCGGGGATACCGGGGAAACAGTGATCCGTACCGCAACCCAGATAAGCGCCGCAGCCGACACGGTCCACCTCAACGCCCTGACCCGCTGTGCCGCAGTGGCGGATGTATGGCCGGAATAACCGGGATTCGTCCATAAAAGAAGGAGGTGGTTATGCAAAATATGATCCAGCTAAGTATGAATATTCTGGGGGGGATCACCTGGATATATACCCTCCTTATTTTTATCAGGATCCTGCTTACCTGGTTCAGTGGAACCCGATACGGAAAGCCCTATAATATACTCTGTGCGCTGACCGATCCCTACCTCAACTGGTTCCGCCGGTTTTCTTTCCTGCAGACCCGGGTGTTTGACCTCTCCCCCATTGCGGCCCTCGCGGTCCTTTCCCTGGCGAATAATGTGTTCACCACCCTGGGAAATTACGGCTCTATCACGGCGGGGATTATCCTCGCCCTGGCCCTTTCCGCCCTCTGGTCCGCGGCGTCCTTTCTCCTGGGTTTCTTTATCCTTATCCTGGTATTACGGCTTTTTGCCTACCTGACCAACCGGAACATTTACGGCCCCTTTTGGCAGATCATCGACGTTATCTCCCAGCCCGTCCTATACCGGATAAACCGGATCATCTTTCGGAAGCGGCTGGTGAATTACCTGACCGGGCTCCTCAGTTCCCTGGGGATATTGGTACTCCTCAGAATCGGCCTGGGAATTATCCTCAACCGGGTACTGACCCTGCTGATTACGCTTCCCCTTTGACGGTTTTCCATGTTTCTCCGGGAATTAACCGCGTCTATTGATCATATCCGGGGGGCTGGCCCGCAAGCGGCCCATGCCCTTGCCCGGCTCGGGATCACCGACGTAGCGGGGCTCCTCTCTCATTACCCCCGGGACTGGGAAGACCGGAGCCGGGAAATACCCCTTAAGGACTACCAAAAGTTCCCCTCGGTCTGTACCGTGGTCCGGGTCCTGGCCCATGACTGGTTTGG
>JAITEG010000243.1 GCA_031282145.1 Spirochaetaceae bacterium | reverse complement strand
ACCACTTCGGCAATAACTTCCGTGGGAATACGGCACTCCGTTAAAGCTATCTTTTCTTTTACCGCAAGAGCTTGTTCTTCAATATCCCCTAAAAGAAAACGAAGCACGGCGTTTGCGTCAAGTATAGTCAACTCAGGGGTCATACTTTCCCATTCCGGCCTTTTCCATTACCGCTGTCTGCCAGGCGTTTTTTTCTTTGGAGATCAGCGCGGGATGAGCGTAATCATGCAAGCTGCCGTACACATTTTCCAAAGCTTCATAATTTACTTTCGGATTCATCCCGGCAGGATTTTCCCGGCTGACCGGCAAAACAATAATCTCAACTTTTATGTGCCGCATATCTTCAGGTATATTCATAAAGGACGAGAGTCGTTCCGCATCCACAATTTGCCGTATCGCTTGCATTATACCGCTCCTTTATGCACCTTTCCTGACCATAGACATAACATTTTCCCTCATCCTTTTATGCCTGGCTATAGTTGCCTTTGACGGTTTGCGGCGTATTTCCTTGATGACTTGTTTGATGATAGCTTTATCTTTAATGACCGTCGGTTCTACCGGCTTTATCCTGACACCCATACATCGCTCCTGTTTCTTAAACAATACCTTTTTTTCGGGAAAAAGGCAAGCGGCGGGTCCTCCCCCGGCGTTTTTCCTTATCCCCTGCCTATTTTGCCGTATCCGGAAGGGTATCTCCGCCCCCGCCAGGGAATGTTTGGCAGAATTCGCCGGATAACTCCGGATCTTCCCGCCTGACCCGGTTCCCCTCCACCCACCATTCCCGGCGGTGAAAGCCGCGGGAGGATACCGCCGGAAGCCCGTTGTCCCGGTGCAGTTTCCCCTCCCGCCAGTATTCAAGGTGGCCAGGGCCTTCCACTGCGGGCTGGATTACCCGTTTCCCCTCCGGCGTGTAGGAGTCCCCGTCCAGGAGGCCGTTGCGGAACCGCCTGATAATGCCGTCCTCCGTTATGACCGTCCCTTCCAGCGGGCGGCCCTGCTTATCCCGGCACAGATCGGCGGCCCCGTTGGATTCAAGGTGATACGAATCTGATTGTGCCCCCACCGCCTATTCCTTTTGAATATCCGCAATCTCTACCGAGCCGTAGACCCGGATTAACACCAGTTCCCCGTGATGCCAGAATTCCTCCCAGGCCCCTCCCTGAGAGATGACCGCGGGGCCGTTGTCCCGGTGCAGCTGCCCGTCCTCCCACCATTCGGTATGCCCGGAAAGCAGTTCAATCGCCGGCTGGTCTTCACCGTCAACGCTCTTCCCCCCGTGCAACAGGCCGCGCCTGAACCGGGATATGTCCCCGTTCACGTTATAATCCCCTTCACAGGGAATCCCGGTTTTCTTGTTCCCCACCGTCGCCCCCAGGAATTTCAAATACCGGGACCGAGAATGGGATTGGTCATTCGTTTTGAATTCCTCAATCTGTTCACTCATCATATCGCTCCTTCTGTGTGGTATGCGGGTCCGTTTCATAAACCCCGCTGAACGCCCGGCATTTTTCCTCCCTCCGCGCCAGCTTCATCTCCGCCCTCTCAAATGCCTGTCTGAGAAAGCGGCGGGTGTCAGGCTGGAGTATTTTACCGCCCTGCCCGCTTTCCAGATACGATACGTCCTCTTTGATGGACGCATACTGCCCCAGGCTGATGGAACACCTGATTTTCATTGTTCCCCCTCCCCAATCGGCCCTTCCTCCGCGGTTTCAAGGCCGCTGCCGTCTTCGGTTTCATCAGCCGGGATTAAGGCTTCTTCCCCTTCGGGATTTTGATCCCGGTGGTTGGGCCATAAGGGCTGGATTTCCATAACCGCTATCTTCACACAGCTTCGCTGTTTGCCGTCCCGCTCCCAGCGGTCCTGTTCCAGCCGGCCCTGTATGGACACCAGTTGGCCTTTGACAAGCCAGGGCGAAATCCCCTCCCACCGTTTCCCTAAAAGGCGGAAATTAAAATAATTGGGAACCCTGACCCAATTATTATTCGCCTGTTTGTTGAGATTATTGGCTATTGAAAAACAGTATATCGGGATTCCCTTGGCGGTATACTGAATTTCTACGTTCCTGGTTACCCGTCCTATCAGGCACACATTGTTCAAATCCGACATTTATCGCTCCTTGCCGTACAAGTATTTCATGGAGCCGGTAAAGCTCCCGCGCCATTCGTATAGTTTCATTCGAGAAGGTGGTACTTTTTATCTATCGCCTTCCACTTTTCTTTTACCGCGTCATATCCGCCGGGGTCTTTGGCGAAAAGAGAAAATAGTTCGCCTTGCTCCCGCTCGTAGGCCGCCTTGTCTTCCGGAGAAAGCGCGTAAAACTTTTTATGCCATTTTATTTTTCCCTCGTCCCCGGCATCTATCCGGCTTAAATTGCATCGGGGGCAATAATCGAGACGGGGATCATGGGAAATACCGCAGACCGGGCAGACGACCGGCATTGGCTTTTCCGCTTCCCGTTTTTTCTCCTGTTCCCGGAATAACGCAAGCATATCGTCCTGGAAAAACAGGGCGTAATACAGGCCCCGCAAGTTTTCCGGTTTCTTGCCGAGGCATTCCCCGCATAACCAGGACAGATAACCCTCATCCAGTTTTTTCCCCGCAAGGTACGCGGCGGCTTTCGGGTAAAAGGCAGTATCGAAAACCAGCCGGTAATCCAATGCGCTTAAACCATCTTTCAATTTTTTAATTTCATAAGTTTCTGCTGCTGCTGCTATTTTGCCGTTTTCCACAGGCTGAGGCATTTGCCCTTTCGGGATTTTTTCAGCAGCAGCAACAGCTTGTTTTTTATCTGGTTTATTATCTGGTATAGGTGTGGGAATTTGGGCAGATCGATCCGGGAAATCTCCCACTTCGATGTGGGACTTTTCCCACATCCATTCGCCCTGGGGGGCAGATGGATGTGGCAGATCTCCCACATCCATCTGCCCTGGAGGGCAAATGCGTTTTCCCTCTTGTTTTTGCGTTTTTTCAGGGACAGTTCCGTTGGCATACAGGGACAGCGCCTCGTCGCTTACCGAATACCATTGGGTGCGGTCATACCGTGTCCGGTTGAATGTCCCGACGAGGAGAATTTTCTTTCGCTTCATTTTGTCAATGAGATGCCGTATCTGGTCCCTGGTGAAATAGGGGAATAATTCGGCCCAGGCGTCCATCGTGTTATACACCCAATACCGGCCTTTATGAAAATGCGCCCTGTTGGCTTTGTTTTTCTCGATCCAGAAACACAGGTTGGTGAGAAACAATGATTCGTTGGTCCCGTATTCCACGGCCAGGGCAAGGTTCATAAAATGGGCATGAGCCATTTATTGCCCTCCCGCTTGCGGTTCTGTCTCCCCGGGAAACGCTAATTGATTGGCCATTATGATTTGGGCATAAAACTTATAAATATTTTCCTGGACACAATACTTTTGTGTCCGGTCCACGGTGGGGGAGCTATGGGCTATAGAGATACATCCTGCTGTTTTAAGGTTATGCAGGGAAACGCGGATTTGTTTTTCCGACATATAGGGGAAGAAGGCTTTCCCCTGGGAAACTGAAAAGGGGACCTGGTTTGCGCCGGAAACACAAGCCCTCCGGCACAGTTCCGTTAAAACAAGGCCTTCCTTGATTCCGTATCTCCGGGCGAATTCTATGACGACCATGTGGGTTTTCATACAGCTTTGCTCCTTAATGCCATCTCGGCGGCAGCCCCCATACCGGAAGCCGCAATAACGGCCTCCGCTTTTCCGTTATCGCCGGAAGCATCGCTTTTACTTCCGCTTCCGGCGGGATTGCTTTATCGGCGGTTTCTTTTTCATCTTCCGCCGCTCTGACCACAAAGTCGGTGGCGTTTACGGCGATAAGGTTGTTCCCCCGGCGCAGGCTTTCAATAAAGCGCGGGTGAAGATACCGTTCATTACGGTTCCCCTTCTTTGAACGGCTTAAATCAATCGCCTTTCCGTCATGGCAAAGGGGAATCCAGTAGTGTATTGTTTTAGTGTCCCTATGCCCGATCCGTATCTTGTCCCCTTCCATGAGGGGAAGTTGTAAACCGCCTCCGACACTTACCATTAAAATAGTTTCCCGCTTATGCTCCAATGGCGCCTCCCGGCGTTCCGGTATTGTTTGATATTTCAAATTTTCCGGTATTTAGGCTGTTAAAAAAATCATCGCCAAAAAGGGGCTTGAGCAATGCCACCGTATCCTGATATGCCGTCGACGCTATTTCCCCTGTTGTTTCAAGCGTATGAAGACATGACAATAATTCCTTAAACGCTTCTTTCCCCGGATGGCTGTTACTCATTGTTTGAATACTGCTTTTATGAATCCTAATTTGTATCTTTTCAAATTCCATGTCTTTTAGTTTCGCTGCCTTTTTTTTGGTAACGTTATATGCATGGTTAATCGACATTTTATTTTGTTTTACCTGGTCAATCACTTCGGGCGGAGCGGACGCCGCCACCGCCCGCGCGTGATGCACCGTGGCGGCGGATATTCCCAATTCTTTCGCTAGTATTTCCGCTGCCCTTCCTGAACCGTCCCGTTCTGTTTTGTTCGCAAGCTCCGCTGCGGCCTCATATATCTCGGATTGGCTGAGATTGCGCCGGTCTATCTGGCGTTTTTTGGTATACCGCCTTGCTTCCTCAAGAGATGCGAATTCCTTTTCCTCAACAGGAATTTCCGTAATTTCCGCCGCTATTGCCGCTTTGAGCCGGGTATGGCCGTCCACCACGATGCTTCTGCCCTTCCAGATGACGATAGGCTCCGCTTTGTCATAGCCGGATGCTTTCATCGAATTGATAATGGCTTCGAGTGTTTCCTCTTTGATGGCGAATATCTTCTCAAGAACCGGGTCCGTCTTTATTTCGTTTGTCCGCATCATCCTCGCCAGGACAGCGGCTCCGCTGTTCATTCCCGCGTGGGCGATGGATTGGGCTAATTTTGCCATCAGAATACCGCCGGTCTTTCCAATAATTCATCCTGAATACAGAATTCCGACAGTTTTATTACGGCTTGATACAATTCAGGGTTTTGTACCGCGCCCCGGATTTGCTGGCCGGATAATAATTTCTTGCGATCTTTAATCTCATTCATATCCGCGGTCCAGGGAAACCACGTGGCGGGATCAGTTATTCTTTGAAATTCATTTTTATAAATATCCAGGTATTCCTTCTGTTTCCCGCTCAAAGCCGCCTCATACTGATGGTTGTAACCGTTGATGGTAATATGCCAGGCGTCATATTTGTCCGTGTCAAGGGCTATCTTTTGCCCCAGGAAACAGGCAGCGTTATAACTGTCCAAATCCTTTAACACCGGGGTAATAATTAAATCGGCGGCGTTAAGGGCGTTTAAGGTTAAATTATTATAATCCGGCTGGCAGTCAACGAGTATTACATCGTATAAACCTGAAAGAAGTCCGGTCATACGGCTTAACCTCTTTTCATTTATGCTCCGGAGGTCTGCGAGATACCGGCTTGAAGCCAGTAAATGCACGCCAGGATGATCGGTGGTCAATGCGTAGTCGGCAAGGTTGTTTGTTTCCCTGGATAACCCGTCGGCGATATTTTTTGTCCGGGCAATATCCGTGTGTTCCGGGGAAAGATAATAAAAACTTGCGGAATTATTAAAATCCATATCCATAACCAGAACCTGCCTGCCGGAGGCGCCAAGGCAGTTTGCGATGAGAATTGCCATCCGCGTTTTACCAACGCCGCCTTTATTGGCGCTTAACGTAATGACCTTCGGTCCGGACTGTGCGTTCGTTTCCACGCTGTATGCTCCTGTAATGAAAGAATAAAAGCCGGTATCGCGCATTCATAACAAAACTTGTTACGAATGTGCCTCCGACCGGCCGCGGAGTATACACGCTGAATGTATGTATAGGCTTGCAAGATTCATTCAGCCTGTTTTACTTTTATAAAAAGGCCGCGGCTTAACCCGTAGTTCCCCCCGTGGGACGAATGGCACAGCCATTGCCATCCCGGAATGCCGGATTATTGCCGCGGCCTTGATTCCCTTACGTTGTGTTTTTATATTTTGCGGGAATGGACGCGCCCATCTTCCGGGCATAGTCCCATAATTTGTCATCGGTAACCGCGAGCCATTCAATGATGTCGTCACGGTGCCATGATTTGCGCCCTCCGACTTTCTTCGATTTGAGGCCGCAACAGGGCTGGAGCCAATAGTGGGTTTTATAAGTGTCAAAGGCGGCGGCCCCTTTTTTCTTTGCCGCCATTTGGAGGTTTACCCATTCGGGAAGTTCCCGGAGCAGCTTTTCCTGTTCTTCGGTTTTTTCTCTGGTGTTTATATCGATGATTAACTGCGACAGCTTCAAATCAAGGGACTGTAAAAACAAGTTTTCGGTGGCGTTCATTTTCCGTATCTCCTTTATTCATCCTGTTTCTTTTTGGCAAGCAGCGGCTTACGTTTGTTTGTATCTTCCTGGACAAAATCTCTTTGAGAGATCAGGCATTCAATGAAGCCGCCTATTCTATCCAGATTCGACTTGTCCATCGTTTCCAGTTTTTGAAACAATTCATTCTTGCCAATGGCGTAATCCAAAGCGCCCTCCTGTTATTTCATAAAAATAACGATTCAATACACAAGGCGTCAACAAAATGAACTAGATCAATGATCTAACAAAGCAAAAAATTTATATATTATTCTGATACAGAAATAAGAATTCCACATAACAAGCAAATAAAGGAGGCGGAGCTAGACTAATGTCCAGCGTATCGGATAACTTACGGACCATTTTAAGCGAACTAAATATGAGCCAGATTGACTTTGCAAAATCGGTCGGCACGTCATTTGGTTACTTAAACATGGTTGTCAACGGCAGGC
>JAITEG010000238.1 GCA_031282145.1 Spirochaetaceae bacterium | reverse complement strand
TTTCTCACAGCCCGAAGGCTGCAAGGAATACCACTTCAAGCGCCCCGCCCTCTCAGGCAGGACTCCTTCTCGATTCTTACGCTTGCTTAAGGCGTATCCGGTCTTCCCGTTTACGCCTCCAATATCCCGGTTCCCCGGAATACCTGCACTGCTTCTTCCGACCCCGTCCGGTTTCCTTCCGCTTCCCTTGCGGTCCGCTTCTCCCCTCCGGCCGGAATCTTCCCTCCCCTTCCCTATATTGCCAAATATCACCGCAGACCCCTTCCCGGAGTTCCGCTTTTTCTCCTACCGGGCTTCAGACCCGATAACTTCCCCGCATCTCCCCTTTCCAGGCTCAAGGCGGATTCGACGAATATACAACAGACCTATTTACTTTGTCAAGGAGATCCGCTTCAAATTTTGAAGAATCTCACCTCTTTAGGATTTGGTTTATCTATATCGCTACCGGTTGTATCCAACCGAAAAACAAACCGTTTATTATCCAAAACCGGCAACCCAAATGAATCCGCCGGATTAATACCCCTGGGGGGTAAAATCAAATATACCTATTCTTAAAAAAAAAAGCAAGTGGTTTGGTGCTTTTTTATTAATTTTTTACCATTTTTTTTAATTTTTTCCAGCTTTTTGGTAGAGCACCACATAATCAATGAAAGAAAGGACCGCGACCAGGACCGAAAGGGCAAATACCAGGCCGGCGGCCAATTTGAAACAAAAAACCAGGGAAACAGGGAGGGAAAAAGCCTTATCCAATTCAAGCCGGGCGGCGCTTACCGCAAGGAGGGCAAGTACGCCGGCGCTCATATAGGTAACGGCCTTTATTTTGCCGCCCCACCGGGCGCCCATGGCAATGCCCTTTTTCATCATCAAGACCCGCAAAAACTGGATGCCGAATTCCCGGTACAAGACCACCGCCAGCAGGACCGCCGGCAGAACCCCATCCAGCACAAAACAGAAAAAATAGGTGATCCTGACCAGGGTATCCGCAAAGGGATCGAATAATTTGCCAAAATCACTCACCTCATGACGGGCCCGGGCGATTTTTCCATCCACTAAATCGGTAATTTCTGATATAATAAACAAAACCCATAAAACAGGGACCGTAGCCGGGGTAAGGACGCGGGACCAGGAGGGGAGCCATCCGGGGAGCAGGTAAACCACGAAAAAAACCGGGGCCAGAACCAGACGGAGGGAGGTTACCTTATCAGCTAAAGTCATACCATAGTATGTGGTTTGACAAGAGCGGTTGTCAAGCTCTACAGTAATACCAGCGATTCCAATCCCCGGCGAGGTTTGCAGTAGGAAAAACCTCAGTTCCCCATAAGGAGCGATACAGGAGTGATAATGATTAAAAAAGGGGATGCCTTGACTCATTCCATCTGGAAAACCGTGGGGCTTTACAGCGCCGGAGAATTCCTCGCTTTTTTGATAATCACCCTGGTTTATTCCTTTTCCGCCCTTTATTTCTGCCTGTTTGCGGCGGTACAGATCGGGTTTCACCTCATTATTGTGGGGTATCTCCTCAACCACCGGAATTTTTTCTTTATTGTTGATACCAAACAAGCCCTGACCGCTATTAATATGGCCAATAAAATCACCCTTTTCAGGATAACCGTGGTTCCGGTTTTGTTGTTCCTCATCCTGGGATATTCCCAGCGGCAGGTGCTGCCGGTCCTGATCCCCCTCCTGGCCCTTACCTTTCTGTCGGATCTGGCGGACGGGTTTGTTTCCCGGAAAAACCATGAACGGACCTTTATCGGCCAGATCCTGGATTCTTCCAGCGACTATCTGGCGGTGGGATTGGTGGCTATTTTCTATTATGTCCTCAAGCTCCTGCCGCTCTGGCTGTTTATTTTCATCCTGGGGCGGCTTATCTTTAACCCCCTCTGTGTGCTGATCCTCTGTCGGGTGTTTAAAAAGCTGGAGCCGAATACCACCATAGGGGGAAAAATCACCATCGCGTCCTTGATGATCCTCTTTGTTTTAGAGCCCCTGGGGCTTATCCTGCCCGGAATGGAAACCATCTGTTTTTATTTTGAAATTGCCGTTACGGTGATCCTGGGTTTTTCCCTGGTTGATAAGGGGATATATTTCATCAAACATCTGGTCAGGCGGAATTAAGGGGCAGAACCTAATAGGAGGGGCGGGAGGACAGGGCCCCGGGGGTGAGGATCACTTCGACGATTCCGCCGGGGGGCAGGGGGGCCAGTTCCAGGGTTGTGTAAAACCGCCTGAGAAAAATGCCGGCCTTTGTTTCCCCCTCCGGGGGGTGGAACCAGGCGTAATATGCCCCCAACAGGGAAGCTTCTCCCAGGGGGCCTTGAAAGATCAATTCGCCGTTCCACCGGATCCCCCGGATCAGCCCCCGGCCCTCGCCGCCGATAAGGGGGAAACGTTCATCAAAAAACACATAAACCCCCTCCAACTCCAGGGAGCCCCGGGTGAATTCCCGGTAAACCAAGCCGGAGACGCCCGTCCGCCGGGGATTGGGCCGTAACTCCAGGCTGAGGGAATAGGTTCCGTCCCCCCGGCTGCCCACCAGGACAAGGGTTTTTCCGTCAGGACCGATCCGGGGGAACCGGAGGAAGGAATAGCCCAGCCAGACAACGCAAAGCCCCACCGGGAGGATGAGCAGGGCCCCGGCCCGGGGAAAGCGGCAGGCCCCGAGGAAGAGGAGGACAATCCCCGCGGAAGGGGGGAGGAGGGGGAGGAGCCGCGCCGGAAGCCCGGTGAAATCATCGCCGGTCCGTAAGAGAGCGGCGGTGATCCCCACGACGGCCCCGGAAAAAAACCAGAAGATGAGGCAAAAGATCCGGTCCCGGCATTTGGAACTCAGGTCTTTTCGGAACAAGGAGAGGATGCAACCCAGGCCGGCTCCGGACAAGGCGGCGCTGAGGTAAAGGAGATCCCGAAAGAAGGCAAAGCGCTCAGAGTCCATAGAGGGCGGCGTACTTTTCCGTAACATACCGCAGAAAGGGCTCCACCGAGAGCTTCTCCCCGGTTACCTCCGCAAGTAAACCGGCGCCTTCCATACAACAGCCGCGGCTATAGATCTTTTCCCGCAGCCATTGGTGGAAGGGCTCCAGGTTTCCCGCCCGGATAAGGGCGTCGGTTTCCGGGATATCCCGGCGGAGTTTTTCCCAAAACTGCAGGCCGTAGAGGTTCCCCAGGGCATAACTGGGGAAATACCCAAAGGAGCCCATGGACCAGTGGACGTCCTGGAGGACCCCCTCGGCATCCGAGGGGGGCTCTATCCCGATAAGTTCCTTCATGAGCCGGCGCCAGGCGCCGGGCAAATCCTCCACCCGGAGGCTGCCTGAAAAGAGTTGTTTCTCCAACTCAAACCGGAGGATGATATGGAGGGCGTAACTCACCTCGTCGGCGTCCACCCGGATAAGGGAGGGCCTGACCTGATTAACCGCCCGGTAAAAGGCCTCCGGAGTGACCCCCAGGAGCTGTTCCGGGAAATGAACCTTGAGCCGGGGCAGCCACCATTCCCAGAAGGGCCGGCTCCGGCCTATCACATTTTCCCAAAGCCGGGACTGGGATTCGTGGACCGCCATGGACGCCCCTTCGGCCAGGCAGCTCCCCCGCAGTTCCGGGGAAAGACCCAACTCGTAAAAAGCGTGACCCGATTCATGGATGGTGGAAAAAACACTGGAAAGCACATTGGCGGGGAAATACCGGGTGGTGATACGGATGTCGTTGAAACCCAGGGAACTGGTAAAGGGATGGACGCTGGTATCAAGCCGCCCCCGGCGGGTATCAAAGCCCAGCCCTTCCATGAGCTCCCGGTTAAAGCGGGCCTGCTCCTCCACCGGATATTCCCGGTCCAAAAAGCGCGTTTCCGGCTGGGAAGCCCGGGTGATTTTTTGCAATAAGGCGGAGAGCCCCTCCCGAAGCGGGGTAAAGAGGGCTTCGGTTTCCGCGGCGGTAAGGCCCGGTTCATAAATATCCAACAGGCCGTCGTAGGTCCGCTCCCCCTGGAAACCCCAACACCCGGCTTTTTTACGGGCAAAGCCGATCATGGCGGTGAGGTGGGGCGCGAAAGAGGCAAAATCATTGTTCCGCCGGGCCTCTACCCAGGCAGCCTGGGACAGGCCCTCCGCCCGGGCAGCGTCCCTGACCAGATCCCCGGGGAGTTTAACCGCCCGGTCATAATTCCGGCGGAGAACCCGGCAAAAATCCCGTTCCCGGGGGGGGAGTTTTTCATCACCCCCGGGGGTTTGCCCATCCGCCCCCAATTCGGTAAGGAGCCGCCCGATCTGGGGGTCCGTTAATTTCCCGTGCCATATACTTTGCAGCAGGGCGGTCTGCTCCGCCCTTTCCTCCACTCCCTCCGAGGGAAGCTGGGTCTCCTGGTCCCACTGAAGGAGGGCCACGGCCTTTTCCAGGAGCCGACATTCCCGATCCCGGGTATGGAGCTGTTCCAATAGGGTATCACGATTCATGGTTACCTCATCAACGCATTTGATACTAAAAAGTCTACTCCAATCAGCGGATTTTGAAAATAACCGTTATGCCTGCCAGCAATTCCGAATTTATCCCCGGGCCCCATAGAAAACACGGACAATTTTACGGAGTTTCAGACGAAATCCATGAAGCGGCTAAATTTCTTTATAAAAATGACAAATCTTTTCCCCAGAACTAAAGCACCAGGTATGCCTGTGCCTATATAATCTGGAGGTATTTATATGACTATCCATAAATCTAAAGACAACTGCTTTAAGCTCATTCTCGACGACCATCAACTATTCCTCGACTTCCTTCACCGTTTTCTCCCCCTCTCCATCTTCAATACCCTCTCCCCGGACGATATCGAAGATGTCAGTGAACGTTTCCTCCCTCTCCTCCTCGAAAACAGAGACTCCGATATCGTTAAGCGGATTAATCTCAAACATAATCCACCCCTCTTTGTTATCGCCATCGTTGAACATGAGTCCCAGGTCAATTTCCGCGCTCCCTTCAAAATGCTCCAGTACATCACCCTCGTTCTGGATAAATATGAAAAGGAGCTAAACCGGGACCACCCCGGCGCTACTTCCGCCAAGGATTTCCGCTATCCCCCGGTACTCCCCATCATTTTCTACGACGGACCCGCCCCTTGGACCGCCGCCCAGAACTTCATTGACCGAACCGCCTTGCAGGAAACCTTCGCCCGGTACATCCCCTCCTTTGAGTACGAGTTGGTGGAATTGAACAAATACCGCGTTGAGGACCTGATCCGGTATACTGATGCGTTATCGTTGATTTTATTGGTAGATCGAATACAGAACCGTGAGGAGGTAAAGTTATTGAAGGAACTGCCCCGGGAATATTTGGACAGGTTGGCATTGAACATACCGGAGGGGATGAGTAAACTGATAAAAGATGTGATCACAGTATTATTGGACCGGCTGGAGGTACCGCCTGAAGAGATCGAGGCGGTGAGGGAGTATGTAGGGAAGAAGGAGTACCGGACGATGTTTGACGCATTTGTGGAGAGTGTATTAGAGGACAAACGGCTTGCCCGGGAGGAAGGGTGGGCAGAAGGCCAAGAAGAAGGGCGAGAAAAAGGCCGGGAAGAGGGTTTAGAAGAGGGTATCCGGGTAGGTGCGGAACAAAAAGAGGCGGAAGCCTACCAAGAGAAGCTGGAAGCGGCTCGCCGGCTCAAGAGCTATGGTGTTCAAGTTAAGGTTATCGCTTCGAGTCTGAATCTGAGCGAGGCAGAGGCGGCCGCCCTCTAAATTACGCAGGTGCGGCAGGGTGTACCGGGCACTTTTTTGACGGATGAATA
>JAITEG010000222.1 GCA_031282145.1 Spirochaetaceae bacterium | reverse complement strand
TTTTTATGAATATCATGCGATCCCTCAATTTAATATCGGTGAAAATATACAAAAATACGAGGCGGTTTCAAAATTACCGGTGAAGCCGCGCTATTTTTTTTGTAATTTTTTAAAAAATTTCGTCTGCCGGAGGATTTCTAAAATACTCATCACCATTATTTTATCCTCGACCACTTGGATTTTCCCGGTATCCGTCATTTTCCGAAATACCGGCATACCGTCATTTCTGGAAAGCCCCACCATATTAAAAAGTTCCAGGGGACCGAAATCAAAGAGGTAGGACTGGTCTAAGCTGAGAACAACCCGGTTTTTTTCAAGTTGAATTAAAAGGGCATCATACATACGGCCTAAAGGATTGGTGAACCGGGTGTTAGCCAACTGTTTATAGATAAACCAAAGCCGTTCCGCCAACAGGGTGGTCAGCCGGGCGATCATCTGGGGTTGAGTTCCAACCATCCGGACAAAATTCGACCGGTTTACCACCAGAACCATACAGTCTTCAAAGGCTACGGCACTGGCCGACCGAGGTTTGGACTCCAATAAGGCCATTTCTCCAAAAATATCTCCGGTTTTAAGTACTGCCAGGAGCACCTCGTTTTTATCGACGATTTTAGTGATCTTTACCGACCCTTTCTGGATTATGTATAGTTCATCCCCCGGCTCTCCTTCAGAAAAAAGCATGGAACCCTTGGGATATGTCCGGGTGAACTCATCGGGATCATGATCCAGTTTAATATTTTGGGCATAGATGGCAATTTTCATCATCTGTTCCCGGGCCTGATTTACGTTTTTTTCTCCGGGACAATACTTTACATATTGATGATAGGCATAATAGGCCTCATCAAACTGGCCTTGTTTGTGATAATATTCTCCCACATCAAAAAGATGGGAGGGATCAATTTCCGCCGTATTTTTCAGGGTCAGCCGGGTCAGGGCTTCGTCCAGATACCGCATCCGCTTTGAAAACTGCAGAATGATCTTCATAGCAACCGGAGTATTGTTCTGGATAAGCTGACCGTACTGCTCCTTTTGTACCGAAATAAGCGTAACATCCGTTACGGCTTGGGCGGTTTCAATATGATTGTGGGAAGACATGGTGGAAATAACCCCAAAAAAATCTCCGGGGCCTAAAATTGCCCGCCCCTCTTCCGCCACCACTTCCACTTCTTTGGAAAGCCGGACTTTACCTTGACGGATAATAAAAAACCGGTCGGCTTTTTGTTTGCCCTCCAGGGTGATATAGGAGCCTCTCGGGAAATTTACAAAACTGAGTTCAAGTTTCCCGGACATCCTCCCCCCTCATTCGTACTGAAGGAGTTTAATACCTTCTGCACGCTCCTACATATGAGCTTCAGGACGGTTAAAAAGGTATTAAACCCCTGAGTGCAACCACCTTATGAGATTGTTGATTCATAAAAGTATAGGAAGCCGATCAGATCTTTGTCAATGAGGGTTACAATCGTCAATTTTTTAACAGCCGGTACGGGGTTTTGGGCCGCGAATAGCTCACGCTCCCTCCCAATCCCCCACAAAGAGGAGCTCCGGCTCCAGGCGGATGCCGAGGGCGGCGTAAACCCGATTCCCGACGGTTTCAACCAGGCGCCGGATATCACCAGCAGCGGCGTTTCCGGTATTGATGATGATGTTGCCGTGATAGTCCGCCACCGCCGCTCCGCCCCACCGCAGGCCCCGCATCCCAAGTTCATCAATAATCTTTCCGGTGGGTTTCCCGAATTCCCGGTTGTTTTTAAAAACCGACCCCGCCGATGGGTAACGGTAATGCCCCTTTTGCTCCCGGTCCCGGCGGTGTTTTTCCATTTCTCCCCGGATATTCTCTCTGTTCCCGGAAAACAGACGGACCCGGGCAGAAAGGATAAGGGCAGGTATGTCCTGAAAAGGACTTTTCTTATAGCCAAAATCTTCCTCCCGAAAGGGGAGTTCCCGCGGGGTAGCGGAGGCATCCAAAAATTCGGTCCATACCAGGATGTCGGAAACGGACCGTTCATAACACCGGGCGTTCATCCATACCGCCCCCCCCACGGAACCGGGCATCCCGGTAAGAAACTCAAGTCCCCCAAACCCCAGGCCGGCGGCAGCCTCTACGGCGGTATCCACCGGAGTTCCCGAGCGAATCTCCATACAGATCCAAGAGTCTTCTTCCCTGTCCTCCGGAGGAAGGATCGACCATCCCGACCATCCCGAGGTATCCAATACGATACCCCGGATACCCCGGTCCGCAACTACGATATTGGCCCCGCCCCCTAAAATAAAAACCGGGATCCCATAAGACCGGGCTTGTTTTAAAAGGGCCGCCGCATAGAGGGGAAAAAGGTCTCCCAGGGGCTTTATCCACAGATCCGCCGGTCCTCCGACTTTAAAGGTGGTATGGGCGGCCATGGGTTCGTCAAACCCCAGTTCCCCGGTAAATCCGATCTCCGTATTGATTTTTTCGATTATTTCCCGTAGGGTATTCATAAACAAAATAGTGTACCATTTTTTTTCTGGAGGTTCCATGGCGCTTACCTTATACAACACCCTCGGGCGGGAATTTCAAGCCTTTGAATCCCTCGGCCCCGGCAAGGTTGGATTTTACGGCTGTGGTCCCACGGTGTATAATTATGCCCATATTGGAAATCTCAGGGCCTATGTCCTCCACGACATTCTGGTAAAAACCCTCACCCGGCGGGGATACGAGGTGACCTATGTGATGAATATTACCGATGTAGGCCATCTTTCCGGTGATAACGACAGTGGGGAAGATAAAATGGTAAAAAGCGCCGAGGAACGGGGAAAGGGGGTCCTGGAAATCGCCGATTTTTATACTCAGGCTTTTTTTAATGATACCGGACGTCTTAACATCGAGCGCCCTACGGTGGTTTGTAAAGCCACGGATCATATCGACGCTATGATAAGTTTGATAAAAAGAATTGAAGACCGGGGGTTCACTTATTTTTCCGGGGGGAACCTCTATTTTGATGTAAGCCGTTTTCCCTCCTACGGGGACTTAGCCCTGCTCAGGAGTGAGGAACTCAGGGCCGGTGCCCGAACCGGACTGGACGAAAACAAGCGGAACCCTCAGGATTTTGTTCTTTGGTTTACCAAAAGCAAATTTGAAAACCAGGCACTGGTTTGGGACAGCCCCTGGGGACATGGGTATCCAGGATGGCATATTGAATGTTCCGCTATGAGTATGAAATATCTGGGGGAACAGTTTGACATTCATGCCGGGGGGATCGATCACATCCCCATCCATCATACCAATGAAATAGCCCAAAGCGAAGCGGCTACCGGTAAACATCCCTGGGTACGGTATTGGCTCCACAACGAATTTCTCGTGATAGATAAGGGAAAAATGTCTAAATCCGCGGGAGGCTTTCTCACCCTGCAATCTCTGGTGGATTCCGGTTATGATCCCCTGGATTATCGGTATTTTCTTCTGAGTGGTCATTACCGGAGTCAGCTGCAATTTTCCTTTGAAGCCCTTGACGGCGCCCGGAACGCCCGGAAATCCCTCATCGACCGGGTAAAGGCCCTGGCAGAAAAAACCGGGCCCATCCTGGCTTTTGAGGAAAAGAACCTCCAGATGGGTGGTAAAGCTGAAGCTTGTAAAACTTCCGGTTATCTGGAAACCTTTGATGCGGCCCTGGATGAGGATCTTTCCACCCCCAAGGCACTGGCCGGTTTATGGGCCCTTCTCCGGGATACGGAAGCTCCCCCAAAAAAAGCTTTGGAGGCGGCCTTTACCATGGACCGGGTGCTGGGTCTCGCTCTGGCAAAGGAAGCGGAGCGGGTTTGGAATCGAAAAGAAGATCCGGATTTTATACGGGAAATTACGGCCCTGATAGAAAATCGGCGGGAGGCAAAAAAGAACAAGGATTTTGGTAAGGCCGATGGGATTCGGGAAGCCTTGAAAAAACGGGGGATCATCTTGGAGGATGGTCCTACCGGAACCCTTTGGCGCCGCGAATGATGGTTAGGGAAAGGCAGGTTCTTTGGTTAAGACCCGTGCGTCAAGAAATAACCGTAAGACTGTAACGATTGAGGTAAAAACTTGTTTCAGGATATAGAAAGGAATGTATCGATAGCGGAATTCCGGAAGATCTATGATTCCACATTTTCGATACTGTTCCGGGTGGCATACCGTATTGTGGCCGATGAAGAAGCGGCGGAAGATCTGTGTCAGGAGGCTTTTTTTCGGTTGTATGAAAAAAATATGGTTTTTCCGAATCCTGAAGAGGCGAAATATTGGCTCATTCGGGTAGTGAAAAACGCGGCGTTAAATTATGCGAAACGAAAAGAACGGGAACGGAGGGCATATCAACGGGCCTTTCGGGAACTTACCCAAATTCAGGAAACCGGAGAGGGGATTTTACTGAGGCAGGAAACTCAAAGTGAAATTCAGAAAGCCCTGGAAAAACTTCCTGAGAATTTGCGGATGGTATTAATATTAAAAGAGTATGGGGAATTGAATTATAAAGAAATCGGACGGGCTCTTGGTATAAGTGAAGGAAATGTTAAAGTCCGGATATTCAGAGCCCGGGAACGTTTAGCCGGAATCTTAGCGAAGGATGGTTAATATGTGTCCAAATCGTCAGATTCTTTCTCTGTATTACGACAAGGAGCTTCCTTCTCCGTGGAATGAAAAAATGGAAAATCACCTGAGTTTATGCCCGGATTGCCGGAACCGATTGGAACAATACCGGTCCTTTTCCTCTCCGGCTGCTGGAGAGGAAGAAGCTGCTCTTACTGCCCGTATGGAAGGGGTGAAAACCAGGGTTTGGCAAAATCTAGTTGCCCGGGAAGAAAGAGAAACCCTGAATAGACCCCGGCAAAATCTCTGGCGGCGTTCTATTGTTGTTCCCCTGCCCCTGGCGGCGGCCATGGCGGCTCTGGTAGTGGTGGTCTTTACTTTAGTTTTGGTGAACCGCCCTGCTCCCATAACGGTCCCCCAAGAACTGATGGCCGCCACAGGGATCGGGCTAGATCTGGAAGGGATAACCCCGGTTTCGGATATCCGGGGGGTATTGCAATATCTAAGCGATGAGGATGATATTGTTATCCTCCGCCTCCCTGAAAGCAAAAGCTTTATGAGTTATGGTGAACCGGTGTATATCAGGGCGGAGGACTATTCAAGGAGTACATTGCTCCAATGACATTTAAACCTTTGGTGGTATGGGGAAGTATCTTCTTTATAAGCACCAATACATTGATATTCCCCCAGGATACGGTTCTTGAAGATATGTTACCCGGCCTGCGGGAACGGGCGGTGGTATTAGATATCGTTGCCCGGGTCATTGAAGAAAATCAGCATGAAGTGTGGAATGCGGCAAATTCAAAGGTAACTATCCCCGGAAGACCGGTCGGTTTACGGCTTGTGGGGGAAAACATCGTGGTGGCGGTACAGTTTACCCCCTATTTCAGAAATGACGGAAACAATGTACTGGTGGCCCAGGGGCAGATCTGGGTTAACGTACCCAATGAAGGGATCCACTACAAAACTACTATGCAGACCATCCCCATGAAATTCGGGGAGCAGATCTATTTTTTCCCCCTTGGTTCACGAAAGTCTCCGGGTGAAACCCATATTGAAATACGGCTGGCCTTACATCCTTATATAAAAGATCAGAATAATACCCCGGATCGTAATGACGACGAGTAATGCTGCTATTCGTATAGTTCCGCTCCCGCTGATTTTCCTGGTTTTCCTGGGGGGGGTTATTGCCTGCGGGGAGCCTTCTCCCTATATTGCTTCGATAAGTCCCCGGCTCGGGATGCCCGGAGAGATTCTCATCATTGATGGAAAAAATTTCGGGGAAGTCCAAGATAAATCCTATGTTACCATTGCCCAGATTTTCCCCACCATGTCCTCGTATATCGAATGGACGGATACAAAAATTGCCCTGCGGCTCCCGGAATTTGGGGAATCTGCCCTTATCTATATCCAACGGGGGGATAAAAAAAGCAATCCTGTCCTGATTTCCAACCGGGCTACCCTGCCGCAGCCGATGCCTTGGTCCGATGGGGATCAAAAACCCCGAATCCTGTCGATTGAACCGGCATCCGCAGTTATTGGGGCTTTGATTATTATTCAGGGAAGCAATTTTGGTTCCAGCCGGGATACCAGCGGGGTGTTTTTTACCCGGGATGAGCCTTCTTCCCTCTCCAATACCTCCCCTGCATGGATGGAAGTCTTTGATGCCGACTTTGGGTATGAATTGTGGAGTGATAGGGAAATTCAAGTCAGGGTTCCCGATGGCGCGGTCCGTGGAAATCTTGAGATCCGAACCCCCCGGGGAAATTCAGAACCGTTTTTTTTTGAAATTATTGATAAACCCGGAACCAAAATTTTTAAAGAAAAGCAGGTCTATACCCTAAGCTATACGGTGGGTATCCGGACCAGGGAAGCTCCGGTTCCCAATGCGCTTTACCTTTGGTTTCCCCGTCCGGTTCTTTCATCTTCCCAATCACCGGTTCAACTCTTGTCCTGGACCAGGATGCCTTTTATGGAAAATTACCGGGGAACGGTCCTGTTTAAATTCAATGATCTTTCCCCCTATACTGCTATGGAGACTACCCTTTCTTTCCGGCTGGAAATATATGCCGTGAGTACCAGCGTGAGAGAATCCCTGATCAAGGAAAGCGGTACCTTTCCTGTGGAAACGGTTTATACCCTTCCCGGACCGCTCATCCCTTCGGATCATACCCTGATTAAGTCCCACACCAACACCATTATCGGGCGGGAGAGGAATCCCTACTTGAAGGCCCGGAAAATATACGATTGGCTTATTACCCAGGGGGGAATCCGGTCGGAACCAGTATCAGGAGGTGTTCTGGAGGCCCTGGACAGGAAACGGACCGATCCCTATGGGGCGGCCCTGTTCTTCTGTGCCATGGCCCGGGCAGGAGGTATTCCCGCCCTTCCCATATCGGGGGTTTTAATAGGCCGGACCCAGGAAGTGATCCGCCATTATTGGGCGGAATTCTGGATTGACGGATTCGGCTGGATACCCCTGGATCCCGCCCTGGGCGCGGGGGCCCTCCCGGCTGATTATGCCCTCGAGCAAAACCCGGCGGCTTATTATTTCGGCAATATGGACAACCGGCATATTGCCTTTTCCCGGGGAGAGCGGGTTTTGTCCCAAATGGAAGTCAGGGGAAAAACCGTGGTCCGGGAACGGGATTTTGCCCTGCAAAACATCTGGGAAGAATCCTTGGGGGACATTGACTACGATTCCCAATGGGGGGATGTGGTCATTGTCCAGACAACAGATGAGGGGCCCGGATTATAATTAACGGCAAGGAGGAGTGTATATGATAACGGTTATTTCCCTGGGCGGTTCCATTGTCGCCCCCGCCGGGGTGGATGAAGATTTTCTCAAAGACTTTGTATCCCTCATCGGAGAATTCTTGCAGGAAGATGAAAAACGACGTTTTATTCTTGTGGTGGGCGGTGGAGGGCCCGCCCGAGCCTGGCAGCAATCATACCGCAGGATAAGTACCCGGGCGGTCCCTGAAGCGGCCGATTGGATAGGCGTTATGGCTACCCGGCTTAACGCCGAGCTTGTCAAGGCGGTGATGGGGGAATGGTGCACCCAGGAAGTGGTTACCGATCCTTCCCAGGTAGGTCCCCTGGTCGGCCGGGTCCTCGTGGCGGCGGGATGGAAACCGGGATTTTCCTCGGACTACGATGCGGTCCTTCTCGCCGAACGGTTCCAGGCGGATAAGGTTATTAACCTGTCGAATATTGAACAGGTTTACAGCGACGACCCCCGAACCAACCCGGAAGCAAAACCCCTTGCCTCATTATCCTGGACGGAATTTCGCAGTCTCGTCGGCGACGAATGGATTCCGGGTAAAAACGTACCCTTTGACCCGGTGGCAAGCCGCCATGGGGCAAAGATCGGCCTCTCGGTGATATGCGCCGGGGGACGAAACCTGGAAAACCTAAAAAAAATCCTCCGGGGAGAATCTTTTTTAGGTACTACCATACATCCTTAACAACTACGCTTCCCCGGTTTCCGCTAATTACTTGTTTACTGCTCACGGTTCATGATATACTGTGATAAATGCTCAATATCGACGGCATCAAGGTCCATTATTTTGACACCGGTTCCGGGGAAACGGTCCTTTTTTTGCATGGCTGGGGCACGGATTTCTTATCTTTCAAACCTTTTTTAGAGGCCCTTGCCCCCTATTACCGGACCTGCGCTGTAGACCTACCCGGATTTGGACAAAGCGATGAACCCCCGGATGCCTGGGCCGTGGACGATTACGGGGATTTTGTGTTGAATTTTATGACCCGCCTGGGTATACGCCGGGTGATCCTCATCGGTCATTCCTTTGGGGGCCGGATTATCATCAAACTCGCGGCAAGGCGGGATCTCCCGGTGACGATTACTAAGATCGTCCTCATAAACTCCGCGGGAATCCGGCCCAAAAAGACCATCCGGCAGCGGGTTCGGCTCTTCATCTACCGGGGGGTAAAGGGGATTATCTCCCTCGGGGGGATTAAAAAGCGGTTTCCCGGCCTCCAGGAAGCGTGGCGGAGAAAACACGGTTCCCCGGATTACCTTGCCGCCAGCCCCCGGATGCGGGAATGTTTGATCCGGGTGATTAACGAAGACCTCACCCCCTCTCTGGGGAGTATCCCCTGTCCGGCTCTGTTGCTCTGGGGGGCGGAGGACGAGGAGACACCCCTCGCGGACGGAAAACTCATGGAACGGCTTATCCCTGACGCGGGCCTCGTGACCCTGGAAAAGGCGGGGCATTATTCCTTTTTGGACGAGCCCTATGTTTTTAGCAGGGTCCTGGACTCTTTTCTGAATATCAAGAGATGATTATGCCTTGGGTTCTGCGATTAATACCGGCGGCGTTTTTTTTATGTTGTTATATCCCCGCGGTCCTCTATGACTACCACATGTTTCAGCTTAACTCCTACGATATAGGCGCCCAGGTAAAATGGCTGGCCCGGAACGGCCTCCGGCTCTGGCTCCTCCGGCACCTCCTCGTCCTTTACCATTGTTTTAAGCCGCGCAAGGCGAAAAAGCCCCTGGTCTACACCAAGCGCCTGAAACGGATGCTCTTCACCAACGGGTTCCTCACCCTGGCCGGTATGGCCTTTGCCTGCTCCCGGAGCTTTGCCGGTGAAGCGCTGATCCTCGGGGGGCTCTTTTTCCTCAGCCCTGCCCTGGTGATCCTCTCCGTCATCGTCAACGCCCCCCTGGAACGGGCGATAAACCGCTGGTATATCGCCGGCGCCCGGGGCATATTACGCAAGATGCCCCGTTTAATCGTCATCGGCATTACCGGCAGTTACGGAAAGACCAGTACCAAATATTTCCTCTCCCGGCTCCTCTCATCCAAGTATCAGGTCCTGATGACCCCCGAAAGCTATAACACCCCTATGGGGGTCGTCAAAACCATCCGGGGGCAGCTCAAGCCCGTCCATGAGATCTTTATCTGTGAAATGGGGGCGAAAAAAACGGGGGAAATAAAAGAACTCTGCGATATCGTTCATCCGCGCCACGGCATTATCAGTTCCATAGGCCCCCAGCATCTGGAAACCTTTAAATCCATGGACAATATTATCAAAACCAAATTTGAGCTTGCCCGGGCGCTGCCTGCGGAGGGAGTTGTTTTTCTCAACTATGAAAACGAATATATCAGGAACGCCCCCTGCGCGCAAAAAATCATTTCCTACGGGAGAACCGCTCTGGGCTGCGATTATTCGGCCCGGAACATCCGGGTTTCCGGCGCCGGTTCCGCCTTTGACCTTACCCTCTCCGGCGGCGAGGAATGCCATTTTGAAACCAGGCTTCTCGGTCTCCACCAGGTGGAAAACATTACCGCCGCCGTAGCAGTGGCCGATTACCTGGGGGTGGAGAGCCGGGATCTTATCGTCGCGGTCCGCCGCCTGCAGAGCGTACCCCACCGGCTTGAGTTAATAAGCCGGCAGGGAATGACCATCCTTGACGATTCCTATAACGCCAATGTCAGCGGGACCAGGGCCGCCCTGGAAGTCCTCTCGATGTTCGACGCCTTTAAAATTCTCGTAACCCCCGGTATGATTGAGCTCGGGGATATGGAGGGGGAGTACAACCGGCAGTTCGGCATAGCGGCGGCGGCGGTTTGCGATTATGTGATCCTCGTTGGGGCCCGGCAGACGAGGAGTATTTTGGCGGGGCTTAAAAGCGCCGCTTACCCTGAGGAAAAAATATACACCGCGGAAAATTTGGAAGCGGTTTTTGTAAAAATTGACGCGATCCCGGCGGGGGGATTACCCAAGGTCGTGCTTTTGGAAAACGATCTGCCGGATAATTATTGACGGGGGAAAGATATGGGCATACGGGTCGGAGTTTTTTTCGGCGGTAGGAGCGTGGAACATGAAATTTCAATTATTTCCGCCATCCAGGCAATCAACGCCCTGGACAAAACAAAATACGATATTATACCGGTGTATATCACCCGGGAAGATGCCCTGTATACCGGAAAGGATATCGGCAGGATAGAAGCTTACCAAAATATCCCGGAACTCTTAAAAAAAAGCCAGCGGGTACTCTGCGTTCCCCGGGGAGGGGTCTGCGACTTGTTGAAGTACCCCTTTAAGCGTTTTGGTAATCCCCTTTACGCCACGCTGGACCTCTCCTTTCCCATTGTCCATGGAACCAATGTCGAGGATGGCTGTCTCCAGGGCTTTCTTAAGACCCTATCCATTCCTTTTGTGGGATGCGACGTTACCGCCTCCGCGGTAGGGATGGATAAGTATATTCAGAAGACGATTCTGAAGGACCATAAGATCCCCGTCCTGGAGTGCCTGCGGGTTTCGGTAAAAAACTATTTTCAATATACCCGGCGGGTCCTCGCCGAAATTGAAGGGGTCTTCCCCTACCCCCTCATCGTGAAACCTCTGAATTTAGGTTCCAGCATCGGGATCAGCAAGGCCGCGCATACCGGGGAACTGCAAAGCGCCTTGGAATATACCTTTCAATTTACCAATACCGCCCTGGTAGAAAAGGCGGTTTCCCCTTTAAAAGAAATCAACTGCGCGGTCCTGGGAGACGGGGAGACCGCAGAGGCCTCGGAATGTGAGGAGCCCCAAAGCAGCGGCGTTATTTTGAGCTTCGAGGACAAATATGTTTCAGGACCCAAAGGCGCGGGGGGAACCAAGGGGATGAGCGGGGCAAAGCGGAAACTCCCCGCGGATATCAGCAGGGAACAGAGGGAAACCATCCGGGACCTTGCCAAGAAAACCTTTCAGGCCTTAGGGTGCCACGGAGTGGTCCGGGTCGATTTTCTTTTAGACACGGCGGCTAATCAGATCTGGGTCAATGAGATAAACACCATCCCCGGTTCCTTGTCTTTTTATCTCTGGGAACCCCTGGGTATCCCCTACCCGGAACTCCTGGACCGGCTGATCGCCCTGGCCTTTAAACGGGAACGGGAAAACGCGGAGCTGTCCTATGCCTATGAAACGGATATTTTATCGAATTTTATCTCAGGCGGGGTCAAGGGCGCAAAAGGTCCATCCAGGTAAATAGGAGCGGTTCTGGAAAAAGCGGAGTTACGGCTTCAGCCGGTAACAATCTTCGCTACCGCTTCCCGCCAGCCCACGAGACGGCGTTCCCGTTCGACCGCTTCCATGGCGGGAACATAACGGCGGCGCTTCATGGTATGGTGTACGGAGGAATCATAAAGGCCTAGGGCCATGCCGGCCATCCAGACGGCGCCGGTGGCGGAAAGTTCCTCCCGTCCGCTTACCGAGAGGGGCAGGTTCAGGATGTCGCTCTGGAACTGCATGAGGTAAGCGTCTCCGGCGGCGCCGCCGTCGGCCCGCAGTTCCTTAAGGATAATTCCCCCTTCTTCCCGCGCCGCTTGGACGACATCGGCGATCTGATAGGCCAT
>JAITEG010000220.1 GCA_031282145.1 Spirochaetaceae bacterium | reverse complement strand
GTGTCAAATTTGTATATTATTGGGACTCCCATAGGGAATCTGGGGGACCTGACCTTTCGGGCAGCGGAGGTCCTTAAAACCGTTGAGGTGGTGGCCTGTGAAGATACCCGCCGGACCCTTAAGCTGTTAAACCATTTGGGGATCCGGGTCCGGCTCATCTCCTGTAGGGCTCAAAACGAGGGATTTGCCGCGGAAAAGGTCATCGCCGCCCTTAACGAGGGGTTTGCCGTGGCCTATGCCAGCGACGCCGGCACCCCGGGTTTGAGCGATCCCGGGGCGGTACTGGTCCGGCTCGCGGTGGAGGCGGGACACGAGGCCATCCCCATTCCGGGACCCTCCGCCTTTGCGTCCCTGGTGAGTATCGCCGGGGGCAGGGACAAAAGTGTGCTTTTTGAGGGTTTTCTTTCCCCCAAGGCGGGCCGCCGCCGTTCCCGGCTGCGGGAACTCCTTGCCCTGGAATCCGCCTTTGTGCTGTATGAATCCCCTTTTCGTATCCTTAAGCTTTTGGAGGATCTAGCCGAATTTGATAATGAGCGTTATATTTGTGTAGGAAGGGAAATGACCAAGGTTCATGAGGAATATCTGCGGGGTTCCGCCGGTGAAATACGGGCAGATTTAGCAAAAAAACCTGAACAATTAGGTGAATTTTCCGTGTTTGTATCTGGAAAGAAAAGCGATTAAGCTCTAAACTTATAACATCAGTATGCCGATAATAGGGATAGGTAGGATATGAGTATGACGATCGACAGGATAGGCTCCGTAGATCCCGTTCCGCCCGGTAAAAAACCCGGACGGAGCAGTCAGGTTAACCCGAGCGAAAAGACCGATTCCATAACCTTTTCTCAGGAAGCGGTGGAAAAGGGTGACCTGTACCACGCGATTGAACTGGTTGCTTCCGCCCCGGATATGCGTTTGGATCGTATTGAGGAGTTGAAACAGAAAATCAATGATCCGGCCTATTTGAACGATACCCTGATTAAGGCTACGGCGGATAAGATCATGGATGCTTTCGGTTTATAGGATAATTATGCAGGATAAGAGAGGCGGAACCCCCGGGTTCCGCTTTTGTTTTTTGGAGCGGGTTAACGGGAATAGGCGGTCATGATACCTCTGGATAAACTGAAAAAATTACCCCGGACCCTCAGACTCCGCAAAGCCGCAAAACTGATCCAGGAAGCCGAATATCACGCCCGCGGGGATGGGGGGCCTTCCGGCCCGGAAAGGGCCTATTGGGCGGAACTTCTGGGGATACTCCGGGAGGATCCCCTGTTTTCCCCTGCCGAAATCGAGGCCCTCCGGGATGCGGAAGCCCTGCTGCGGGGCCTTGTTTCCCCTGATCCCTTGCCGGGGACAGATACCCAGGGTCCCCTTTACCGGGCCCTCAATTCGGTCCGGTACATCCTCCTTGCCAAAACCGGCCGTTTTCCCGCGGATTGGGACTTGGTTGATCCCGAGGGCCGGTTGGATCCGCAAAAACGCCTGAGTTTTCCGGGGGTGCGGATCTATCTGGAGGATATACGATCTCCCTTTAACGTGGGGGCCATATTCCGTACCGCCGAGTCCTTTGGCGCGGAGAAACTCTACCTTTCCCCCCTCTGCGCGGACCCCCTCCACCCCCGGGCGGCCCGGACCGCCATGGGCTGCGTAGCGATCCTGCCCTGGGAACGGCTTTCCCGGGGACTTGTTGATTCAGATCCGGCCGGCCCTTTTTTCGCCCTGGAAACCGGGGGAAAAGGGCTCAAGAATTTCCCCTTTCCCCCCCGGGGCATCATGATCCTGGGTTCCGAAGAACTGGGGGTAAGCCCGGAGTCCCTTGCCCTGGCGGACGCTTCCCTGGGCCGGCTCTCCATCCCCACCTACGGGGCCAAGGGTTCCCTCAACGTATCGGTAGCCTTTGGCATCGCCATGCAGGCCTGGGCCGCAGCTTTGCAGACTCATTGACCGCACCCCCCCTGAAATGATAAACTATAAAGAAAGCTGTTCGGAAATCTCAGTTGTCGAACAAGTCCAACTCAACAACGTAAAAAAGTGATTGCCGGAAACGGATTGACGGAGTTTACCCTTGTTTCTGAAAAATCTCGAAATATTTGGTTTCAAATCCTTTGCCGATAAGACCCGGGTGGAATTTGCCGATGGGATTACCGCGCTTTTAGGGCCCAACGGCTGCGGAAAGTCCAATGTGGTGGACGCGGTAAAATGGGTGCTTGGGGAGCAGGCATCCCGGGCGATGCGGGCGGAAAAGATGGAGGATGTGATCTTCAACGGTACCGAAAACCGCAAACCCCTGAATGTGGCGGAGGTGACCCTGATCCTGGCGAATGAAACCGGGCTGCTTCCTTTGGATATGAGTGAAGTACAGATCAAGCGGCGGCTCTACCGTTCCGGGGAAAGTGAATATTATATCAACTCCCAGCCGGTGCGGCTCAAGGAGGTCCGGGAACTTTTTTGGGATACCGGGGTGGGCAAGGCGGCCTATTCGGTGATGGAACAGGGCAAAATAGACCAGATTTTGTCTTCCAAGCCCGACGAGCGGCGGTATTTGTTTGAGGAAGCCGCGGGGATCACCCGGTTTAAGGTAAAAAGCGCCGAAGCGGAACGGAAACTGGTCAAAACCGAAGAAAACATGCGTCAGGTGGAGGGTATTTTAGGGGAAGTGAAACGTTCCTACGATACCCTCAAGGTTCAGGCCGATAAAACCCTCAAGTACCGGTCCCTGCGGGAGATGGTTTTTCAATACGAGCTGGATATTCAGCTGCTGCGGCTCAAACAGTTTAAATATGACCGGGATGAACGAAGCGGAGAACTGGAAAAGAAAACCAAAGAACGGGATGCCATCCGGGCGGAGATGGACGCGATCAATAAATCCCTGGAAGAAAACATGGATGTGGTCAACTCCATGGAAGAAAAACTTATCGAATATCAAAAAAATATCTATGGGCTGGCGGTGGAAAAAAACGCCAAGGAAAAAGAAGCCCGGCTCCTCGGGGAACAGCGGACCGAAAGCAAGGCCAAAATAGCGCAGAATGAGGGCCGGGAACGGGCCATCCTCGAAAAAATCGAAGAGTTGATGGAAGACGCGGAGGAACAGGACGGGGTGGTCCGGGACCTTCAAAAAAAAGTCCACGATATCGAAGAAAATATCGCCTCCTTTGAGGAGAATATACAACTTGCCGCTTCCCGGATCGGGGAAAATGACGCCGCGGTCAAAGGAAATGAGGAGGGGATCCTCCGCTTGGAAAGGGAACAGCGGGAATACGAGAAGGAACTGGAGGGGATCACCGACGATATTGTGGCGGCCCTGGATTCAGGACTTCGGGAAGCGGGGTATTCCGCCGCGGAACGCCGGAAATCTGAGCTGGCCCTGGAAGAAGTCCTGGGACGCCTCAAAACCCTCCTCGCCGGGCGGGAGGCCCTGATCCGGGACCTGGAGGATGCCGCCGGCCGGGCGGATTCCGGGGGACCGGCGCCGGGGGACCTGGGGCATATAGCCCGCAGCCTCGCCGGCAGCCTCGCCGACGGGGCGCTCTTGTCCGAAAAGGCCCTCTCCCTCTTTGCCGCTTACCGGAAAAGTACCCCCACCTTTATCGATGAATTCCTCGCCCCCGAGGGGATCATCACCAAAAAACGGGCCCTGGACGGGAAGATCCGTTCCGCCAAGGAAGAGTCGGGGAACAAACGGGAACGGATCGCCGCCCTGCGCCGGGAAAATGAGGACCTGGGGGGTAAAATCAGCGAATATCGGACCACCCTGGAG
Source organism: Spirochaetaceae bacterium (assembly GCA_031282145.1). GTDB lineage: Bacteria > Spirochaetota > Spirochaetia > Treponematales > Breznakiellaceae > JAIRMO01. Next base: position 9,778 of record JAITEG010000220.1, on the reverse strand, counting down.
GAACTCCGGGTAAGCCGGATGCGGATGACCACCCAGGCCCAGTCCGCGGAGGATCAGGCACGGCTCATCCGCCGGGAACTGACCGGTCAGGAAGGGCTGTTAAAAAACCTGCGGGATGAACTTTTCCTGGATCGCAAACGGTTCGACGAAATCGGGGAACGGATCTCCGATACCGAGATGGAAATCGCCGAAATGGAACGCCGGGGTATCCAATTAACCGCCGACCTGGAGGCGTTGGAGAAGGACATACACCGCCGGAACGGGGATGTAGCGGGCAAACAGGAAACCATCAAAAAACGGATGACCCAACTGGCCAAGGTCCAGGAAAGCCTGGAGAAGATCCACCTGGAATTGGTACAGTCGGAAACGGAAATAAAAAATATCCAGGACAATTTTAGGGAAACCCATTCCCGGGACCTCATGGAATTTGAGGAGCGGATCTTTACCATCACCACCCCGGCGGCGGAACTCCGGGAGAAACTGAGCCAGACCCGGGGGGAACTGCGGGATCTGGGGGCGGTAAACCTGATGGCCCCGGAAGAATTCGCCGAAACCAAGGAACGGTACGATTTTTTAACCAACCAGCTCCATGATCTGATTAAAGCCAAGGAGGATCTGGAACGGATCACCGCGGAAATTCGGGCGGAATCTTCGGCTTTGTTCCTGGCCACCTACAATAAGATAAAAAATAATTTTAACAATATGTTCCGGCGTCTCTTTGGGGGAGGCAGGGCGGAACTCCGGCTTTTGGATCCCAACCATGTGCTGGAATCGGGGATCGAAATTTTTGCCCGGCCACCGGGCAAAAAGCTTGAGAACATCAACCTGCTTTCGGGAGGGGAGCGATCCATGACTGCCGTGGCCCTGCTTTTTGCCACCTATATGGTAAAACCCTCCCCCTTCTGTCTTCTGGACGAAATCGACGCGGCCCTGGACGAGCAGAATGTGGGCCGTTTTGTCCGGATCCTGCGGGAATTCAGCCGGGTAAGCCAGTTTATCGTGATTACCCACAACAAAAAAACCGTGACCGGTGCGGGGACCCTCATTGGGGTTACCATGGAAGAATCGGGGGTGACCAAAGTACTTTCGGTGCGGATCGAAAACGACGGCGCCCCGGTTTCCCCGGAAGCTCCCTTTGCCGGAGAAAGCGGAAGCGGCGACGGGGAATTTGAAGAGGAGAACGTGGAACCCGAAGAGGGCCGGGAACTCCCCATCGGCATCGACGACCCCTCCCTGGTAAGCGAGGCGGAACTGCGGCCCATCAAGTCCGGTCAAATTCGGAGCGCCGGGGAGGAAAATAACCCTTCGCTGTAGTAAACTAGAGTAAGGAACCTTTTCAAAATCGTTCCTGCCGGTTTTGTCCCATAAGGCTTTTTCAAAACCCACCGTGTTTTGGGAAAAGCTCACGGTAATCGTTTTTTCCAGCGAAGGGAGGTTTTTAGTGGAAATTTTTGCCCTCGGGCTGTTCTGTATCCTGGGGATACTGCATCTGGCGCTTATTTTGTGGGGGGGGCCCCGTATTCAGGGGATTACCAAGGCGTTGCTGCTCCCTCCCCTGGCCTGGTATTACCTAAGCGCCGCGGAAAATTTTTTGGTCATAGTCCTTTTGGCGGTGATCCTGGGTTGGATCGGGGATATACTGCTGATAAAAATCCAGGAAGAGGCTTTTTTTAAGGCGGGGTTGGCGAGTTTTCTTTTGGGACACCTTTTGTACATACCCGCTATGTTTTTTTTCGCCGGAGAGGTGTCCGCCCCGGTCCTTATCATAGCCCTCATCCTCACCCCGCTCTTCGGGATCCTGATCCTCGGGCTGATAAAACCGAATAAGGCCATGCGCCTTCCGGTGTTCATCTATGGGATCATCATCGAGTTGATGGGTTTGAGCGCCTTCCAGCTTATGCTGGCCCGCCAGGATATTTGGGGGCTCCTGGTGTTTATCGGCGGGCTTTGCTTCTTGATTTCCGATTTTATATTGGGGTATTTTACCTTTAGAACCATATCCAAAAAGGTGAGCTTCTGTATCATGCTTTTTTATATGCTTGCCCAGGGGAGTATTATTATCGGTTTGGCGAATCTGAGCCCCCTTTCCGGTTAAGGGCGGCCATGCGGATCATCGCCGACCTTCACCTCCATTCCCGTTTTTCCCGGGCCACCAGTCCCAAGCTAAATCCGTCTTTTCTGGAACGCTGGGCCCGGATCAAGGGGCTTCAGTTGGTGGGAACCGGGGATTGCACCCATCCCCGGTGGCTGGCGGAATTGCGGGAACAGCTTGAGGAACAGGAAGAGGGCCTCTATGGGCTGAAAAAAAAGGTCCGCCGGGACTTTGAAGCCGGGCCCGCCCTGACGGAAGCCCTCCCTAATCCGGCGCGATCCGGCCTGGCCGGGGAATTTTTCCCCCGGTTTGTCCTTACCGGGGAGATCAGTACCATTTACAAGCGGGGGGATAAGACCCGGAAGATCCACCACCTCGTACTCCTCCCGGACTTTAAGGCCGCCGCATCCTTTCAAACCCGGCTGGAACAGGTGGGAAATATCGTTTCCGACGGACGGCCGATTATCGGGATCGATTCCCGGGACCTCTTGTCTCTGCTCCTGGAGACGGATGAACGGGCGATCCTGATTCCCGCCCATATCTGGACCCCCTGGTTTTCCGCCCTGGGGGCCAAGTCGGGGTTTGACTCCATTGAGGAGTGTTACCGGGATCTTACGGAAAAGATCCCCGCGATAGAGACCGGGCTTTCCTCCAACCCGCCCATGAATTGGGCCCTTGCCTCTTTGGACCGGTTCTCGATTATTTCCAATTCCGACGCCCATTCCCCGGATAAACTGGGCCGGGAAAGTACGGTTTTCCGGATGCCCCTGTCCTACCCCGGCCTGGTTGACGCCCTGCACCAGGGGAACCGGGAGAAAAGACGGGGAAGACCTCCGGGGGAATCCCCAGGGATTATTGAAACCATCGAGTTTTTTCCCCAAGAGGGAAAGTACCACTACGACGGCCACCGGAAATGCGCCTACTACGGCAGCCCCGAGGACGCGGCGGCAGGGCGCGGCCTCTGCCCGGTCTGCGGCAAGCCCCTGACCCGGGGGGTCATGGGGCGGGTCCTGGAGTTGGCGGACCGGCCGGTGGATGAAAGCGCCCCCTGCCCGCCCGGCTCCGGGAAAACCAACCGGCGGCCCTACCATTCCCTCATCCCCCTGCGGGAACTGCTGGGGGAACTGCTGGAAACCGGGGCGACGTCGAAAAAAACTATGACTGCCTATACCACCCTTATCGAAAAAGCGGGAAGCGAATTTTCCCTGCTCATGGATATGCCCCTAAAGGAACTGGCGGGGCTTTCCTGTCCCGGCATTCCGGGAGAACTGTTAGCCGCCGCCGTAGAGCGGATGCGCTCCGGGCAGGTGTTTATTGAGCCCGGGTATGACGGGGAATACGGGGTTATCCGGGTGTTCCCCCGGGGAGAAAAGATCCTCACCGGCAAAGAAGGGGCGCTTTTTCCGGATATACCCCGGGGGGAAGCCGGCGTTCCCAAAGGCACGGGGGAGCGTGTTGAGGCAGAAAGGCGGCGCCGCCCCCGGGCAAACGAGTTCTTGGGGAGCCCCAAAGACGTCCCCTTAGGCACGGGGGAGCGTATTGACGCAAAAAAGAAAATGGCGGTTTCCGAAGAGGCCGAAGCTGATACCAAAAAGGGCTTTATCCCGAATAAGGAGCAGGAAAAGGTTATATCCTTTGAGGGGAGCCATGCCCTTATCATCGCGGGACCGGGAACGGGAAAAACCGCGGTACTCGCTGCCCGGATTGCCCGGCTGGTCGAGGACGGTAAGGACCCCGCTTCCATTCTCGCGGTGAGTTTTACCGTTAAAGCCGCGGCGGAACTGCGGGACCGGATCGCCAAAATTGCCGGGACCGAGGCGGCGGAGAAAATTACCACCGCCACGTTTCATTCCCTCTGCGCCTCGATCTTACGGGAGCAGCCGACCAATACCGGGGTCCCCCAAAACTTCCGTATCCTGGACGATTCACCGCGGAACAGCCTCTTACAGGAACTCTGCGGGGAACTGCCCAAAAACCGGCGGGTAAGCGCCCAGGCGCTGGGGAATTATATCGAAGTACGGAAACGGTTCCTCCTCCTGCCCGGAGATGATAAGCCGCATTTTGGTTCAGAGATGTTGACGGCTTTGGCGGAAGATCTGGGGCTGCCTCCGGGGGATAGCGAAAAGGACGGGCTCTACGGACTGTACCGTACCCGGCTGCGTTCCACCGGAACCCTGGATTTTGACGACCTCGTGGCGGGAACCGTGAGGCTTTTTGTATTCCGAAAGGAGATCCTCCTCCGTTATCAAAAACACTACCGTTATATCTTTGCGGACGAGTATCAGGACATCAACTTTGCCCAATACGCCCTGCTGCGCCTGTTGGTTCCCCCTGCCGCCCCCGGGGAAGAGGAGCCACGGAGTACGCCGGGGGGTACGCTTTGGGTTATCGGTGACCCCAACCAGGCCATTTACGGTTTCCGGGGTTCGGACAAGCGCTTTATCGACCGTTTCCTTGCCGATTATCCCGGCGCCGCCCGGTTCCGGTTGGCCAGGAGCTTTCGCTGTGGAAGCGCGATTATTAAGGCGGCGGGCCGGCTGGTGAATGACCGGCTCAAGGGAACGGAAGCGGCGGTGAGTCTTTTTCGTTCCGCCTATCCCACGGAAAAATCCGAAGCCGAAGGTATTGCCCGGTCTATTTCCCGGCTGATTGGGGGCACCACTTTTTTTGCCCTGGACAGCCAGGTCGTGGACGCCGCCGCTCCGGAAAACCCTGACAATGCCGGGGAACCCGCCGGTTTGGGGGATTGCGCCATTCTGCTCCGTACCATTTCCCTGGCGCCTCCCCTGGTAAAGGCCCTGCGGGACCATGGCATCCCCTTTGAACTTACCGGGGAAATACCCTGGTGGGAAGAAGAACCGGTCAAATCCCTCCTGGATCTGCTGTGGAGCATCCATGATCCCGCGGGCGCTACGGGGCGGGAAAAGCCCGGAACCAACAGCTCAGGCGCCCGGAACCGGGGTTCGGTCTTTTCCCTGGCGGACAAATCCCCCGAGGAGGCGCTGCGATCCGCCTGGGATTTTATGATTCAAAACAAAACGGCTCCGGCTTTCAAGGGCAAAGAAGAACTCCTGGAACGCCTTTTTAGCCTCGCGTCCATGTACGAGGATTTATCCTCATTTCTGGACACCCTCGCGGTCAGCGGCCCCGAGGGGGTAAGGGACCTAAAGTCCGAAGGGGTCAGGATCATGACTATCCACGCTTCCAAGGGCCTTGAGTTCGATCATGTCTTCGTGGCCGCCCTGGAAGAGGGGCTGCTCCCCTTTACGCTCTTTGACAAGGGCCGGGGAAAAACCGGGGAGGGGGAAATCGAAGATTCCCGGCTTGAGGAGGAGCGGCGGCTCCTCTATGTGGCCATGACCCGGGCCCGGCGGGGACTTTACCTGTCCTGGGCGCGGCAGCGAACCTACCAAAACCGGAAACTGGCGGGCGGCCCCAGCCGCTTTCTTACCACCCTGGAAGAACTCGTTCCCCTGCGGCAGGAAGGGCAGGAGCGGAAAGAGGAACTGCAGCTGCGTTTATTTTAAACTGAGCCTTGCCGGGTACCCCCTGAGGGGCTAATGAAAATCCCCCCAGCGTTTGCCGGTTTCCACGCTGACCCTGAGGGGGACCTTGAGGGTAACGGCTTTTTCCATTTCCCGCCGGACCAGTTCGGCCGCCTCCGCGGCATGGTCCTTGGGGACCTCCAGGATAAGCTCGTCGTGGACTTGAAGCAAAAGCCGGGCGGGGCTTTTTTGCGCGGTCAGGGCCTTGTCCAGGTTCAGCATGGCGGTTTTGACGATATCCGCGGCGGAACCCTGGATGGGGGTGTTCACCGCCACCCGCTCCGCCGCGGCCTTTTCGGTTTTATTCCGGGAATTGATCGCGGGGATATAACGCCGGCGGCCCAGGATGGTGGAGGCGTACCCGGTTTCTTCGGTCTTTTTGATAAGCTCATCAATAAAGACGCGAATCCCCCGGTAGGTCTTAAAATAGGTCTCGATAAAAGCCGCGGCGCTGGTCCGGCTTATCCCCAGTTCGTTGGAAAGCCTGAAGGCGCTCATGCCGTACATGACCCCAAAGTTGATGGTTTTGGCGATCCGCCGCTCCGCCGGCTTCACCTCGTCTTCGGCAACACCGAAAATCAAGGCCGCGGTCCGGGCATGGACATCCTTGCCCTCGGTAAACGCGGCGATGAGGTTTTCGTCTTCCGAAAGATGGGCCAGGACCACCAGTTCTATCTGGCTGTAGTCCGCGGAGATCAGGACCTGCCCCGGGGCGGCGATAAAGGCCTCCCGAATCCGGCGGCCCTCCTCGTCCCGGATGGGGATGTTCTGGAGGTTTGGTTCCCTGCTGGAAAGGCGGCCTGTGGCGGTGCCGGTCTGGACAAAATGGGTGTGGATCCGGCCCTGGGAATCGGCCAGGTCCGCCAGGGTGTCCACATAGGTGGATTTGAGCTTGGCCAGGGTCCGGTGACGGAGGATCAGGGCCGGCACGGGGTCTTCCCGGGCAAGTTCCTCCAGGACCGCCACATCGGTGGAATAGCCGGTTTTGGTCTTCTTTCCCGGCTTGAGTTTTCGCTCGGTAAAAAGCACCTCCTGGAGCTGCTTGGTGGAGGCCAGGTTGAACTCGTGGCCCACGAGCTTATAGGTCTCCCCCTGGATCCGCTCAAGCTCCCCGGAGAGTTCCGCCCCGTAATCCCGCAGGACCTTTCCCTCCACCTTGATCCCCGCCCCCTCCATTTCCGCGAGGATCGGGAGGAGGGGCATCTCGAGGTCGAGGAAAAGCCCCAGGGAACCGGCCTTTACCAGCCGTTCTTCCAGGAACTGTTTCATCCTGAGGGTCAGGTCCGCGTCTTCCCCGGAATAACGGACTGCGGTTTCCAGGGGCACCGTGTCGAAGGTACTCCCCTTGGGGACCACGTCGTTATAGGCCAGGGTGGTCACGTTGAAACGGAAGGCCGCGAGGGAATCCAGGGAATAGTTGTTCCGCTCCGGGTCGTCCACCCAGGCGGCCACCATGGTATCCCAGATTTTGCATCTCCACCGGGGAATACCCCAGCCCCGGGAGACTTTGTAGTCGTATTTGGCGTTGTGGGCGGCGATGGTCATGGCGGGGTCCGCGAGGAGCGGAGCGAGGAGTTCCCGGACTTCGGCGGGCTCCAGGAAGGCCGGGGGGTCCGAAACGGCCCCGTGGGCCGTGAGGGGTACATAAAAGGCTTCTTTGGGCCGGAGGGCCAGGGAAATCCCCACGGGCCGGGCGTTCCAGGCATCCAGGGAATCGGTCTCAAAATCCAGGGCTAAGATCCCCTGTTTTTTCGCCGCCCCCAGGATTTTTTTCAGATCGGCAAATTCCAAAACCGCCCGGTAAGTTCCCTCTCCTAATAAGGCGGGGTTTACCCACCCGAGGGCGGGGTCCACTCCGTCATTTTTGTCCGGCTCCCCGGCCGGGGCCGCCCCCTCCAGGGGCTCGCCGCCGGAGACGGGCGTTTCGCCTCCCCGCACGGAACGGGGCTCCGCCCGTACGCCGGAATTTCCCTCCTCGGTGATCTTGGGATCCAGGTCCAGGGCGCTCCGGCGTATCCCCTCCCGGAGGAGGACCCGGGCTCCTGCGGTCCGGTCCAGATTTTCCACGGAAAGGTCGTCGATACCGGTGATGGAGAGGGGGGCTTCGTAGTTCAGGGTGATGAGGGACTTGGCAAAATAGGCGCTTTCCCGGCCCTCGACGAGCTTTTTGCCCACCGCCCCCTCGATGCCGGCGATGTTCCGGTAGATTTCATCCAGGGAACCGTAGCGGGCCATCAGCTTAACCGCGGTCTTTTCCCCCACTCCCCTGACCCCGGGCACATTATCGGCGCTGTCCCCGATAAGGGCCAGGAGGTCCAGGACCTTGCCGGGGAGGACCCCCCATTCCTGTTTGACCGTTTCGGGCCCCACCACCTCGTAGCCCCCCCGGGGAGCGGCGTCGCTTCCGGCGGTATGGGCCGATTTCATCGGCCGGAGTTCGTAGGTGCCGTTACCGACCAACTGGAGCAGGTCCTTGTCGGAAGAAAGGATGTAACATTGCCGGTTTTCGGCCTGACAGCGCCGGGCCAGGGTGGCGATAATGTCGTCCGCCTCATACCTGGCCGCCCGCAGCACCGGCACCCCCAGAGCATTGAGGGTTTCCTCCACCAGGGGGACCTGGGCGTGGAGATCCTCCGGGGCCTTCTGCCGGGTGGCTTTATATTCAGGATATTGTTCGTGCCGGAAGGTGGCAACCGGGGAATCAAAAACCACAGCCAGCCGGAGGGGCCGTTGGGCCTGCTCCAGGGGCTTCCCCGCCGCGTCCATCCCCGGAGCCCCCTCGTCCAAAAGGCTTATCAGGGTCCGGGCAAATCCAAAAAGGGCGGAGATGTTTTTCCCCCCGGCATTCCGGAGGGGCCGGGAAATAAAGGCAAAATAGGACCGGTATATGAGTCCATAGGCGTCGATGAGATAAAGCGGCGCTTTTCCCCGTGATTCCGGCATAGAAGATACCCCCTGAACGGATCGGGGCTTTCGCTAGGAGTTTGTTGCGCTCCGCGCGTAAAACCTCCAAAAAGCGCCTTACGGGCGCTTTTTTACCTTGCAAACTCCCAAAGGTGCCCCGATAATCGGGATTTTTGCGGTATTGATGGTGCAAAAATCCACAAGCGCAACAGGCACCTAGCCGCTGATATCAAGCAGCGCGGGAACGCCGGCATCCGCGTGGATTGAAGAGCGCCTCACGAAAGGATTCCCCTGGAGGCTTTTTAGCTCGGAACGGATCTGGGTCATCCTGGCGGAGAGCAGTTCCTTATTACGTTTCATCCGAGCCGCCGCTTCGGTCTTAAGTTCCTCCACCACGGATCGCAATTCCGGTACTTCCCGGGCGTTTTCCTCGGCCTCTTCCCGGGGGAAGGCGGCCCGGTACATATATTCCAGGGGCTCGATCACCTTCTGGATGGAAAAAATATCCCCCAGGATCCGCTCTTCCAATTCCACATGGGAGATAAGATCCCCGGCATTGCCCTGTTCTATCACATCCTTCTGTTTATCCAGAACCTCAACGTATTGCCTGAACCGGCTCCGCTGTTCCAAAAGTAATTCCCGAAACCGTTTAAGCACCGCCACCCGTTGGGTTATTTCTTCCGAGGAAACCACCGGATCGCCCTTTTGCCCGCCCGTATCCATGGCCCTAACCGGCAATATTGATACCCGCGGAAGGCCGGCCGGCCCCCTCGGAGCTGTTTTTGGCGATAACTTCGACCCAGGTGTTCCGCAAATCCCCTAACATAGAACGGACGTTGGTGATCCGTTTAAGGTCCTGGGCGATATTGGCTTCCAAAAGTTCCTGATTAAACCAGGTATACAGGGCAAAAAGATTTTTGGCTATATCCCCCCCCTGCTCGAAATCCAGGGAAACCATCAATTCGGTGATAATTTCCTGGGTTTTAACCACCGCTTTTCCAATTTGTTCAATCCTGGCGGGATCCTTCTTTTCCACGGCATTAAGGGTCAGCAGTTCCAGACTGCGGTCGAGCTGCCTCACCGCCTCATCGTAGAGCATAATGATAAGCTGCCCCTGACTTGCGGTTTTTATTCTGGTTTCCCGGTAAGCGGCCAGCGCGTTGGTATATGCCATAATGATCCCCTTATGTTTATATCGGTATCCCACCGATTATCTTAAGGGAAATTTTGAAAAAAA
>JAITEG010000117.1 GCA_031282145.1 Spirochaetaceae bacterium | reverse complement strand
GAGCCGTGAGCCGTGAGCCGTGAGCCGTGAGCCGTGAGCCGTGAGCCGTGAGCCGTGAGCCGTGAGCCGTGAGCCGTGAGCCGTGAGCCGTGAGCCGTGAGCCGTGAGCCGTGAGCCGGCAAAGCGGAATTGCCCCGCAGTAACGCGCAAACTCCGCGGGAATTATAGCGGGAGCGCGGTCCGCATTCTGCTTTGCTGGCTGCCGGTGTTAAGAACATACTGATAGTGTAGTATTTTATGAGAATTTGTGCAAGAGGATAAATATATAGCGGAAAGGGAGAAATTCCTCCGGTTCCACGGACAGCCCCGGCCGCCGCATCGCGGCGATGCGCCCAAAATCCGAATGGGCATCAGGTCCGGTAGCCCGCGGCGCCGAACAGATCCAGCGTACCGGTAGTCCACTCTTCCTTGGCTTCCATCACAAGCCGTTCCGCGTCCTGCCAGTTGTCCGCGCGGGGGCCGGGAAGATCGCGGTTGGTGGAATTGGTAAACACGATGGTTCTACAGCCCTGATCCCTTAAGCGTGTTACGTTTGCGGGGGCGTCGTCTATGTACACATGGGCGCCCACGGCTCCCTTGTCCGCCATAAAACAGAGGTCCCAATAGGGGACATCCCAGCTGTCAAGCCAGTCCACCGTTTGGGTGATCGAAGTTTTGTGAAAGTGTTTCAGAAAAAGCCGGTGGGTAATAATGCGGATTCTGATTCCCCGGGCGGAAAGTTTCCGCAGGACCGCCGGCGCGTCCTTTATGGGTTTCATCGCGCTGAAAAGATTCCGCTGGGTTACCGCGAAACGGTGCAGCCGTTCATAGCCGCCGTATTCGGCAAGCCCCCATTCCTCAAGCCCGTAGCCTACTTCTTCGCAGAGCGATTCCACGGGCCGGTTGAGCCAGTCCGCGGCGATCTGCCGCATGGCGCCGTAAAAGTCGCCGACTACGCCGTCCAGGTCAACGCCCAGGATAAAACTGGTCTCGTCCATAAACCGCATTACGCCTCTACCGGTTTTGAAATGAGGATCACTGCGCTCTGGGACGCGACAGGATACCTGTTCGGGAAAAATACCGGTTTTTCATTTCCCGGACTCTGTATGTCATCCGGGGAGGGGAGGTTTGTGTCCACGGCAAGCAGCCAGGCTTTTCCTTCCGGAGGATCGCAGATTTCAAAATTGACCGGCGCTGTCCCGCTGTTAAACATGATGAAAAAATCATTGTCGTCTTTATCGGACAGTATTTCCGCCCTGCTGCCGTCTATCCGCAGGGCAAGGCACTTCGCGTTTTCATCCCAATTGGGGTTTTTCCCTGTTTCATCAAACCAGGCAATGTCCGGAATGGCGTTGTAGTTCCCGTCCCGGCCGGAGTAGAATTCCGGGCGCAGGAACGCCGGGTGCCTCAGGCGGAAAGCTATCATTTCCTTTGCAAAGCGGAACAGTTCCCGGTTTTGTTCCAGCAGGGACCAGTCGTACCAGGAAATTTCGTTATCCTGGCAGTACGCGTTGTTGTTCCCCTTCTGGGTCCGGCCGATTTCGTCTCCGCCGAGCAGCATCGGCGTTCCCTGGGAAATAAGCAAAGTAGCAAAGAAGTTTTTAACCTGCCTGATGCGCAGTTTTCTTATCGCGGGATTTTCCACCGGCCCTTCGAAGCCGTAGTTGGCGCTGCAGTTGTTGTCCGAACCGTCCCGGTTGTCCTCGCCGTTTTCCTCGTTGTGTTTGCGGCTGTAGGTGACCAGGTCCCGCAGCGTAAAGCCGTCGTGACTCGTGATAAAATTAATCGAGTGGAAGGGCTTTCTCCCGTCCCTCAGGTACAGATCGGAGCTTCCCGAAAGCCGCGTCGCCAGGTGCCGCACTTCCCCGGGATCGCCCCGCCAGTAGCGGCGTATCTCGTCCCGGTAGCGGTCGTTCCATTCGGCCCAGCGGCCTCCGGGGAACCAGCCGACCTGGTAGGCGCCCCCCGCGTCCCATGCCTCGGCGATGATCTTGGTATGCCGCAGGATCGGGTCTTCGGCGATCCGTTCCAGCATGGGCGGATTCTCCATAAGCCTGCCCTGCTGGTCCCGGCCGAGTATCGATCCCAGATCAAAACGGAATCCGTCTACGTGCATTTCTACTACCCAGTAGCGCAGGCAGTCGATAATAAAACCGCGCACCACAGGATGATTGCAGTTCACCGTATTGCCGCAGCCGGAGTAGTTTTTGTAGTACCGTTTGTTTTCATCCAGCATATAGTAAATAGTGTTATCCAGCCCGCGGAAGGAAAAAGTCGGTCCAAGTTCGTTTCCCTCGGCGGTATGGTTAAACACAATGTCCAGAATCACCTCGATCCCCGCCTTGTGCAGTTCCCGCACCATCTCCTTGAATTCCCGTACCTGTCCGCCGCCGGCGGAATCGCGCGCGTAAGAGCCTTTGGGCGCGAAAAAAGCCACCGTGGAATAGCCCCAGTAGTTGATCAGCGGCTTCCCGGTCCGGGGGTTGGTCCGGGGAATCTCCTTTTCGTTAAATTCCTGGATGGGAAGAAATTCCAGGCTGGTAATTCCCAGCTCGCGGAAGAACGGTATCTTTTCTATTACCCCGCGGTACGTGCCCGGATTTTGCACCCCTGAAGTGGGAGAAATCGTAAGTCCCCGCACGTGGGTTTCATAGAGCACGCTCAGCCTGAGCGGATAGTTCAGGGGAGCGTCCCCCTGCCAGTCAAATTCATCGTCTACTACTATACATTTTGGCTGGGTATAGAGATCGTCCTTCATGGAAAAGGAAAGGTCTTTTTGGGGATCGTCCGGATTGTAGCCCATACAGGCCCTAATATCCCAGTGTTCAAGCGAAGTCAGGGCCTTGGCGTACGGGTCTATCAGGGACTTGTGGAGGTTGAAGCGAAACCCGCGTTCCGGGTCATAAAGGCCGTCCACCCGGTAAAGGTACAGCGTTCCCGCCCCAAGCCCGGCGATGAAACAGTGCCAAACATCCCCGGTCCGGTTCCGTCCGGGGTCAAGCCTGATCTCGGCATAGGGCTGTTCCGTGTTGTCCGGGCTGAAAAGCGCCAGGGTAACGGCGGCCGCGTAACGGGTGAACAGGGAAAAATTTACCCCATCGCAGGTTACGGAAGCTCCCAGCGGAATGGGCTTGCCCTTTTCAATCTGAAGCCCCGGCCCGTCGGACAATGCCGCGCCGGGATTTTCTGCCTGATGATCCATATCCCAGGATTGTATCATATTTATCTTTGGACCGCTACAGCGCCGCGGAACAATTCAACAAATTCCGCGGGATACCCGCTTCTCTGGAAAACCGGCATTTTCATTCAAAAGTCCGGTCTAATGCCCTGCCGGCGTTGACGGCATTTTCGATAATTGCCTTTTCTTCACCGGTCAATTCGTACAAAGTATAGACAAACTCATCTATCATTTCATCCATCTTATTAATATGCCGGATTTGCTTTGAATAAGCCGCGCCGGCCTGTTTTTCCGCTTTAAGATTAAGCATTTCATCAACCATGCCGGCCAGTTTTTCCATTTTCCCGATATCCGCTTTTTTTGACATATCTATTTGCGGAATGGGAAATGTTCTTAATTCATTAACCTTGAATTGGGGAAATATGTTCCTTTGCAGCTTATCGAATGTATTATCGAACCAAAAGGTAACAGGCTTTGAATTTATAATACCAAGAATATATTTTAATGAGTATCCGGCGGGATTTATTATTATCATGCTGTTAATGTCATTGACAGAATTGCCGGAAATAATGGCTCCGTTTATGGAATATGGCGGCAATGAAGGTATCTGTCTGACCAAAATACGTTCCCCCATAAAAAGCCCAGGCGTTCTTGGAGCAGCCAAATTCAGGCCATATTTTAAATAATTACCGGACCAGTCTATTTGATAACGCTTAACGTCTCTGCCTTCCAGGTAGGGTCTATATGTCTTGTCAATTTTCTTTTTGCTATGATAAATCCTGTTTTGTTTCATGGCATCGGTCTGAATCGGCACGCCTTTTCCCGTTTCGTATGCCTTTAGGCCCGATTTTACAACGGCAATTTTTCCAAGCTGTATTGACCTTTTTTCAATCTTGTTCAATATTTCCTCTGTTCCCGAAGATTTATACGATTTAATTTGAATTATTTTGCGGTTTAATACCGAAGCATAATCCTGTACACTTACGGTATTGTATACATCCGGTTCAGGGGATTCCATAAGGGTTACATAATCGGGCTTGTCCTTTCTAAAGAGCAGTATAGAAGTGTCTACATTTGCGCCGATAAAAACCTTATGCAAATTATTGATAATAATCAGGCCGCCGGAATGAGAGACAATAAAATCCCTGAATTTCCTGTCAGAGCCGATGGTAAGCCAGTTGTTGGGCATTATATAGCCAAGATATCCTTTCGGCTTTACCAGGCTGTATCCAAATTCGGCAAAAAGGGTAAAGGTGTTTAACTGATAGTTCTGGTGTTTGAAATTAGCATAAAAATATGCTTTTTCAGCCTCCGTGAACCCCTCCCCGCGGGTAAAAATATACGGAGGGTTTCCAATCACGGCATCAAAGCCTGAAAAATCACCGTCCTCATTCAAGACCTCCGGGAATTCAAAGCGCCATTCAAAGGCATTTTCATATAGTTTGTTGTTTTTAATATCTTCAATCCTGCGTTCAATTTCCGCTATTGCGTTGGTTATTTCACTACTCCGTTTTTCCTTCTTTGTTTTTTCCGCTTCGGAAACTTCAAAAAGTTCTTGCTGGGTTAGAGCGGTCAATTCAGCGTGGAGACGGCATTTATCACGATTTAATCTGGTATGTTTTTCGGTTTCTCCCTGAAAGTTCCCTTTTATATCAAGAATGAGTTTGTCCAGTTTTATTTTTTCGTCCTTCGAGACGGCGTTTTTATACTGATATACCGCCTCCTGATAATCCTTGACAGAGTATTTGAGTTTTTTCAATGTTTCTTTTATATCTATGTCTATTTCAAAGCGGCTTATGAGGCTGTTCCCGCATTTTATATTGATGTCGATATTGGGAAAGGTTTCAAGTTCCGTATATTTGCTTTCTCCGGTATAATAGGCGTTTTTCAACAGCTCTATCCATAAGCGGAGGCGGCATATCTTTACCGAATTGGAATTAATGTCAACGCCAAACAGACAATTTTCTATTATGCTTCGTTTTTCCCGAAAAACAGTTTCCTGTATTCTGCGGCTTTCTTCGTTCCGGTAATTATAGGTGTAAAAATCGCCGTTTTCATCAAAAATCATCAATTCATCGTTTACTACTTCTATTTTACAGCCCTTGAGTTTCCTTCCCCGGCTGTCGGCCAATATGCCTAAATCGCTTTTTATGGATATTATCTCGTTCAGGGCGGAAACAAGGAAATGGCCGGAACCAACGGCGGGGTCGCAGATGGTCAGGCTGTTAACGATTTTGTCTGCTTCCCGTATGCTCTCTATATGAACACCATCAATATAATTCCGCAATTCCTCAAAATTGGCGGCCGTCCAGCCTTTTGCTTCATTAAACTTATTGACAACAGCGTTTCTGATTACTTCCCGGCAAATATAGGTTGTGACAAAACCGGGGGTAAAATAGGAGCCGTCCCGGTAGCCGTTAATCTTTTCAAAAATAAGCCCCAATACAGACGCATTTATCAATGTTTTATTTTCTTCCTGTATTTCTTCGGAACCTTCGCTTGAAAAATCGTAGGCGTTAAGGAACTCAAAGATGTATTCAAGGGCGTTGATTGTACCTCTGCGGCGTCTGCCCCCCGCATCTTTCAATACAGTACCGGAGTATATATCAATTTCAGTGTCCGGCAAATTTGAAATGGAAAAATAAATCTTTTCCATTGGGGTCATGTCAAAAAGGGAACTGTTCAGATAGGGGATATTGACATACCGTTTTCTGATATTCTCCGCCCGTTCCTCCGGCTTTTTGGCAAGAACATTAAAAAAAAGGATATGTAAATCGGAATAATTTTTTACCTTGTCTATGTTCAAAAAAGCGTAATCGGGATTCCCTTTTTGGTACTGTAATTGCTGGCTTTCAAGTAATTTAAGAAACAAAATACGGTTAATCCATGTAATTGTTAATTCAAGAGCGTACTCAAACAGGTCTTTTTCCGGTATGTCATAATCGGCCAGGCGGAAAATCGTTTTTTCCATGAGGGAGCCTTCCTGACGGATTTCCGGTTTGTTGCGGACTATTACTTTTTTCCCGCTTTCATTTTCTTCCGATAAGCCCAGAATGTACAGCAGCTCCGAATAAAAGTTTTGATTGAGGCTGTTGCTGTCGTTGGCAAAAGGCTGTTTGAGCAAGTGGGAAGGGGATAATAATTTATAGAGGCTTATCAGTTTATTGTCGGCTTCTTTGTCCCGGCTTCGGATTATCTTTTCAAAATCGGTTATATTGAAATAAGTATAGTTTAAATTATTTTCATTTTCTTTTATGCAGGGACCGGCTATCTGGTTGTAAAAAAAGGAGTTGTCTGTCCCCGGCAGGGAACCTGTTTTGAAGCTATTGTATCGGTCAATAAGTTTTTTGTTCTGCGAAAAACAATGATAAAAATCACGGGCGTCGAATATATACCATTCTACGATATTGGTGATGATAAGATGTTTTAATTCGAGGTTTTTGTTGTCTACGGTTTCCCGAAGGTAATACAGCAGCGATTCCTGCATAGCCTTTGTGTTGAAGTTGGATCGGCCGATCATTTCGGCTTTGTTGCCGGGGCGTTTGGCTTCAATGATTACGCCGATGGGGGTATTGTTTTTACCGTTATGGATTGCAAGGTCTATCCGTGCGGAGGTATTTATAAAGTAGTCGCCGGGGGTATACCAGGTGTTTTTGAGAAAGTCCGAAACAAGATTTTTCAAAAATTCTTCGGTCTCACCGGGGTTCTGCGTTACACCGTCAAGGAGGGATATAAAGTTGGCCTTAAACTTTTCTATGGCGATACGTTCCGGGCGTACTTTGATATAAGCTTTGTTTAGGGCTTCTTTTATGGGAATTTCAGTCATTCATGATCCCTGTCTCTGGAATATTATACAGTAACAGGATGTACTTTGTAAAGGGCATTCCGCCGCGCGGCGGGATAAACGCATAGAAACAAGAATTTAACCACGACGAACCTTCGGTTCGACCACACCAACGTCACGAACTTTTGCTTCGGTAGTGTTGATTTTATCTGAATTCTCTGTACCGTTTGGGCGGCAATAAGAAACTAACGTCTAAAGTTATGGAAGCAGGCGGAAAAATGAAGGCTGCTCTGTTCTGTTTGTGTGGTTTGTGGTTATCACAATTCCTATGCGTTTATTCTGGCCGCGCGGCAGCTCCCGGCGGAATGGGCTTGCCCTTTTCAATCTGAAGCCCCGGCCCGCCGGACAATTCCCCGCCGGGATTTTCTGCATGGTGATCCGTATCACGGGATTGTATCATGTTTGCCCCCGGAACGCCGCGGCGCCGCGGAACAATTCAACAAATTCCGCGGGATTCAAATTTTTTGCCCCAAGCCTGTCCTTGTAATCAAGCGGCATCCCCAAATCCCAGAAGGCGAACCCGCTGTCCCTAAGGTAACGGCCGGT
>JAITEG010000113.1 GCA_031282145.1 Spirochaetaceae bacterium | reverse complement strand
CCCCGGTAAGCCGGATAAGATCCCCGGGGGCGAGGATGATCTCCAAACCCCGGATCCCGGCGCTGACGCCGACGGTCGGGAAGAGTTCCGCGGTCTCATCCACCAGGGTGGGGACTTTCTTTTTCATGCCGATGGGGGAGCAACCGCCCCGGACATAGCCCGTGAGGGGCTCAAGGTCTTTCAGGGGGATAAGGGCGGCGCTCTTTTCCCCGGCGGCCCGGGCGGTCTTTTTGAGGTCCAGTTCCGCCCCGGCGGGGACGCAGCACACCACATAGGCGCCGGAGCTTCCCCGGAGGACGAGGGTCTTGAACACCCGCTCCGCGGGCATCGAGAGTTTTTCCGCGGCGTGAACGGTGGAGAGGTCCCCCTCGTCCACGGGGTACTCCTTTACCGTATAGCGAATCCCCGCGGCGTCCAGGAGGCGGAGGGCATTGGTCTTTTTAGCCATACTGCTCCTTCGTGGGGGCGCGTCCCCCTGCACCCCCGGCTAACGGCCAGCCCTCGCTTTAAAGGCGGTCCATACTCGCGTGTGCTCCTCGTCCGCCTCGGGGCTGATGTTTCCGATCATCTCCATATCGGTGTTGAATCCCGCGGGCAGGGTGAGAAACTCCTTCAATTCCGCGCCGATATAGGGGTCGGAGGCGGAATAGGTACTATAATACCCCAGGTATTCAAAGCACTGGGCTCCCCGCCGGGCATCCAGGATGTAGTTGAGGAACGCATAGGCCGCATCGGGATTCGGCGCCTTGCGGGGGATAAAACCCGCCATAATGCCGAAGCCGATTCCCTCCTTGGGGAACACCACCTGGAGAGCGGGGTTTTCCATTTTTGCCATGGTCACCTGGGAGGTGTACATCACCGCCGCGGAGATTTCCCCCGAAAGAAGTTCGTCCTGGAGGTTGTCGTCCCGGATAAGCCGGATGTTCGGGGCCAGGGAGAGGAGCCGCTCCCCGGCGGAACGGATCGCCTGGAGGTCGTTGGTATTGTAACTCTGCCCGAGGACCTTGAGGGCCATGCCGTTGATAACCCGGTAGTTCTCGATGGTTCCGACGCTGTCCGCGAGGGATGGATGCCAGAGGTCCCCGTAGCCCGAGATAGGGATGCCCACCCGGGAAGGATCGTACACGATGGTCTGGACCCCGGCGCCGTAGGGTACGGTGTATTCGTCTGAGGGATCATAAAACTGTTTCTGGTAGATGGGATTGATGTTGCGGTAGTTCGAGAGGCGGCTTTTGTCGAGCTTCTGTACGAGGCCCTGGGCGATCGCGGTTTCGATGATGTAGTCGTCGGCGATCACGAGGTCGTAATCCCCTCCCCCCGCGGCCTCAAGCCGGGTGAGCATGGTTTCGTCGTAATCAAAATTAACATAGTTGACGGTAATGCCCGTCTCCTTCTCAAACCCGTCGAGGATCTCCTGGGGGAACATCTCGGTCCAGGTAAAGAGGGTAAGCTGTTTTGGGGCGGCGCCCTTGGCCCGCCCTCCCCCGGCGCTGAGGGCGGAGAGGGGAACGAGGGCAAGGGCGAGGGCGAGCGCCAGGGCGCGCTTCTTAGTCTTCTTCATGGGGTCACTCCTATAACGTTAATCGGATATTAACCCAAAGGGTTAATTGGTCCTCTCTTTTTTCATGCCCTGGTCACGGTTAAGGGACCGGGCAACGAGGGCTGAACAGGTACCCAAAACCACCGTCGCGGCGAAGAGCAGGGTGCACAGGGCATTGGTTTTGGGGGTAACGCCGGTTTTTATCTGGGAATAGATTTTTATCGGCAGGGTATTGGTATGCACCCCGGTAACAAAGACGCTGATAATCACGTCGTCAAAACTCATGGCAAAGGAGATAAGCATCCCCGACACAATGGCGGGCACTACGAGGGGCAGGGTGATGTCGTAAAAGGCCCGGGTCTCACTTGCCCCCAGGTCCTTGGCGGCTTCCACATAGCTTTTTTCCATTCCCACGATCCGGGCTTTTACCAGCAGATAGGTATAAGGAACGCAGATGGCCGTATGGGCGATGACCAGGGTGACCATCCCAAAGGGCAGGGCGAGGAGGGAAAAAAACGTGAGAAACACCATGCCGAGGATTATCTCAGGAACCATAATCGGCAGGATAGAAAGGTATTCCATCACCTTGGCCCCCGGGGGCAGGACCCGGGACATGCCCGCGGCAGCCAGGGTCCCGATGATCGCGGCGGCAAAACTGCTGAGCAGGCCCAGGACCACACTGTTCCGCAGGGCCTGGAACATGCTCCGGTCCCGGAAAAGCTCCTCGTACCACCGGAGGGAAAATCCGTCCCACACCGAACTGAGGCGGCTGGCATTAAAGGAATAGACGATGACCAGCACAATAGGCACATACATCAGGGCGAGGATCACGAAAAGGTAACCGTTGGAGAACCGGCGGCTCTTTTTCATACGAGGCCCTCCAAGTCCCCGGACCGGGTGAGCCGGCGGTACAAATAGAGGAAAAGACTGGTCATCGCCATGAGGACCACGCTTAAGGAGGCGGCAAAGGGCCAGTCATGGGCCTTCATCAACTGTTCCTGGATCAGGTTCCCTACGAGGACCACCTTGTTTCCCCCCAGGATATCGGCGATAAAATAGAGGCCCATGGAGGGAATAAAGGTAAGGACTACCCCGGAAAAAAGCCCCGGCATGGTGAGGGGGAAGCTGACGGTACAAAAAGCCTGGATCGGGGAGGCCCCCAAATCCCGGGCGGCTTCAACCAGGTTCCAGTCCAGCTTTTCTGCGCTGGTATACACCGAATAGATCATAAAGGGAGAGAGGGCATAGACCATACCGGTCACCACCGCGGGATAGGTGTAGAGTAATTTTAAGGGTTCCCCGGTGACTCCTAATGACAACAGAATGGAATCCAGCACCCCGTTCGCCCGGAATACGATGATCCAGCCGTACAGGCGCATCAGTGAGCTGGTCCAGAAGGGGATGATCAGGAGCAGCATCACCCGGTTCCGCCATTTCCCGTCCAAGCGGGCCATAAAATAGCCAAAGGGATAGCCGATGAGGATCACGAGGAAGGTACTGAGCAGGGCCAGCTTGGTGGACTGGACAAAGGTTTCCAGATAGATGGGTTCAAAAATCCGTTGGTAATTCCGCAGGGTAAATATCGAAGCAACCCCCCAGGCGCCGGAACGGGACATAAAACTCAACATCACCATATAGACGAGGGGTCCCAGGACAAAGACCAGGGTAAAAAGGTACAGGGGCAATACCGCGAACAGCTCCACCCGGGTAAGCCGCTGCCGGAACAGGCCCGGCCGGACCGGGATCGGCCTGGAGGATTTAGCCATGAAGGGCCCCTCCGTCCACCAGCACCGCCCGGTCCGGGGGCCATTCCACCCGCACCCCTTGTCCAATTTCCAGGTGGGAATCTATACCGTGCCTGCTGGCCGTAACCTCCTCCCCTCCCCGGAGGGCCGCGGTGATCCGAAGCTGGCCCCCGGCAAAACTCTTCCCGGTGATCCGTGCCTCGAGCCCCCCGGCCCCCCCGGGAGAGGGTTCTTCCACCGGCCGCATTTCTATATACTCACTGCGGACCGCCACCGCGATCCCCTGCCCCTCATTCGGACCCTCCGGGGGAACTTCAACCCCCCCGCGGCCTGCGGGATGCTCAAAGGTGAGGATTTCCTTTCCCCCTTCTCCGGGGCGCCGGGAAACCACGGTTCCCTGTAATATGTTCGCGTTACCCACAAACCGGGCGACAAAACTCGTTTGAGGATGATCGTAGACCTCCGCGGCGGAACCGATCTGTTCAAAAAGGCCGTTCCGCATCACCGCGATCCGGTCCGACATATTCAGGGCCTCTTCCTGATCGTGGGTTATATAAATGAAGGTAATACCCAACTGTTTTTGGAGCCCCTTTAATTCCACCTGCATCTGGCGGCGGAGCTGCAGATCCAGGGCCCCCAGGGGTTCATCAAGGAGGAGTACCTTGGGCCGGTTTACCACCGCCCGGGCCACGGCTACCCGCTGCCGCTGCCCCCCGGAAAGTTCATGGGGCATCCGCCGCTCATACCCGGAAAGCTGTACCAGCTCCAGGGCGCCCTCCACAGCCTTTTTTATTTCCCCTCGGGACCGGCGTTTCAACCTGAGACTGTAAGAAATGTTCATTTCCACGTTCATGTGGGGAAAGAGGGCATAATTTTGAAAAACCATGTTCACGTCCCGCTTGTTTGGCTCCCGGTTGGTCACGTCCTCTCCCGCGAGGAACACCCGGCCCCGGTCGGCCTGTTCAAGTCCCGCGATGATCCTGAGGGTGGTGGTTTTGCCGCATCCCGACGACCCCAAAAGGGTAATAAATTCGCCGGCATTCACGGAAAGATCGAGTCCCCGCAGCACTTCCACCCCGCCAAATCGTTTCTCAATGCCTTCCAAACGTAATAATTCCTGAGCGATCATCACCCCCTCTCATCCTCACCCGTGTCGCCGGTATATTCTCATAAATAATACGTATTTAGTAAGTTTTTACCCACACCAAACCTTCATGAAAGAGTGTAAGCGGAGTAAGGCTGAATGTCAACATCCCGCTTGGTTGCCGAGGGCGAGCGGGTTGGCGGACCCGCCCGTTCCCGAAACTTGGCTATGAATTTGACATTCCCCGTTAAATCGTCTAAGATAGGGGAGAATGTCAAGGTTTGTCTGCTTGGGAAGGGTAAAATTATGGAACTGGTAAAAAAATTAGGGCGTTTTGGTTTCCGGGCAGCCTGTCTTGCATGGTTCTTCTGGGTGGCGGGTTTGGCGCCGGTACCGGCTCAGGCTGATCCGGGTTTGGAGGTGAGCGCCGGCGGCCCGGGCAGCCTGTGGATCATACCGATCCGGGGGGATATTGAACCTTCCATGGCCGCCTTTGTACGCCGGGAGGTCCGGAAAGCCCTGGCCGAGAAGGCGGCTTTTATCGTATTTGAAATCGATACCTTCGGGGGCCGGGTGGATTCGGCCCTGCAGATAACTTCCTTTATTACTTCGATAAAACAAGCCCAAACCGTTGCCTGGGTGCGGAACAGCGGCGAATCCATGGGGGTGAGCTGGTCCGCGGGGGCTCTTATCGCCCTGTCTTGTTCCCGGATCTACATGGCCCGGGGAACCTCCATAGGGGCGGCGGCGCCGGTAACCGTGGGGGCCGACGGAGCCGCCGACGCCGCGGGGGAAAAAACCGTCGCGGCGGTCCGGTCTCAAATGGCGGCCCTGGCGGAGCGGAACGGCCATCCCCTGGGGATAGCCTTGGCCATGGTCGATCTGGATGTGGAACTCTGGGAGGTCCGCGTAAACGGCGAGGTCAAAGCCCTCACCCTCGCGGAGGTGGAACGCCTTGAACAAGAGTATTCCGGCGGGGAGGAGCCCTCCCTCATGGTGGAGCGGGTCTCGGTGATCTCTCCCCAGGGGAAGCTCCTCTCCCTCACCGCCGGGGAGGCCAACCGCTTTGGCCTGGCCCGGGGCTTTGCCGATGACCGGGATAGTCTGGTAGCCGTTCTGGGCGTGGGGGAGGGTATCATCGAAAGCGCCCCCAGCGCGGCCGACGGGCTGCTCAGCTTCCTCACCTCCGCCCCGGTACAGGCGGTGTTGATCATCCTGGGGATCGTGATGCTGTTTCTGGAGATCCAAACCCCCGGGTTCGGCATTCCCGGGGTAACGGCGATCATCGTGTTTATTACGGTATTCGGTTCCGGCGCCCTCCTCGGGCGGGTAGAATCCCTGGAGATCATCCTCTTCCTCCTCGGTATCGGCCTCCTCTCGGTGGAGATCTTTATCCTTCCCGGTTTTGGGATCGCCGGTATTTCCGGCCTGGTTCTTATTGGTATTTCCCTGGTATTTTCCATGCAGGACTTCGTGATCCCCCGCTTTGATTGGGAATGGGACCTCCTGGGCCGGAACGCGGTGGTAGTCAGCGTCGGTCTCCTCGCGGCTATTACGGGGATCGCGGTCATCGCCCTCCTTGGGCCGCGGATCAAGATCTTCGACCGCTTGACTCTGAAGGCGCGAATCACCGGGACCGCCGGCGGGCCGCTTCGTTCCGAGGACGTCCCGTCCGGGGAAGAGGCGGAAGGATTGGAGGATTACCGGAGCCTGGCGGGTAAGACCGGCATTGCCGCCACCACCCTCCGGCCGTCGGGAAAGGTTGAAATTGAAGGCCGGCTTTACATGGCGGAAGGGGACGGGGTGTTTATCGAACAGGGAAGCCCCGTTGAGGTTATTCGAATACAAGGAAACCGGATCGTGGTTCGGGATATAGCAAGTTAGAAGTTGAAAGGAAGAAGGAGTAAAGTATGCTTGGTTCATTTATCGTTATCATTCTTATCGGGCTTGTTGCCCTGGGTTTTTTGCTTTTGTTCTTCCGGTT
>JAITEG010000072.1 GCA_031282145.1 Spirochaetaceae bacterium | reverse complement strand
GTATCGGTGGATCGTTTTGTGTGCGACTATATCCTGGAGGACCGGCCGGTGGAAATTACCACCATGAAGGATAACCTGGAAAGCTACAAGGAAGCGGACCGCCAGGCCCGGGGCGCGGTGCTGCGGATCGAGGCCCTGCGGAAAATAAACCTCCGGGCGGCGGAGTGGCGGAACTACCAGGGCCTCATCATGAAACAGGAATATTTAAAACTTAAGATTGAGCGGGACCTGGAGGAACAAAAGCAGCAGGACCGGCTCCGCCGCCTGGCCGAAGTCGAGGAGAAGGCCCTTTTTCTTAAAAAGGAAATTGAAGCCCAGGAACGGCAGCGGTTTGAATGGGAGCAGGAACAACGGGAAACCGATATGAGCCTCGCGGCCAATGAAACCCACCTCCTCTACCAGCGTATTGAGGAGCGGATCAGCCGTCTGCAAAAGGACCTGGAGGAGGCCCAGCCCCGGGCGGACCGGTACCGGCTCCTCAAGTCTCAGTGTGAAAGTCTTTTAGGCCGGCCCCTGGGGGAAAATCCCGGGGAGGATATGCGGGCCGTGGAGGAGGAGGAAGGGAAAAGCCGGGCGGAAAAGGAGGATGCCCGGCGGCTAAAGACCGAGACGATTTTGGCCCTCCGGGAGGTATTGGCGGAACTCGCGGACTTAGAGAAGGGTATTCTCCGCTATCCCGACGCCCCCACCGCCCTTCGGGATGCCCTGGAAAAAGCCGGAATTTCCGCCTGGTTCCTTGCGGACGTCGCCGATGTCGACGATCCCGCCTGGGCCGACGCGGTGGAGGGCTGGCTTAACACCCGCCGCTTTGCCCTCCTGGTGGAAAGTTCCGACTTTCAGCGGGCGCTGGAAATTTACGACGGTCTTCCCCGGAGCGTTGCCGGGGCCTTCCTCCCCAACCTGGAAAAAATGCGGGACGCCGAAAAACGGAAGGAGAGCCTGGCTGAACTGGTCAGCACCGCTTCCCCCTATGCCCGGATCTACCTAGACTATGTGCTGGGGGAGGTGATCCGCGCCGACATCGGAAGCCTCAAGAAATACGCTTTTGCCGTTACCAAAGAATGTATGACCTACGGCAATCATACCGCCTCCCGGATCCGGGAGGACGTTTACCGCCGGCACTATCTGGGCCAGGCCGCCCGGAAGGAACGGCGGGAGTTCCTCCTGCTTGAGTCGGAACGGCTCCGGCAGGAACGGGACCAGGCGGAAGCGCGGGAAAAGGAAGCCGCGCTCCGGGAGGATCTCTTTCACCGGGCGGCGCGGACCCTCACGGAACTCCAATTTCTCCTCCCCGCGGTGGAGGCTTGCGAAAAACTCACCGCGGATCTGGCCCGCTCCCGGGAGGAGCTGGCCGCCGTGGACACAAAGAGTTTCCGGGAACTGCAGGAAAAACGGGATGCCCTGGCCAGGAAGATCCGGGACGCCGAAACCGGGATCAACCGCCTCCACGAAAGCCTGGGCGCCGTGAATCGGAGCGCGGCCGCCTACCAGGAGGAGCTTCTGGATATTGCCCGTACGCTGGAGGAAAAAGAAGGGGATATCCGTCGTTTTACCGAGGAACACCCCCTGGAAATCGGGGAATGTGAAGGTTACGCGGAGAAACAGATCGAAAAAAACAGCCTCCGGGATTTGGCAAACAATTATGAATCCACCCTCAAGGGTTTCAGAAGCCGGGTGGAGAATCTCAAAAAGGAATATCAGAACCTGGCCCAAGCCTATGACCGGGAGTTTAACGCCCTCCTCTCCCTGGAACCTTCGGAGAACGGCGAGGCCGAGCGGATTTTGAAACGGCTGGAAACGTCGGAACTGCCGGAATACCGGGAAAAGATCGCCCGGGCCCGGCAGGATGCGGAAAAGGAATTCAAGGATCACTTCATCTCCCGCCTCAACGAGCTTATTGAGGATGCCCGGGAAAGTTTCCGGGAGATCAACGAAATCCTGCGGACCTTGAGTTTCGGTCAGGATCAGTACCGCTTTACCCTGGAGGAACGGAATGACCGGAAGGGGCAGATCGAAATTATCCGGAAGGCCGCGGAGATTCCCGCCCAGGAGGACAGTCTCTTTTCCCAACTGGTGGACCCCGCGGAGTTAAAGGCCGCCCAGGATCTGTTTGAACGGATCCTCAACGCCAACCTCGACTCTCCGGAACTGCGGAGTATCTGCGACTACCGGACCTACTTTCATTACGATATTAAGATCAAAGAGACCGATGTGATCGATCAAAACACGGGAAAACCGGTGGAGCTTTCCCTTTCCAAGGTCCTCCGGGAAAAATCCGGCGGCGAAACCCAGACTCCGTACTATGTGGCCATTGCGGCGAGTTTTTACCGCTTCTACAAGGCCCGGCCCGAAGATACCATACGGCTGGTGATGTTTGACGAGGCCTTTAACCGTATGGATGATGAGCGCATCGGCAAGATCCTGAAATTTTACCGGGACCTGAATATCCAGATTATCAGCTCCGTTCCCACGGAAAAGATCGAGGCCATCGCCCCCCACATGGACCGGATCAACCTGGTAATCCGCCACGGCTACTCCGCCCGGGTACGGGATTTCCACACCGATACCAGTGCCGGTATGGTGAGGGATGCCGGTAGCGCCCATGCGGCCGCCGCGGAGACCTGACCGTGACGGTTTGGGAAAAGCGGATTATCGAGGCTTTTGTGGAACGATACCCCGTGTCCGCGGCGGCCGCGGTTTCCGGGGTGGAGGGATTTGTCAAAGCCGCCGGTAATGAAAGCCGCGCCAATGGCGGGGAGGCCCCGAGCCGGGAAGGCCGCCCGCTCAGGCTGCAGCCGGACCGGATCTTTCCCGGTTTTGAGCAGGCGTCCCCGGATGAGCGGGAATCTTTTTTGGAGGCCGCCGAGGCCCTGGAACAGCGGGGCCTCCTCTCCCTGGTCTGGGTCCGCCACCGAAAGGGCGAGGCGATCCGCGCCCTGGTTTGCCGGAAAGCGGAGCTGCTCTTTGAGCTGGCGGGAAAGCCCTCTCCCCGAACCGTGGCTGAAGAGGTCCGGGAAACCGCCCGGACTTTGGCGCTTGCCGCCGAAGGGCGCCGTCAAGAGCGGAGCGGCATCGCCCCTGAAGCCGGGGAAATTGAAATCGCCCTTTTTGCCTTTATCGCTCAAAATTTCACCCCCCAGGACGCGGCCCTGGGGCTCGAGGTGAAGGCGGTACGGGATCTGGCCCGGCTCACGGGCTTTTTTTCCGGCGCGGCTCCCCAGGGGGGTTACTTGGGTGACGCGGAGGGCGTAGATGGCCTAGCAGGGCGCGAGATGTCCGCCCTTCGCCCTACTCCAGGGGCCAAAACCGGCTGGCCTGAGGGGATCACCCCCCGGGCCCTGTCGGTTGCCCTCTACGGGGATTCCAAGCGGTTGGAAGCCCTGATTAGCCGATTTACCCCCCTCCTCTCCCGGGCCCGGAGATTGGGGGTTGCGGTTCCGGACTTTGCTTTTTTGGATCGTTCTTTCCCGGAAACCTTTATTGCCGGGAAGATCCTGTTTCAGTTTGAAGAAACCCCCGGCTCCGGGAACACCCCATCCGGTTTTGGGAACGGGACACCGCCCGGTTCCCCGGAAACGGCCCCCATGGTAAACGCCACGGGAAGCATTCTTGCCCTTCCCCTGGGGACGATCCGGAAAGTGCGGTCCATCACGCCCATAAAAGGAAAGACCCCATCGGTGCTGATGATCGAAAACAAGGAAACCTTTTTCGCCTTGGCGGAATCTCTGCCGGGTTATACCTGTTTTCTCTATACCGGGGGCCATCCTAACCGGGCGGCCCAGACCCTGGCGTCGCTTCTCGCCCAATCAGGGTTCACCTTTTTCCACGCCGGCGACCTGGACCCCGACGGCCTCCTCATCCTCCAGGAACTGGGGGAAATCACGGGCAAAAAAATACAACCGGTCGGGATGAACGCCGCCACTTTTGACCGTTACCGGAACTGCGGCAGGAAACTGGAACCAACCATGCTGCGGCGGATAGGGCTTATCACCCGTGAAACCCGCTCCCTCCCGGGCGTGGAGGAACTCATCCGGCGGATAGAAGAGACCGCCCTTGGGGTGGAACAGGAGATAATCGACTACCGGTTGTTTACGACGGTTTGGCGGCCCGAATGAGAGCTTTGCACAGCAAAGACCAGGGGGCGCCAGAAACGCAAACGACATTTATGCACCATGCTTTTTGTTGTTAATATAATTATCAAAAGCCTTAAATAAATCTATAAGAATTTTTATCAGTTTGTCGTATTCTTCTAGTTCTATTGGATCTTTATAATTTACTCGGGTAGAATATCTAATTTCATATTCTTTATCGGATAATATTTCCCCCAACAGAATATTCTTGAATTCCGGATCAAATTGATTTTCAATTTCATATATCTGAATATCAAACCCATCAACATCAACAATCACCTCGATGGCGACATTGTATTTTGTTTCAGGCAAACAACAGTTTTGAAAATAAGCAGTAGCAGCCATTTGATCTTTCTCCTGATCAACTGATTGCTTATCAAATGATTTACTGTATTTCATTAAATCATCTTTAATTTGGCAAGCCATATTTTTCAGGTCATTACGCAAACGATTCCCTTCAGACATAATCTGTACAATCTTTTCTCTGTTGTCGTCCTGTTTTGCAATTTCAACAAATTCCTTGTTCATACAATAGTCTCCTTCCAAAAAGTCAAGATTTGCAATATATTCCGTTAAAAGGAAGAAATACTTATGCCCTAAACTATTCAACAGTTCAGGATAATATTTTTTCAATTCAGTGGAAAAATCCTTATACAAAAGATATACAATTCAAGAATGCTTTTAGAACGAGGGGGCACTTTTTAAAGTAAAAACTTAAAACATTACTACTTACATTTTCGTAATGAGGAAATCCCGTAATCTGAAAGAAGTTCGAATCAACGTTTTTATGCTTGAGCAATGAATAGTTTTTCAGAAAATCTATGATATTGTCCATTCTGCATCCGTCAATAATCGTTGCGCCAAATGCCGCGATAAGCGCCGCGCGGAGAGGGCGAAGCAGGGGACGGGGCAAGCCGTCCCCTGCTCCGGGCCCTTAGCGCTGAACCCTTCCCGAGGCGTCTCCTCCGGCGAGTTTTTGCACCTCATCCACCGAGACGTGGTTAAAGTCCCCTTCGACGCTGTGTTTAAGGCAGCTTGCGGCCACGGCGAATTCGATGGCCGCTTGAGGAGGCAGGGACTTGAGGGTCCCATAGATAAGGCCCGCGCCGAAACTGTCGCCGCCTCCCACACGGTCAACGATCCGGACGGGGTATTTCTTGGAAAAATAAAAGGCCCCGCCCTCGTAGAGCATGGCGGCCCAATTATTATCATTGGCCGAAATGGATTCCCGCAAGGTAATGGCCACCTTCTTAAATCCAAACCGTTCCGCAAGGGCCCGGGCTACCCCCTGATACCCTTCCCGGTTTATCTTTCCGCCTGAGACATCGGAATTATCCGCATGAATACCAAAAACATCCGCGGCATCCTCCTCATTGGCAATGCAGACGTCCACATAGTCCATAAGACGGCCCATAACTTCCCCGGCCTTTTCCCGGGACCAGAGGTTTTTGCGGTAGTTAAGGTCGCAGGAGACCGTGATGCCCTGGGCTTTGGCCTGTTTGCAGGCGTCCTCCATTATGGCCGCTACCGTATCCCCCAACGCGGGGGTAATGCCGGTAAAGTGGAACCAGGCCGCATCCGTTAAAAGGGCCTTCCAGTTAAAATCCTCCGGGGCGGCCTCGGCAATGGCGGAATGGGCCCGGTCATAGATAACCTTTGAGGGCCGTTGGGAGGCCCCCTTTTCCAGGAAGTAGATCCCCACCCGGTTCCCGCCCCGGACAATACCGGAGGTATCTACCCCGAATTCCCGGAGCTTGTTCACCGCGGCCTGGCCTATCTCGTGTTTCGGCAGCTTGGTGACAAAGGCGGCGCTAAGGCCGAAATTGGCCAGGGAAATCGCCACATTAGCCTCCCCCCCGCCAAAGGTAGCCCCCAGGGTATGGGCCTGGACAAAACGATAATAGCCCTCAGGGGCCAGGCGCAGCATAATTTCACCAAAGGTAACAACCCGTTCCATATAGAGCTCCTTTACTTCTTTTGTACCAAATGTACCGCGAAACCGGCAATTTCATCAGAGAGATAAAGGGCGGCCATGACTCCCCGGGCATCGGTTTTTAGGCTGTCGGGGTTAAAGGTGAAGCCTTTCCGCTCCAGGTACGCGATTCCCCGTTTGAGGCTGTTGGTTCCGATGGCGATGTGCCCGTTTTTACCCAGGTAGGGGGACTTCATGATTTCGATACCCTCTCCGGAAAAAATAGAACTGGTCCCGCTTTTGGCGGTAAAACCGAACATGGTCTCAAAGAGCCGGGCCGCCTTGAGCGCTTCATTTTCATTGGCCGCGTTGATCCCCACATGGACCAGGGAGAATCCCAAAATTTTGGACACCGCTTCTTTGCAAAGGGCCGTGATGGTGTCAAAATCTCCCGCGTTGATCCGGTCGGCGGGAACCATCCAGGAACCGCCGCAGGCGAGGATCTTTTCATAGGAGGTATAGGCGGCGATATTAAGCGCGTTAATGCCCCCGGTGGGCATGAATTTTAAGGTGGTGTAGGGGGCTGCCACGGCTTTGATATAATCCAGCCCCCCCGATTGTTCGGCAGGAAAAAACTTAACTACCTCAAGCCCCGCTTCCAGGGCGGCCTCCATATCCGAAGGGTTGGAGCATCCCGGGGTAATGGGGATACCCTGGTCAATACAGTGCTGTACCACCCGGGGATTAAAACCGGGACTAACGATGAACTTCGCCCCTGCGGCGATCGCCTTATCGACCTGTTCAACCGTTAATACCGTCCCGGCCCCAAGGAGGATCTCCGGAACTTCCCTGCTTATCCGGCCCAGGGCCGCTTCTCCTTGACTGGTCCGGAAAGTGATCTCCGCACAGGGAATCCCGCCGGCCAGAAGGGCCCGGGCCAGGGGAACCGCCTTTTCCGGATCATCGATCTTAATAACCGGCACAATACCGATTTTTCCAAGTTTTTCCAATACGGCAACCATACTATGTCCTTTATGAAGGGGATTTATACTGTAGTATAGTAGAGAACTAATGAGGACACAAGTAGGGCGAAGATAAATTACCCCGAATCAGAGGCGGTTTAGGCTCATGTTCCCTCTGCCATCAACCCTTCACCGCACCGGCGGTAATGCCGGAGACGATTTTTCTGTTGAAGAAAATAAACAGCAGCAACGGCGGAATGGTGATCAACACCACATCGGCAAAAAGCAGGTTCCAGGAGCTGGCGTAACGGCCCATAAAATTATACAGCGTCAGCTGTACGGTGGGACTTCTTGATCCGGGCAAAAAGTACAGGGGGTTTACGAAATCATTAAAGATGTTAACGGAGGAAAGGACAATTACGGTAGCGGTTACCGGCAGGAGCAGGGGAAAAATAATTTGTACAAACAAACGCACCGAGTTGCAGCCGTCTACATAGGCGGCCTCTTCTATTTCCCGGGGTATGGACGCGGTATAACCCCGGTAGAGCATGACCGTAAAGGGGATGTTTAAAGCGGCCTCCACCAGGATCATCCCAAAGAGGGAACGGTATATGCCGATAACCTGCATAACCCAAATGGTAGGCAAAATGGCCGGGGGCAGCATGAGCCCCGTGAGGATAAGAAAGTTGATCCCCGTCATCAGTTTGCTGGTCACCCGCTGCAAAATATATCCCCCCAGGGCGCATATCACCACCAGACATACGATTCCCCCGGCGGTAATAACAACGCTGTTCAGGAAAGCCCGGACAATCATATAATTTTGGGTGCTTATGACTTCAGGATAATTTTCAAAATGCAGGGCATCGGGCCATTTAAGATTCATCAATCCCGATTCCCTGCGGTTTTTAAGAGAATTAAGAAAGATGAAATAAAAGGGAATAATAAAAATGATAAAAGCCAGAACCATGGAGACAATATCAGCTAAAAGGGCAACCCGTTTCTTTTTCATCAAAGGTCTACCTCCCTGCTGATGAGGAATTTATACAGGGGAAAAGCAATAAAGGCAATGAGGAAAAACATAACCACATTCCCCGCGGTTGCCAACCCGTAAAATCCGTATGCGTACTGTTTATAAATAATGGATGCCAAAGTATCGGTGGCAAAGCCGGGGCCTCCCTTGGTCATGGACCATATCAAATCGAAAGTACGGATCCCCCCGATAAAGGCAAGGATGATAACCGTATTAATAGAAGAACGAACCAGCGGCAAGGTGATATGGCGGAAGCGGAGAAACCCTCCGGCGCCGTCAATAGCGGCCGCCTCATAGTAGGTTTCCGGTATCGCCTGGAGACCGGCAATGTAGATCACCGTGGCTACCCCAACCCCTTTCCAGACATCGGTAAAGATCACCGAGTAGAGGGCCAGGGAGATATTACCCAGCCAATCAGGACCCTCAATGCCCAGACCCGCCAAGAGGCTATTAAAGAGGCCTTTGGTAGGGTGCATCAGTGCGCTAAAGGTCAAACCCACGGCGATAGTGCTTACCAGATTGGGGAAAAAGAGGATCGAGCGGATAATGTGTTTGGTTTTTATTTTTGACGTAAGCAGTACTGCCAGGCCCAAGCCGATCACTGCCTTAAATCCGCAGGTCAAGGCCGCATAAATAAGGGTATTCTTGACGCCTATCCGCAGGGAATATTCAGAAAAGAAGGTAACAAAATTATAGAATCCCACAAAACGAAAATCAAACAGGGTCCATACGGTTAAGCTGAAAAAGAATGAGATAATTGTAGGAATTATAAACAATACGCCATAAACAAGCAGCAAGGGCATCAAAAACCATGGATTGTAAATTTTACTTTGCAATTTTCATACTCCGGTCAAAACGATATCGGCAGATGTCCGAAAAAAAGACCATAGAGTTTGGGCGGTATTTTTTTAAAATGCCACCCAAACTCCGGGCCAAGTAAAAAATCAGTTTTTTTACTGGTCTACCAGCCCGGCAGATTTAACTGTACCGCCTGCTTCTGCACATCCTGATCGTAGGCCGCCGCCGCCGCCTGCGGACTGGTTATGCCGGAGAAAACCTCAATACAAATCTGCTCCAGATTTGGACCCTTAACCGGGGACTCAAATTCCAGGGCCACATCGGTTTTTCCATCGTTAAAATAGGGCTGCATCTCCCTAACCCCCGCATAGGAATCGGCGGGAAGAGTGATGCCTTTAATGGAGAAGGGCCCGTCGGGTTTCCGGGCGGAACTGTAAATGGAAACCCCTTCCTGGGAGACATAGAAGTCAACCCACTGTTTCGCCAGTTCCGCATTGGGGGTGTTTTTATAAATATAAAGACCATTGGAAATCCATACGGTTAATCCGTGATTATTGGGATCATCCCCGGGAATACCAAATACCCCAATATCATCGATTTTGTCGGGATAATTCGTGTTGATGGTACTGAGCGCCTGGGTTAATATGGCCCAATGGGCGCCCTGCCCTTCCGCAAGCATCTCGGCGGCCATATCGTAGGTGGTTGCCAAATAATCCCGGTTCAAAAACCGGCCGGTTTCGGCGATCTTTTCAAAACCCCGCCGGGCCACGGCATTGGTGGCATATTTGGCCCGATTGGCGGTATACTCCTCAGGGAAATTGGGCTGGAGGGCCTTTACATTGTATTCATCTCCCAGGATAAAAAGCTGAGAGGTCCAGCTGTCCTTGAGGGATGCGATAACCCCGATCAATCCGGCAGCCTGAACTTTTTCGCAGTTGGCTATAAAATCTTTCCAGGTATGGGGCACGGAAAGGCCAAGATCCCGGTATATTTTCTTGTTGTAAAGGATGGCTCCGGCCTGGGTTGAACCCTGGGGAACCGCATAGAGCCGGCCGTTCACCGACGCCGAGCGCTTAAAGTCATCGGTCAGCTGAGCGGCAAAGGGTTCATCGGTTATATCCATAATATTCCGCTCGGGGTTGATGGCCTGGAGCAGAGAACCGGTATTGTACCAGAAGAGATCCGCCATATCGCCGGTGGCCAACCGGGTTTTAATGATATTATCCCCTTCGGTACCCCCTGCCCGGACTTCCACTTCGGTCCGGATACCAAGCTGCTGCTCTATGGCGTCAATGACCGCTTGGGCGCCGGTAAAATCACTATCCTTGTCAACCAAAAAGGTAACGACCTTTGGCTCCTCCGCGCGTCTTCCCTCCGTCGATTGGTCGCCGGAACCGGCGCTTGTGGACTTGCCCTGACAGGCTGTCAGCAGGATCAGCAGGGAGAGTCCGGCTGCCAATAACCCGACGAGATTTTTTCTTTGTTTCATCTTTTCCTCCAAATTAAAACATTAGGGGCGTTTTCAAAACCAACCGAATTTTGAAAAAAGCTCACTATAATAGAACCATTATAGAAATTGATTGAAGAGATCGTATATGGATTATCAAGTAAAAAGATCTATAATATCCAATATCGGAAGTTATTTTGTATACAATTACGATGGATCGGTATAAAATAACGTAAAAGGCAAGCCATGCGGTTCAGAACTCGACTTATCATGACCTATTCCCTGCTCGTTACGGTGTTAATAAGCCTTTTGGCCTTTCTTTTTTATCAATATAATCTGCGGCAGATTAAGGCTCTTTCCCTGCAGGATCTGGATGTACTCAGTAAAACCATGTCCAATCAATTGGATGAAATTGTCAGGCCCATGCAGTTTATAACGGAATTTCTTCTTTCGGACAACAGAACCCTTTCGGCGATCACCACCCTTACCCGGGCGGACCGGACCGATCCCGGTCTTTCGTATATCACTCTGGCAAAAAAAGAAATTCAAATCAGTTTTTCTACCTATTGTAATGATGTTAATTTTTACCGGGTCTCTTTTTTCAGTAGTGCCGGGGATATTTTGTCCAGTAATGTAAGAATCCATACCATATCCGATGGAGAGGGAGATCCCGGCTATATTCCGGAGCTTCCCCTTGTTGATGCGGCAGAGGGGAAACCCGTTTTATTGGTTCCCCATCTTGACACCTGGTCCCGCCGGCATCCGAAGCGGATATTCAGTATGATTCGTCTGATAATGGGGAATAATATTCCTTCATACATTGAGGTTCAAAAATCCTACGATATTTTGGAGAGTATCTTTAATCTCCATTATCCCAATTCCATACGGGTAGCGGTGATAAACGGACGAGGGGAGATTTTTTATTCCCAACTGGAACCTAAGGAACAGGACCTGCTCTTACAGACCTTGGCCGATAATCGGGACCCGCGGAATCAGCCCATAACCCGCATCGGAAATAATATGGCGGCGTCCTCTTATTCCCCCTATACCGATACCTATACCGTTATCGTACAAAATGAAGGAAAAATGAAAGCTACTATAACTGCATTTTCCATGATAACCATAGGTATATCGCTGTTACTATGCCTTGTGTCGGTCTTTTTTATTTATGGTTTATCCGGGCGGATCATCGCCCCCATAGGGCAGCTTATCACCCGGATAGAACAAACGAATCTGGAAAACCTCGATTGTGATGTGGTCATTGAATACACCGATGATGAATTGGTCCAGCTCTGCAACAGTTACAATCACCTGTTGAAACGGCTGAACCATGCCCGCCGTCAAGAGGAGCAGATGAGTCTGCTCCACCTCCAGGCGGAATTCGACGCCCTTCAGGCCCAGGTTAATCCCCACTTCATCTACAATGTTCTTAATGTCATATCCCACCGGGGGGTTATCAACCATGACGAGGAGATCTGCGGGATCTGCGAGAAACTCGCCTCCATGCTCCGGTACGCCGCGGGGACCTCCCAACGGTTGGTGACCATCCGGGAAGAACTGGATTACCTGGAGGGTTACCTCTACCTCCTCAAAACCCGGTACCGGGACAAGCTGGAATACACGATTGACGTGGAAGAAGCGGTACAGGAACAGCGGATCCCCAAGATCGTGTTACAGCAGTTTATCGAAAATTCTATTACCCATGGGTTTAAAAATTTATCCCGGATCATGACCCTGTCGGTGCGGGGCTGGATAGAGGGCCCTTACTGGTATATGGAAGTACGGGACAACGGCGGGGGATTTTCCGAAACCGGGAAGGCCGCTCTGGAACAGCGGATGGCGGAAATAAAAAGCCGGGTAGGGGAGGCCAATTTAAATTTGGATATAGGCGGAATGGGGCTGCTCAACATATACACCCGGTTTTTGATTTTATTTGGAGACACCGTGATCTTCCGGCTTGCCAATGCCGCGGAGGGAGCGGTGGTTACCATCGGCATGAAAAAAAGCCCCGGGACCCCCATTCGGGACCTCCGGCTGCCGGAGCCGGTAGCGGTGGAAGGGTAGGCATGTACCGGATAGTCCTGGTAGAGGATGAACCTGCGGCGGCGGAAAACATCCACGATATCATCCGGCTCTACTGTCCCCAATTTGAAATCGTTGCCGGCGGGGACAACGGCGCGGCGGGCCTTGCCCTGGCGCGTGTATACCAGCCGGATCTGCTCCTCACCGATATCAGGATGCCCGTCATGGACGGCCTGGAATTGATCCGCGCTCTCCACGAGGAGAGACCTGAGCTTAAAACCATGATCCTCTCAGGCTACCAGGATTTTGATTATGCCCGGACCGCCCTGCAATGCGGGGCCGCCGATTATCTCCTCAAACCCATAAGTCCCCAGGCAATGGTATCCGCCCTGGACCGGATCATCCCCCTCCTCAATGACGCCATAGGCCAGCGTCGGCTGCCCCTGATCCGCGCCCTCCTCAATAAAGAACCCTTTGACCGGGAGGCTCTGAAAAAACAGTTCCCCGCCCCGGGGTATACCGTGGCGATTAGCAGAAAAAACGGACTTCCGGGCCGGTTCCGCCGCAATATGTTTGCTCCTATCCAATACCGCGTTGACGGAGAAACCATTGATATGTACGGACGGGATGAAATGGAAAGCCTCCGTCTTTCATCCGGGGAGATCAGGTTATCAGCTTCGGTTTTGGAAACGGTAAATTGGCTGCACCAGGATATCCCGGGCTACACCACTACCGTGGTATGGCATGAGGCTTTTCCTATCGAAGAACTGCCGGGAATCATTGACACCCTGTATGCCGCCCTGGACCGCCGCTTGGTGATAGGAAAAACCCAGCTTATCTCCGTGGGCGCCCGGCATACGAAACACGCTGTTAAGCACCCCCCGCCCGGCGGAGAATTTAAACAGCGGCTTGCTTATTACCTTAAAGAAAACAAAGTTGATCTTGTCTGGTCCCTGTTATTGGACAAGCTAAA
The DNA here is from genome assembly GCA_031282145.1 of Spirochaetaceae bacterium. Lineage (GTDB taxonomy): Bacteria > Spirochaetota > Spirochaetia > Treponematales > Breznakiellaceae > JAIRMO01. The sequence continues at coordinate 18,851 of JAITEG010000072.1, read as the reverse complement.
AAAATGTGAAACCCAGGGGCAGACCCAATTACAGGTGGAAGAAATGGTCCGGTCGATCTTTGAAACCCTGCGCCGGGAATTTGAATGTTCCGCCGGGGACGAGGGCTTTGAATTTATGATCGACGACGCGTTCTTTTACGCCGCTTCCTATGAGGAACTTCAGGAGAGCCTGCTTTTTATTCTGGAAAAACTATTGCCCGATCCCCGGCAGCGGATCTGTAAGGTTGATACCCCGCTGTTTTTTGAACTCATCCGGGATTACCTCAACGCCCATGTGAAAGAAACCATAAATCTTCAATCGTTATGCAAACATTTTGGAATTTCCCAAACCTATATGAGCCGTCTTTTCAGAAAATATACGGGCCTTTCCTTTATCAATTACCTTACCTCCCTTAGAATCGAAAAGGCCAAGGACTATCTCTTGGAGAAAGACACCCTGATTAAAGACGCCGCCGCCATGGCCGGCTTTACGGATCAGTTTTATTTCAGCCGGGTGTTCCGGTCCGTGACGGGGCAATCGCCGTCGGACTATATACGGAGCCGGGATCGTAGTATTTCTTGAAAAAAGGTCGAATTCGGCGCCGCCCCCGGATTACTTTGAACAACCCGCTCGTATCTTGATGAGACTAAAAAATCGGATACAAGCCATGAAGTTTTACCTGGGCATCTTTTAGGGTCCTCCGGCGTTAAACATGCCACGATCATTGATACATGGCAAATAGTGCGGGACCGCCGCCGGTATGTACAAAGACCACATTTTCGCCTGGGGCAAAAAAACCCTTCGAGAGCAGGTCCAGAAAACCGGCGAAGGTCTTGCCGGTGTATACCGGATCGAGGAAGATCCCTTCTTTTTCCGCCATAAACCGGATGGCAGCCTCTCCTTCTTCCGAAGGCCGCGCGTAACCGGGGCCTATATATTCTTTCAGTACCACATCGTCTAAAACAATATCCGTTTCAATTCCGGCGAGTTTTGCCGTTTCCAGGGCAAGTTTATATATCTCCGCCTGAAAATCCTCCTCGACAGAAACCGCGATACCCGTTACCCTGGCGTCCATTTTTTTCGCCCCCAGGATAAGTCCCGCGTGGGTGCCGCCGGATCCTGAACAGCAAACGATGTGGTCTACGGGAAAACCCAGTTCCCCGGCCTGGGATGCGATTTCTTCGGCCGCGTCAAGGTAACCAAGAGCGCCGAGGGGTACCGAACCTCCTACGGGAATGAGCCAGGGATTTTTGCCCTCACCCCGCATTGCTTCCATAATGGTCTCCGCTTCGGCATATACATCGGCGTAACTATCGGTATCAATGAATCGTACCGGTATATGCATAAGACCGGCGAGTAGAAGATTTCCCCTGGTTTCGGTTACCCCCCGTTTTTTGAGGAGCAGCAGCGCGTCAAGTCCAAGTTTTTTGCAGCACGCGGCGGTCAAAACAGCGTGGTTACTCTGGGCGCCGCCCGCAGTCAGAATGGTATCGAAGCCGCGGGCTTTCGCGTGGGCAAGCAAATACTCCAATTTACGCACCTTGTTTCCACCGAAAACAACACCACAAAGATCATCCCGCTTTATGTAAAAATTAAGGCTCGTTTCCCTGCTGATATTTTCCAACCGCTCGAGGGGCGTTGGGTAATGCCCCAAGTGTATTTTTTCTATGCCCCGCCGTATTGTTTTTTGCATGTCATCCGTTCCTTTTATAGATCATCGTCAAAAATTTCACCCCGGGCGACAAAATTGGTATCGCCGATAAGGAAAAGATCATACCCGTTCGCTTCCTTCCTGACTACTTCGACAACCAAAAGCCCTCCCGGGGCGAAAAGCGATACGGTTTCCCCATTTACTACCCCCCGGCGTTTCAGGACAAATGCCGCGGACCCGGCCCCGGTTCCGCAGGCAAAGGTGAAATCTTCCACTCCCCGCTCGTAGGTTAAAAGGTCCGCGCCGCCGTCTTCGCGGAGCCGGCAAAAATTAACATTGGTCCCTTTGGGAAAGTCAGGGTGAAAACGCAGGATCCTCGCAAGTTCCCGCAATCCATTGGGCGAAAAATCTTCACCTAATCCCGGAACGGCCGGGTCCACATCTTTCCACGAAATCTCATCAAGGACGATGTGGGGAATGCCAGGGTTCCCCAGTTCAACGTAAGTATACGGTACTATCCTGTTTTGAATACCTACCGAACGGCCTTCTTCCAAAATCGATGGACTCTGCAGCCGTATTTTGAAAGACCTCCGGGAAAGCCGCCAGGCATCAATATCCCCGGCCATGGTCTCTATAACGATGCGGCCGCCCGCAGATCCCGCCGGTTCCCCCGCCATGCCCTCCTCAAAGGCGTAGCGGGAGACACAGCGCATTCCATTTCCGCACATTTCCGATTCGCTGCCGTCGGAATTGAATACCCTGACGGCAATATCGCCCCCATGCTTTGCCTCCTCGATCAGGAGGAGGCCGTCCGCGCCTAAAGACAGCTTTCTGGTACAAATACGTTTGGCGATTGTAGAAATTTTTTCCTCCGGTAGTTTTTCTCTAATATTGTTGATGATGATAAAATCGTTTCCCGTTCCCTGGAATTTGTAAAAATTCATATCGTATAATCCTCCGGCGACATGGCGGCGATAAAATCCGTTACCCGCTTCGGCATGGCCCTGCCGAAAATTTCCGCCGGCGTACCATAGGTGGCCACTTCACCATCGTCAAGAAAGGCGATAAAGTCCGCGACTTCCCGGGCAAACAGCAAATTATGCGTCACGATTATCATGGTGTTGTTTTCCTCTACCAGGGTCCGTATAACTTTAAGGACCTCCCGTTCAAGTTCCGGATCAAGGGCGCTGGTGGGTTCGTCAAAGAGCAGTACGTCCGGCCTCATACCCAGGGCTCGAGCGATGGCGACCCGCTGCTGCTGGCCGCCGGAAAGGGTGGAAGGGTAGCTATCCTTTTTTTCGGACATTTCGACTTTTTCAAGGAGGGCAAGGGCGAAGGCCCGGGCCTCCCTCGGCGACTCTTTTTTTACCAGTACCGGTCCTTCCATAATGTTTTCCAGCACCGTTTTATGGGGGAAAAGTTGAAAGTTCTGGAACACCATGCCGGTATGCCGCCTGAGATCCAGAATTTCCTTTTGACGGATAAAATGGGATTTACCCAGGGGCGGGTATTTTTCGTTTTTATCAAAACGGATTTCCTTACCGGCCACCCGGAGCGCCCCTTCATCAGGGATTTCGAGCAGGTTGATACACCGCAGCATCGTTGATTTTCCCGCGCCTGAGGGACCGATAAGCGCGGTGGTCTTTCCCCGGGGAGCGTGAAAGTTGATGTTCCGCAGCACCGGTAGCGTTTTGTGAGGTCCCTGTTTAAAGCTCTTTTTCACCGCGTTAAGGTAGACCATATCAGCGTCCTTTGGAAAGAACCTTTTCAATCTTTCCCTGGAGAGCGGTAAGGATGGTAGAAAAGACAAGGTAGATGAGCGCGGCCAGACAGTAAAGGAGCATCGGTTCGTAGGTACGGGCAGCGATGCGCTGGGTTGTCTGAAACATCTCCGCGATGGTGATGTTCGCCGCCAGGGATGTATCCTTTACCAGGCCGATAAAGGTATTGCTTAAGGGCGGTACGGCTATGGCAAAACTCTGAGGCGCGACAATGCGCCTCAGGGCCTGCCATTTAGTCATACTCAGGGAATAGGCCGCTTCCCATTGGCCCTTCTGTATCGCCAGGATGGAAGCCCTGATTGATTCGGAACAGTAGGCCCCCACATTAAGTGAAAAGGCCGCTATGGCCGATGCTATGGCCCCTAGTTTAATGCCAATACTGGGGAGTCCGAAAAACACGATGTAGAGTTGTACCAAAAGAGGGGTTCCCCGGAATATCCAGACATAACATGAGGCGATTTTCTGCAAAACCTTTAATTTGGAAAGGCGCATAAACGCGGTGATGGATGCGATTACCAGGCCCACGCCGAAAGAAGCCACCGTCATGGGCATGGTAAGCAGCAGTCCTGCCTTGAGCATGGGCCAAAAGGATTCACCGATTATCCTGAGGGGCCGCGACCAGTCTGCCATCTATTTTTGCCTACCGTTTGGACACATCAAGGTTGAGGTATTTCTGCGAAAGACTTGTCAATGTCCCGTCGGCGGAAAGTTCCGCCAGGGCCTTGTTGATAGCCTCGCGCAGTTCATTTTGGTTTTTTACGAGGATCACCGCACTTTCGGTTACATCCGTGGAAACGGCTACAACCTTTGTGGGGCTTTTGGGATGTTCCTTAAGGTAGTCGGCAAAGGTTACATCGTCGTTGATTGTTGCGTCGGCCCGCCGGTCAATAACCAACTGTATCGATTCGTTGAACCCATCGGTTCCGATTGTCTTTGCGCCGTAACGTTCGCCAAGCTGAGCCCAGTTGCTCGTAATGGTCTGGGCCGAGGATTTTCCATTCAAGTCTTCAAAAGATTTAATGCTGTCGTTATCTTCTCTAACGATCACCACCCCATGGGTATAAGTATAGGGAACGCTGAAATCGTATTTTTCTTTCCGCGCTTCGGTAACACCCACCTGGTTAATTACCGTATCCCAAAGGGCGGAATCAAGCCCGATAATAAGGGAGTCCCACCTGGATTCGACAAACCGGGGTTTTACGCCGAGTTTTGCGGCAATGGCTTCGGCCACTTCCACATCGTACCCGACCAGCTTATTGGTTGCGGCGTCGTGGTAGGTATAGGGCGGATAAGTTCCCTCAATGCCGATAACCAGTTCCCCAACGGCCTTGATCCGCTCAAGCGAATTGGCGGCGCTTTCTTTTTTTGCCCCGGCAAAGGCGGAACCCGCCAGCACAAGGACCAGTCCAAGAACAAACAGTTTTTTCATACAAAACCTCTTCCGGCGTCCCGGGATAAAACCTTTCACGATGGTTTATTCTTGAGGGGAATGTTCCAAATTCCTCGTCCCGGTATGACGCCTATATTTATTGCGGATACCGGTCAACGACCGGCTGTATATCCGCCTAATTCCCATTCCGTTACGCCGCTTTCAGCGCCCTTTCCAAATCCAGAAGTAGATCTTCGATATCCTCAATTCCGATGGAAAGGCGCAGAAGTCCCTCCTCTATACCCGCCTTTTTTCTCAGTTCCGGAGAGAAGGATTCGTGGGTCTGACTTGCCGGATGGCATACCAGGGATTCAACGCTGCCCAGACTGACGGCAAAGTTAAAAAGCGAAAGCGTGTCAATAAAGCGCGCGGGATCACAGCCGTCACATAGAACAAAGGACAGCACCGCGCCGAAGCCGCGGCTTTGGGATTCCTGAATACGGCGGTTCTCCCCGCCTATTGAGGGGTAGAAAACCCGCTTGACTTTTGGGTGGGTACAGAGCAGATCCACCACAGCAGCAGTGTTGGCGCACTGGCGATCCATCCTGAGGGCGAGGGTTTTTATACTCCTTTCAAGCTGATACGCATCCGCCGGACTCAGGGGATTCCCCAGAGTATTCTGGAGCAGCTTTACCTTTCCGGCCTTTTCCTCGTCATTAAGAACAAGCGCTCCGGCCAGAATATCCGAATGACCCCCATAGTACTTGGTTGCCGAATAGACCACCATATCGGCCCCTAGGCTGAGGGGCTTTTGCAGATAGGCCGACATAAAAGTATTGTCCACAATCAGGGTAATGCCTGCAGCATGGGCCTTTTCCGCCAGAAGCCGTATATCCGTAACCCGAAGCAGTGGATTGGAGGGGCTTTCCAGAAAAATTCCCCGTACATCGCCGGGAAGCGTACCAAAATCCAGGGTGTTAAAATCTTCCACCAGATCGTAGGAAAGCCCCATATCGCCAAACAGTTTTGAGGCATAACGAAAAGTCCCGCCGTATACATTATCGTTCAGCAGAATCCGGTCGCCGATCTTGAACAGATGAAAAGCCGTACTGATTGCCGCCATGCCGGAACTGAAGGCAAAGGCATAACGGGCATCCTCCAGCAGGGCAAGGCGTCTTTCCAGGGCAAGCCTCGTCGGATTGGTTCCCCTGGTGTAGACGTGTTCCTGGAATTCACCCAGTTTCGGCTGACTGTAGGCCGTTGCGAGATGAACGGCAGAGATGACATCACCCGTATCCTCTCTTGTTTTCCCCTCTCCATGAACCGCGATGGTAGTAAATTGCATGACCCATCCTTTTATAGTAATATTATCGTTTTAATAGGATATATAAATAAAAAAATTTTGTCAATACGGATGAGAACGGCCGAGGAGCGGAGAGGCCGCCTCCGCAAAGGGAGGCACGGCCCTTGACACTCGTCAGGCAAAAGCAACGCAGCCGGAACCAGGCTTAAATGAGTAGGGAGCTTTTCCCGCTATATCCACCCTTTGTTGATCAAAGCCGGCAGAGGCTAACCCCTATAGGCGGGCTATAAACTACCGGATGGCCAGGGATACTCAAAGGAATAGGACCCGGAACCCAGTACCGCAACGGCGCCTCCCTTGGCCGGGGCGAAATCCAGGCCGCCGATGTTTCCCGGCTCTGCCTTGGGCAGGGTGAGTTCCGCTTCGGTGTTGGGGGGAATGGTGACCGCGAGGGTGATCTTTCCCCCGCCCGTCTCCCAGCGCAAGGCGATGGGGCCGTAGACCGATTCGTATTTGGTTTCCGCCCAGGTGATACCGCCGCCGGGACAGGGACGGAGGATGCTACGGGCAAAGGCCGGTTGTTCCCTATCCGTATCCAGCCCTCCTATGGTACTGAACACCCAATCGCTCACCGCGCCATAGGCGTAGTGGTTGAAGGAATTCATGTCCGGGCTCCACATGGTCCCGTCGGGCTTTAAGCCGTCCCAATGCTCCCAAATCGTCGTAGCCCCCTTAGTAACCTGATACAGCCAGGAAGGGAAATCCTCTTTTAACAACAGCTCATAGGCCAGATCCAAGTGGCCGTTATCCGCCAGGACCTGACATACAAAGGGGGTACCCACAAAGCCGGTGGTTAAATGATTGTTCTGTTCCGCTATCAGGGCAACCAGGGTATCCACAGTGCGTTGTTTATAGACCGCCGGGACAAGGTCAAAGGCTAGGGAGAGGATGTGGGCGGTCTGGGTCGGGGCGGCGAGCCGTCCCGAGGGGGTAAAAAATTCATTTCGGTAGGCGTCCCCAATATCCTCCCGTAGTTTCCGGTACCGGGCCGTGTCTTCCGTCTTACCGAGGATTGCTGCAGATCGGGCCAAGAGGGCAGTCGAATAGGCATAAAAAGCGGTGGCGGTCAAATCGTTGGGAGTAGCGCCGAAGCAACTCCCCTCTTTAGCATCCAGGGCAACCCAATCGCCGAAATGGAAGCCCACGTTAAACAAAAGCCCGTCCTGGGCAACGCCGCGGATATATTCAACCCAGTTCTTCATGGAGGGGTACTGTTCCTCCAGGATCTCCCGGTCGCCGAAATAGGTGTAGACGGTCCAGGGGATGATCACCGCCGCGTCCGCCCAGGCGCAGGCCCCCGCTTCGATTTTATCACCCGGACCGGCGGTACTGTTAAAGATATCGGGCACCACGTGGGGAACCTGGCCGTCGGGGAGTTGGCTAAGGACAAGATCCCGGAGCCATTTTTTGAAGAACGGGGCAGTCTCCATGAAATAAGCGGCGGCCCGGCAGAAGTTCTCCGCGTCCCCGGTCCACCCCAGCCGTTCATCCCGCTGGGGGCAGTCGGTGGGAATGTCCACAAAGTTGTCCTTCATGCTCCAGCGGACATTGCTCATAAATTGGTTGAGTTTAGGATGGGAACAGGAAAATTCCCCAACGGGGCGCATATCCGAATAAACAGCGACCGCCTCAAAATTATCTTTATTGATCCCGTCGAGCCCGCCGGGGTATTCGTCAACGGCGATGTACCGGAAGCCCTGGAAGGTAAACAAGGGAGCATAGGTTTCAATGCCGCCGCCCTTGAGGGTGTACTCAATGGTCTGTTTTGCCGTGCGCAGGTTTTCGGTATAAAAATTCCCCGCCGCGTCCAGGGTCTCGGCGTGGCGGAGCTTGACCCGGTCCCCGGCCGTGCCCTGAACACTAAACCGCACCCACCCGGATATGTTCTGACCAAAGTCGATCACCCGCTCCCCCTGGGGGGTGGTGAAAAGGGAGAGGGGCTTGAAGTGTTCGTGTTCCGTTACCGGGGGGCCGTCCTGGGGCCGGAGGAGCCCCGTATCGCCGCTTTCGACCGCCGCGGGCCGCCAGCCGGTCCCGGTAAAGCCGGGACAATCCCAGCCGGGCTGTTCCCGCCGGGCATCATAGGTTTCGCCGTGGTAGATCTCCGAATACTCAACCGGCCCCGCTGTCCCCTGCCAGCTTGCGTCGGTGGGGATGATCTCTACCCGGCCGTCATCGTACTCCACCCGGAGCTGGGCGATCACCGCGGTACGTTTTCCATAAACGTTCCGCTTGCCAACCCAACCGGCGAGGTCTCCTTTGTACCAGCCGGGACCCGCCATCAAGCCCAGGACATTGGGCCCAGGGCTCACGGAACCGGTTACGTCGTAGGTTTGAAAGAGGATGCGTTTTTGGTATTCCGTCCAGCCGGGGCACAACTCTTCCGCCCCGGCCCGGCGGCCATTCACCGTGGCCCGGTACAAACCCTTGGCGCCGGCGTACAGCCGGGTGGACCTGATACCGGCGGATAAAACAAATTCCTTCCGCAGCAGTGTTCCCACGGAACTTGCCCCGGCGTCTTCGTCCTCGGCGCTGATAAAGACCGCCCGCCATTCGTCGGTACTGAGCAGGGTGGTCTCAAAAAAAGCGGTTTCGCTCCAGGGGCTTTCCTCGCTATGGTTGTCCCAGACTTTTACCCGCCAAAAATATCGCTTGGACGATTCCAGAGTCAGACCGCCATACCGCACCAGGTGGGATTTCCGGGAGGGGATTTTCCCGCTTTGCCAGAGGAAAGAGTCAAAGGCATCGTCCAACGCCACCTCAACCGCGTAGGCGCTTTGCGTGATGCCCTGGCCGTCGGATTCGATTTTCCAGCTAAACCGGGGCGTACCGGTACCGACATCAATCGGATTAGTCCGGTATTCTACCCGCAGATCCTCCAACGTTATCATACTGTCCCTCCATGCCGGTTAGCATACCGCCGATTACCTCTTAATATTTATGATGGGAAAACCCATTATTCATACTCATCTATCTGCCACTCATCCCGCCAGCGAATAATCGGCTTGCCGGAAGCGGTAAATTCTACGGGTAGCCACACGTAATCGGCAATAGCGGTGTTTTGTGCCGATAGGGCGTTCATGGCTTCCCGGGAAAGAACCGGTTCCTTTTCAGGATTGAACATCCCCTCAAAAACCGCCCCCATGTCGGGCATGGTTTCCGGAAGGTCTACCAGCCACCGATCCGCCAGCGCGATATAGAGGTCCCTTTTATGGGGATGCTTAAACACGGAACTTATCTGGGAACAAAAACTGGTACGGCTCGGATCGCCTTCGTGGGGGTCCCCCAGCAGCGTCCAGGGGCCATGGTACAGATCCGCTACGGCGGCTTCTGATGGGTTTGGAAAATAGCCGGTGGTACCGGAAGTAATCAGATAGAGTTTTCCCCGGCGGCGGAAAAAGGCTGGCGCCTCCCGTACATAGGGCGGAAAGGGACGGGGGAAATGGGAGGAATAATACCCGGTAACATTGGTATAATCATTGGTCAGGTCCGCACAGATCAACTCCGAATGAACCCGTTCAAAATAGATATACCCCTTATGATCGCTTTCGTTTTGTACCAGATCAAAGTCGCCGGAATTCATCCCCAGGGGATGCAAGATGTTAGTAATGGTATAAGGTCCCAGCAAACGATCCGCCTGGGCTATGGTCATATATTGGACATAGTAGTCCGTATCCCGCCTGCCCATGATCTTCATCCAGAGTACGTATTTTCCGGTACGGTCGTTGTACAGTATGTGAGGACGATCCATACATTGGGAAGGGTGGAGGGGACTGTTCCTGTCATTTTCGTCGGGAGGAATGAGGAGGCCTTCGTCCTTCCAGTTGTAGAGGTCTTTCGAGGAATAGGCCCGTACCCCCCAATGCCAGATTCCGCTCCCGGGCAGGGACCTTTCCTTGTTTTCCCCGTACCAATAGAAGGTATCCTTTTCAAAAAAGATGCTGCCCCCGTGGGCCTGAATGCGGCGGCCCGTGGTATCAAACCATGGCCGGCCGGGTTTGATTGAAGTGTTCATTTATCCTCCCCAAAGGATCTTTTTCGACAAAAAGTTTTAGTTTGCAAAACATATCTTCCAGAATAAACCGTGAGTCAACGGAATTATATACCCGGACAGAACGGAAGGATGACGCTATCCATTCTTTTTCCTCTGGATTCTGATTGCCATATATTCTTTACCCGGCAAATCTACACGGAACCTTCCCCTGAATACGCCTGTCTTCTTAATGGTCATCTTCCAGGTATCAATTACTTCCGCTTCATACTCATTGGTATCGTCAAAGTAAAAATCTTTGAAAGAGGGCCGCAGAAATCCGAAATAATAAAGATAATAACCCGAAGTACCGAAAAGTTCTTCCACAGTGGCTGCCGGATCCATCCAACTGGGACCAGCCAAGGGTTTAAGTCCGGGCCCCGGCGTTTCGGAAAGTATCCTGTATAAAAACTTGAGTCGTGGGGGACTTTCACCATAAAGCTCGCCGCCGTGGGACCACCACAAAATGTCATCGGGATGTATGTACGTTTCGCCGTGGCCCGCATATGCGCCTCTGACTGTGGCTTCCCAAAAACGGCGTACCAGTTCTTTCCCCGAAATATTCCCCCAATCATGTTGAATGTTGCCTTCATAAGAAATTTCATCAAATACCACCGGCTTCCGGTAGCGTACCCGGTATTCGGCGGCGAATTCCGTGGTCTTGTAGATATCGAACTTTTGTATGCTGCAATGGGTTATCCATGGCCGGGAGTGATCGTAGAAGTAAACACCACAGTTGTGTATGCTTCTCGGATGATTATAAACATCCTTCTCGCAGATGATGGCGGCGTAACGTTCCCAGTCGCATGTCTTCTTTTGCCGCATGGTATTGTACTCGTTGGCGAGGGACCACCATACGTTCCGGTAGGCGGCAAAACGGGCTATTACATAGTTCCAGTAAAGGTCATCACATTCCGCGTCCATCATGCTGAACCCCCAGCGGTCATAAGGGTGCATGACGATTAGATCCGCCTCTATCCCCAGATTCCGCAGTTCACCGATGCACTTTTCGATGTGTCTGAAATGTTCCACATTAAACCGTTTAAAATCCCACTCGTTACCCGGAGGATTCCCATCGTATTCATGAAAATTTTCTTTTGTCAAAACTGAACTGTCCATGGGCTTTCCGATATAAGGATACGAGCGGGGTTCTTTAAGGTTATAATCAAGATGTTTTGGTAGAATACAAAAACGGATTTTATTGAAAGCGGATTTTTTCAAAGTTTCAAGAGTCTTTTTCTGCAGTTCTTCGCTTTGCAGTTCCCAGACATAGCAGGTAGTACCCACGGAAAAGTAGGGCGTACCGTCCTCATAGGCGAAGTGATAGGTATAGGCGACACGTACCGGCCCGTGATTGTTGACGGACGCAGGTGTTACCGGGAAACTACCGGAGTACTTCTCACCGGAAAAATTTCCTGTTATTTCAAAATGATATTCTTCAGCAAAAGAAGGCATAAAGCGCACTTTGTAGATCCCATCGCCGTCATAAAAACCGTCAACTGATTTTGTTTCATTCTTGCTTTTGAATGTCCCCCGTATGGTATAATCGGTAAAGGGGTTACCCGCTGTTTTTCCAGGACAGATGGCTTCAAAGATGTCCCAGCGTTCTACCTGCCGGCTAAATGTCATTTCCATATTTCAACTCCTTCTCAAATAAATTTGCAGTATAATGGCGGAAACAACCGGGACACCAGGCATCGTAATTGTCTTTCTGGTTTTCAGCAGATAAATAGACAACCTACGGATGCTCTCTCGCGGCCCATGGGGGATCATTACTCTTTAACACCGCCCATAGTAATGCCCTTTACAAAGTACCTCTGGAAAAATGGATACATGATTATAATAGGTATTATCCCAATTGCCGCAATCGCCATTCGTATCGTCGTTGATGGCATCTTTGACAGGTTTATGCCCATTTGTGAAGCGGCAGATGCATTCTGCATCAGTATTTGTATGTTTTCATTTATATTATTTAGAATTATCTGTATCGTATATAAATGTCCTCCGCCTCTCTCAGTCAAATAATACATTCCGTTCATCCAGTCGTTCCAGTATGCTATCGCCGTCATTAAACTTATTGTCGCGACTATCGGCAAACTTAACGGTATCATTATCTGTCCGAATATCCTAAGCTCGCTTGCCCCGTCTATCCGTGCCGCCTCTTTTAAACTTACGGATATGCTGTTTGTAAAATAATTTCTTACCAGTATCACGTTAAACGAATTCATCAATAAATTTGGTACTAACAACGCGAATATTGTATCTTTTATCTGAAAAAGCCGGACATAACTGTAATATGTCGCTACCAGACCTCCGTTAAACAGCATCGTAAAAATTAACATAAAACTTACGACATTCATTCCCGGTATTTCCTTTTCCGAGATGGCATAGGCAAAGGATGTTGTTATACTCACGCTTGCAATAGTTCCAAGGGCGGTTATTACAATGGTCGTTAAGTATGCCCGGCCCAATTGATCCCATTGTACGCCTATGTATCGATACGCTTCCAAGCTCCATTTCTTCGGAAAAAATGAATATCCGTTTACCGCGGCCCATGTATTGTCGGTAAAAGATGCTATTCCTAATAGAATAAACGGAAGTAACGCGCATAATGCCGCTGCCCCGCAAATTGTATAGGCTATTACTTGTGTTATTCGGTATTCAAGTGAATGCATCTATCTTAATCTCCTTATCAAAACAATGCGCTTTCAGGCCGATACTTCTTTATCACCAAATTTGCTCCCACTAAACAGATAAAACAGACTACCGACTGATAAACGCTTGCGGCGCTTGACATCCCATAATTGCTGTTCTTCATCAATGCCTGATATACATATACGTCCAAAGTTCTTGTTACAGGAAACAATGCCCCGCTGTTCCGGGGTATCTGATAAAACAATCCGAAGTCTGAACGAAATATCTGACCAAGGCTTAATATTAATAAAGTTAACACTGTCGGTTTTAAAAGCGGTAATGTTATTTTAGTGATCTGCTGCCATTTGTTTGATCCGTCAATCAATGCCGCCTCATAATAATCCTGATTTATTCCTACAATGCTTGATAAATATATAATCATACTATACCCAACACCCTTCCATGCGTTAATTAAAACCAGGATATAAGGCCAATATTTAATTTCCTGATACCAGTTCATTTTCTCAAGCCCCAGCGGTTCAAGAATAGACTTGTTTATCAAACCGGATTCACTTGACAAAAAAGCATAGCCAAGATAACTTACCACTACCCAGCTCATTAAGAAAGGAAGCAGCGTTAGGCTCTGGCAAATCTTTGAATATATTTTGCCCTTTAGTTCGTTAAGCAATATTGCCAGTGTTACAGCAAGAAATGTTCCAACAATAAAGAAGACGATATTGTAACAAATAGTATTCCTCGTGATTATCCATGCGTCATTTGTTTTAAAAAGAAATTCGAAGTTCTTTAATCCATACCAGTCGCTTCCAAAAATACCTTTTTGAATATTAAATTTCTTAAATGCGATTACCATACCATATATGGGAATATAATTGTTAATGAGAAGATAAATAATACCTGGTAATGCCAGGATATAAAAAGGCAGAATGCGGCGCCACTTTTCTTTTTTCTTGTTTTTTTGAAAATATGCATCTGTTCCGGCCATGGCAACCTCTTAAGGAAGGCTGTCCGGAAACCATACAGGACCCCGGACAGCAAATAACATATTTCGAGCGATAATTATTTCTTTGCGGCAGCCCATGCGTTGAGCTGCTTTTGGTTTTCAGCGATTACCCGGTCAATACCAGCGGCTTTGAGGGCCGCGATAAATCTGGGCAGCACGATATCAGGGTCGGCGGTTCCGCAGTTAATACCGGGAATATATTGGGCAATTACTGCGTTGATCGCGGCAATCTCGGATGCCACTGATTCCTGAACAAAATTATAGCCCAATGCTGGTGAATAGCGTGATACGGGTATGGCCTGATCTATTTCCCTTATTATCTTATTCATGTTAGCAGGAGAAGGCCATACGGCAGGCCACTCAAGCCGATTGCCCCAAAGCCCATAGGGATTGAAATAAGGTAATTTGGTAGTATCTTCATTGAGATACTGTATAACCTTGCCGTCAGGACCATCCTCTATTACTTTATACGATTTTCCTTCAATGCCGAACTGTATGAGCCATGTAGCTTCCGGGACCTTGTGAATATAATTGAGGGCCTGGATTGCCTTTTCAGGATTACCTGAAGTTACCGGAATATTCCACTGACAAAGATTACCCGCGTTAAAGGCCACATAATCATCTATCAGTTTCATGACTGTTACATCCCTGCCAAAAATCCCTGTATCCGGATGAACTGCCTTCGGCTGATACCAATACATTCTGCCAAGATAGTTTCCCGAATGCATAAGCGTATCGGAAAAATCGGTAGTAACCGCTGCATCAGGCGCAATATAACCTTTCTGCGCCCAATCGTACATCTTCCGTGCGTATTGTTTATATTCATCCGTCTCATACAAGTTATGCAGAGTTAAGTCGGTAAAGCTGCGGTTCAGCATGAGGACACCGGCCGAAGTTGACCCCGAAACCCTATCATATTCAATAAAAGCATTACCCAAAGGTCCTTCGTGGGGTACATCCGGGATGTAACAGTAAAAGTTCGGCCCTTCACCGGCTTTCACTTTGGCAAAAACGGCTTCAACATCTGTCAAGGTATACTTCTTATTCTCATCCAAAGTAAAGCCATATTTTTTCGCTATATCATCAAATATTTCAAACCCATAGGCATTCCCTATATGATTAACGCTTGGAACGCCGTATAGCTTGCCCTCATAATAACAACCGTCAAGAAGGACCCCGCACTGCTCTTTTATATCCGCACCATATTTCTCGATCAATTCATCAATGGGAATTAGTAGTCCGCTATCAACTGCAGTACCAACAGTAGTAAAGGCCGTTAAGCTAATGTCGAGTTGTTCACCACTTGATGCCGATAGCATGGCTTTTTGTTGGGCCTCCCCAAGAGCAACCGGGTGAAAAGTTACATGGACTCCAATATCCCTTTCCATCATCTCATTTAAGGCATCTTCCATCTCCTGGAAACCAACCCCAAGGTTTCCAGGAGATGGGTACTGCCAAATAATTTCCGTGATTTCTTGTCCGGCCGCATTTTCTGACTGCTTGTCCGCCTGTTTGTTTCCACAAGAAGACATTAGAACCACAGTGAAGCCAAAGCATAACATGATACAAAGCAACTTCTTCATACTATTCTCTCCTTAAATGTTTATTGCCCGACACTATAACGATGCAACATCAGCATAGAAACCCTGTTTTGTATGATCGATTGTTATCGATCTGTTCTGTACATATTCCGCCCCAAACATCGGAGCTCAGGGGCACCCTTGACTGTTAGCCAGAGGATAACTACAGTAAGAGAAAAATGCAACATACAATATTGTTCGATATATCCTGAATCGGACCATACGTTATATTTTTGTATTGCTCTGGACAGAACCATGTAAAATGTACGATAATTTACCATCAGAGGTGTTAAGTCGAAGTTTTAAGGGGGTTGATATGCCAAAACCAAATCGTAAGATACGCTATACAAAGATGGTTCTGCGGGACAGTCTCATTAACTTAATCAAAGAAAAATCTATTTTGCGAATAACCATTAAAGATATATGTGATATTGCCGATATCAGCCGGTCAACTTTCTATGCTCATTATAAGGACCAATACGACTTGCTCCGGCAGATTCAGGAGGAGACCATAGCAAATCTGGAGAGCCTGTTTGCGAAGTATAACAGCAAGGAAAACAAGAAGAATATTACACGGATGACAGAGGAAGTTCTGCGCTATATTGCCGATAACGAATCAATTCAGGTGCTTATAAGCGAAAATGGAGATAGCAATTTCCAGAAAAAACTCTTTAGTTTCAGCCAAAAACAGGTATTGCGCTATTACCCCACCCCCGCACACGTTACTTCCGATGATAAAATACAGACATATGTCTCTGCTTTTGTGGTGAGCGGCTCTATCCGCCTTATCCAGCAATGGCTTAAAAGCAACATGGATGTGCCGGTACATGAAATGGCGAAAATGATGGTTTGGCTGTCGCAGAGATAGAACGCAAATCCTGGTTACCCATAGCGGACAGCAAAACGGGGGAGAAGTCCCACCACTGTCAACAAGTTAAGAAGGGGGAGTACCTTTGATGGTAAAGGTAAACCAATTTTCCCCTATACCAAGCTTTTTTTGACGCTGCTCCCCCTAACTCCGTAGTCCTCACTTCGGGGCTATGCCCCTCCGTTCCGGTCTACTCCGTTACCCCCACAACATCTCCAAAGAAAAAAGGTAAAAAATCATCTATCTCCACCCCCGCCGCCTTGATCCCCAATATCGGGGTAATCACCCCGCAAAACCCTTGTCACGGTCCTTGCTCATGTGCCCGGTGAGCGGGCACGCAAGGACCGCGCCACCCCCTCCGGGGGCCGGGCCTTTTCCATTCCCACATCGGGGCCTTTATCGGCTCCATCCTCCGCATTGCGCCGTTACTCCCCCTAGTGGCACGGCCTCCTGGTGGTGGTTTTTCCCCGGACGGGGGAGGGCCTTGGGGGGTAACGGTGGCCCCCAACGGCCCTCCCCCTTAAACCGGGGAAAAACAAAGGGGGCGCTTTCATTCGTAAATAGATCGGTTATCCATCCTGTTCATCTTACTTGGGGAGGTTCTTTATGTCCTGTTATCGCGGTTCAGCTACTTTTCATTTCATCCAGGGCGGTAAACTTGCCATTCATTTCCGTATCCGTCCGGTTAAACCGGTCCCGCATCATTTCCTCGTGCCGGTCTTTGCCTCTAATCATTTCCACACCCTGTACCGGTATTTCCGTTCAAAACAGGATTATTTCTCCTGGCTTCAACACCTCAAGGCTGTCCACCTCTCCGGTAAACCTACAAGCAATTTTTTTTCCCGGGGGCAGTTTTTCTTGTTCTAGGCCATTTTCCTCCGGCCCTGGCTGCCGGAGGCTATTTTATTTTTGGAAGGTATCATCATGTATGGTCCTAATCTTTCTGAATTCGGTTCCGTCTCCGTCCGCCGCCTGGCCTGGGCTATCGGAACAAACATGGCGGAGGCCATAGACTTTATGGCCCTCTACCTCCCCCAAAAAATGGATATGTCCTTTGTCTGTTCCCACTGCAAAGACAAATCCAAATGCGGCGCCTGTGGCTTTCTGAAAACCACCAACTCGGCGCTTATCACCACGGTTAAATAAGGAGCTTATCATGGACAACCGTAAAATCACCACCATACCCGACTTAATAGCCTATGTCAAAGAAAACTCACCATGGCAAACGGCCACCATTCGCCAGGTGATCACCGCGTTAGGGTATAATCCCAACGCCGGCTGGGAAAGTCTCATAGAACTCTCCGGCAGCCTGGCGGATTGCGCCAAACATGGCGCGGACGGTGGTTTCCCCGGCTTTATCTATCACCGGGAAACCATAGCCTTTTTCCTCCACAATCGCAAAGACATTGTAAACAACCTCCTGGGGACCGCCGCGGAACTCGGCGAGGACGTGATAAAACTGGTTCAGAACTTCGGCGTATTCAGGTATTCCACCCCCGCCCAATTACCTGCGCCCGAACCGGTGAGGGCGTTACTTGGAATAATATCGCATGGCGTGGGGCTCTATAAATGCCGCGATATGCGGAAAATTATCAAGCCCCCCAGCCGCCGGGGAAGTAGGCAAAGCCCTATGGGATACCGGCAAACTACAGGACAATCTCACCTCCCTCTACAATGTGTTTGCCTGGTTCTGTTTAGAAGAAATCTCCCATATCTGGTATAGGTATTTGGAGGCTCATCCTCGTTACTATGCGGAATTGTCCGCATAGTATAAAAGCCCCCGTTCACACCGGGGGCAAAGGAGCAAAACAAATGAACGTAGCAACCGTATTACGGGTTTTCAAGAATTCCTCCCTCATCACCCCCCAGGGAGAATTCAAAATCAGCCGGATTTTTCGTACCGCCAAAGCCGCCACCAAAGCGGGATATGTCCTTCATATCACCAATAACGACATTGCCATTTACGCAAACCATCGCGGCAAAAAGACTGCCCGCTTTGCCATCATTGACGATACCCCATCCTTATAGGGTATTAAATCAGACTCCCGAATGAGCCTCCGCGGAGCAAGCTGAAGCAAGCTTGCTTGCCGGTATCTTAAGCGTTGCCTGATTCGGAGCGGAGGCTCGTTCGAGAGGAAATTTATAGTACCCTCCCCCGCGGGAGCGGGTTCTTTGGTTTAATACCAAATTTTTGTAAGTGTTGTGTTGTTTGAGCCGGAGCAAGCTGAAGCAAGCTTGCTTGCAGGTATTAAACCAGACTTTCGAATAAACAAATACTTCTAAACAAAAGCCGCCCGGACTACCCCCCGGACGGCCCTCAATTATTGTCGGCTGGGTCAGGGCGGATTGCACCGCCCCTTCCCGCCTCAGAACCGTACGTGAAAGTTTCCCTTCATACGGCTAAGCCTCAGTAAACAAGTATCTGCCGGATACTTGGGTAGTGGGCGAAAGGTGCTGACAGGATATAAAAGCCATGAGATTATATAGGTATCAAAGCAAAGACAGGAGTATAGTCATGGTATTAGCACCGGTAAAATGTCCGCATTGCGGAAGCGACAAGGTAAAGAAAAACGG
>JAITEG010000070.1 GCA_031282145.1 Spirochaetaceae bacterium | reverse complement strand
GGTATTCCGCGCGGCCTTTATTCTTCCTATAGGTTTAGCCCGTGTTATCGGCGTTACGATTCTTGGCCTTTTCATCGGCTTTGCGATTGCTTTCATCGAAGAAGCACTCCGCGAAGCGTGGATTACCGTCATCTGGGGGCCGAAAGAAACCTCGACCATTTCGCTGGGAACAAAGCCGGTTGTTTTCGGATCAACGCCGGAGGCCGACGTATACCTTCCTCCGGGGCGCGGCGATGTAAAGCCCCTGCCTGTCCGCGCTGTCGTGAGCATTGAGGGGGGCAGGGTGATACTGGATGACCGCGCCAACGGAACGCGCCGGGAACTGCGTAACGGTGAGACGGCGGATTTGGGCCGCGTCAGCGTCATAGCGAACATCAAAAAAGGCAGCTGAACATGAACACCAACCTGGTCAACATGGTCAAGCCACCGCCTTAGCCTTCCCGCGTTAATTTCCGCATCCAGTTCCAGCGGTTTAGTTTTATTACCGCTACAATGCACTTAAGGAGCTGATCGGATTTGAGGCAGAAAAAAACCACCACCGGGGGAGAGTGAAAGACTCTGGCCGCGAGCAGGGCCGAGGGGATGACAATGATCCAGACGTGGATGAGGTCGTTTATCAGAACGAAGCTGGTGGCGCCTCCGGCCCGGACTATGCCGGTGAGGACGGACATCTGATATGAGGTGCCCACAATGGTGATTGAAAACACGATGAGGAATTGCCGGGCATAGGCATGGGCTTCGGCGGAAATATTCGGGAACCCGGCCGCCAGAATAAGGTCTTTGGAGAAAAAGATCAGCAGCCCGGTCAAGAGGCCGAATCCGAGGAAGATGAGCTGCAAGGTTTTTGAGTAAGTCTTGACCAGTTGATAATCCCCGGAACCGACGGTTCTGCCGACGATGATCCCCGACGCATTGGCGATACCGTAAACCATCACGCTGAAAAACTGAAACAAATTGGCGGCTATGGTATTGGCCGCCAGCACTTCGGTACCCAGGCGGCCCAGAATAGCTACCTGGGTGCTTCCCGCGATACCCCAGATGATGTCCCCCAAAATGACCGGTATACCGTATCTAAAAAAGTCGCTTGTTATTTCCCGGTTCCGCAGGGCCAAGTCCTTTATCCTGAGCAGCAGGTTTTTGTCGATAAACCGGACATGGCAGAAGGTAACGCCGCACTCGGCGATCCGGGCGATCACGGTAGCTATGGCCGCCCCGGAAACCCCCAGGGCGGGCATCCCCAATTTCCCGAAAATCAGTACCCAGTTAAGAAAAACATTCACCAAAAAACCGGTCAGGGAACTCAGGAAGCCGATCCTGGTGTTCTGCACGCAGCGCATTGAGGCGAGGAGCACGCTGTTGACGCTGAAGAAGATGTAGGAGAAGCACACAATCCTGATATACCGCATCCCCTCGGCGACGACCCCTTCGTCCCGGGTGAATAAATTTAAAATCCCCGCGGGAAACAGGAACACGAGGAGGGTGGCGGCGCCCCCAATACCCAAGGCGATTTTCAGGGTGATGGCGATAACGACCTTGGCGTTCCTGACGTCCTTCTTCCCGAGGTACTGGGCCGCCAAAACCACCATGGCCGCGCCGAGGCCGGTGCAGAGCATAAAGAGCAGCCATTGTACTTGATTGGAAAGAAATACCCCGGAAAGGGAAAGATCCCCCAGAGATCCCACCATAAAGTTGTCCGCCAGCCCTATCCCATAGGTGATCAAATTCTGCATTGCCAGGGGAAGGGCGATTTGCGCCAAGGTTGTATAAAACTTTTTGTCCTTTACCATGGGGATCCCTGTTATATATTTGAGCTTCTTCCCAAACCCGGTTGGGGTTTGGGAAGAAGCCCCATTTGAAACTGAAAATTTATACTACCTTGACGGATCGCGCTCCTATTGCCAACCCTCAGGATAGAGGATGCCCCGGACCGGGCCTTTTTGCAGAAGCCGGGTTATGGTTTGCTGCAGATCCGCCGGGGTAACGGCATCGTACAATTCAGGGCGCTTTTCCAGCCGGGAGAAGGGCAGATCCAGGATGACCGAAAGATTGGCATAATTCCGGGCAATGTAAAGATTACTCTCCATGGAGGTTTCCCAATTCTTTTTCATGGCCTCCCGGGATTTTTCCAGTATATCCCTATTTACGGTTCCCCCGGCAAGCCCCTTAAAGAGTTCTTCAACGGCCGTAGAAAGTTCTACCGCCCGTTTAGGATCGCAGGCAAAATAAACCTGCAGGGAGAGTTCCCCCCCGGGGACGGGTGACAGAACGGAACTCGCCGAAACCGAGTAGACCCCGCCGAGTTTTTCCCGGATTTCTTCGGTCAAAAGGATGTCCAGGTATTCGTTGAGGACCCCCGCAACGATACTGGCAGATTCGGAATAGGGGGCCGGCACGTACCAGCCCAGGAACACGAGGCTCCGTTCCTCCCGTCCCTTATAAACCAAACGTTCGGTTTTGCCGGGGCGGACAATCCCCGGATCTGTCCAGGCCGTCCGGGGGGCCTCCCCTGGGGGAATTGAGGCCAGATAGGTTTCCGTATAGGTCCTCAGGGCCTCAATATCAAGATTCCCGGTGAACACAAAGGTATAGTCCGCGGGATTGAGGCTTTTCTTGAGGAATTTTTTCGCCAGTTCCCGGTCTACCCGGGAGAGGTCCGCCAGTTCCATCGGCTTAAACCAGGGGCTATTGCCGTGGATGAGCCGGGTTATTTCATCTACAAAGACCGTGTCCGGGTCTTCCTTCTTCTGGGCCAGGGAAGTCCGGTACTGATCCAGCATGGCTTCCACCGCGTCGGGATCGATCCGGGGATCGGTAAAGCCGAGATAAAGCATTTCAAAAAGGGTCTTGAGATCCCCGGTAGTGGCGGAACCTTGGAAACCCCGGAGATAACTGGAGGCCCAAAAGGAGATGGACACCTGCTTATCGGCGAGTTTTTTTACCAATTCGGGCCGGGAATAGGGGCCGAGTCCTGAGACTTCCATCATTTCCGCCGCCAGGCTCGCGGATATATACTCCGTTTCCGGGACGCTGATGGTGCCTCCCCGGGCCACAGAATAGAGGACGATCTCGTTGTTCCGGTTCCGGGTCTCTTTGAGGATAACCTTGCCGCCGTTACCCAGTTCCCAGACTATGGCCCCGGCGGGATCCTTTGACTCGGAAACGATGATCCCCGGCTCGGGGGCTTCGCCGATAAGCTCATCGGTAACGACCACTGCCTCCGGGGGGGCGATTTTTGCCCGCCGGCTTTCGGCCACGAGGGACCGGATCCGTTGTGCCGTCGGCAGGGAAGCGGCTTCCGCTTCCGGGCCGGTAATAATCACCCGGAGGTCGTTGGCGGCGAAATAGTCCCGCACCGTCCTCTGGATTTCCTTCTCCCCGATGCCGGGGAGGAGTTTCCTGACCGCCTCCAGTTCCCAGGTTATATCCGCGACATTTTGTCCGTTCAGGAAATGATTGGTAAAACTCCACACATAATTGTCCGATTCCTGCCGGTCCTGCTCAGAGACCATTTGTTCCAAATCAGAAAGCAGGGACCGCTTGACCCGGTCTATTTCGGCGCCGGTAAAACCATAACGGGTTATGGATTCCTTTGCCAACAGGAGTTCCCGTAAGGCCCCTTCGACGCTCCCGGTTTTAGCCTGGGCGGCCATGATATAATACCGGGAGGATTTTCCGTACCGCGCCTCCCCCGACGCGGCCCAGATATAGGGGGCTTCGGGCTTTGAAGACGCCTCGTCGAAACGGAGGGAGAGCATCCGGCTCACGAGGTTGTCGATGACCCCCTCCCGGTAGGAGGCGAGGTCCCCCCGCAGGGCCGCCGGGGCTCGCTTGTAGTACATATCTATCCGGCTAAAGGGTAATTCCGGGTCGGTGATGATGTTCGCCGCAAAATTCCCTTTTTTGGGGGAAGGGAGGTCATAATAGGGACGGTTCAGGGGTTTTTCCGGCGCCGGGGCGGTAAAATAGGAGGATAATTCTGCTTCAACCATGGCCCCGTCAAAATCCCCCACCAGGATGATCGCCATATTATCCGGGCGGTACCAGGTCCGGTAGAAATTTTCCAGCCGCTGGGGGGGAGCGCCCTGTATTATTTCCGGGAGTCCTATGGGAAGCCGGTCCGCATAGGGAGAACCCTGGAATATTATGGGGATCAACTGCTGCTGGATCCGTTCTAAGGACCCAAGACTGTTCCGGTATTCTTCCATAATAACCAGCCGCTCATCATCCACATCCTGCGGGGCGAAGGTAATGGCATGGGTCCAATCGTCCATCACTTCCAGGGCTTTTTGGGGGATCCGTTTCCTCCCCTCCCCGTCAATTTCGGCCGGCACCTCAATGCCAAAGACCGTTTGATCAAAGGAGGTATAGGCGTTCACCTCCGGGCCGAAGCGCATCCCCAGGGAACGGAGGTAATTGATAAGCTCCGATTCGGGGAAACGGGCCGTTCCGTTAAAAGCCATGTGTTCCACAAAGTGGGCGAGGCCCCGCTCATTTTCCTCCTCCAGAACCGATCCCGCGTTCACCGCCAGGGTAAGGTACACCCGGTTTTCGGGCTTCCGGTTCTCCAGGATATAAAACTTAAGACCATTGGGGAGGGTTCCGGTCCGGGCCGCGGCCATAAAGGGAACCGGATCAGAGGGTTGTCCGAACCCGCCATAGCTTTCAAGTTTGGCTTTAGTCCCCGAGGCACAGGAAATAAAGACAAAAACCGCAAATAAAACACATAATTTTTTAATAATTAGTTTAACAAAACACATGATATGAAGTATAATGATTTCGTTCAATATTTAACAGGGGTTATGAGGAGGTTTTTATATGAGATTATTAACCAGATCGGATTTTGATGGCTTAGCCTGCGGTACACTTTTGATATATCTGGGCCTGGTGGATGAGTGGAAATTTGTTCACCCCAAGGATATACAGGATGGCTTGGTGGAAGTAACGGATAATGATATTCTTGCCAATATCCCCTATGTTCCGGGGTGTAAACTCTGGTTTGATCATCATTCCAGTGAATCGGAACGGCTGGAAAAGGGGATCAAATATGAGGGTGATTCCCGGTCTGCCCCAAGCTGCGCCCGGATTATCTATGACTACTATGGCGGCGACGCAAAACTCGGCCGGTTTGCCACCATGCTTAAATATGTGGATAAGATGGATTCCGGTAATCTTACGAAAGATGAAATAGTTCATCCTAAAGACTGGATTTTATTGGGATTTATCATGGATCCCCGTACCGGGCTTGGCCGGTTCAGAAATTTTACCATCAGCAACTACGATTTAATGAAAAAGCTGGCTTTGGCCTGTGTGGATAAAACCATTGATGAACTGCTTTTGATCTCCGATGTAAAAGAACGGCTGGATGTTTATTTTCAACAGGAGTCCCTTTTTCTGGAGCAGCTTAAAAAATATACCCGCATCGCGGGCAAGGTGATTGTTACCGATTTACGGGGGGTTGATACCATTTACGCGGGGAACCGTTTCCTTATTTACACCCTTTTCCCCGAACAGAATATTTCCGTTTGGGTTATCGACGGCAGAAATAAAGCAAATTGCGTTATCACCGCCGGCTATAGCATCCTGAACCGGACCGCCACGGTGGACGTGGGTTCCTGCCTGCTCAAATACGGCGGCGGGGGTCATCGCCAGGCGGGAACCTGTCAGGTGGCCTATGCCGACGCTGATCGGGTTATTCAGGAAATTATCAGCCAGGTGAGCGCTTAATCGCTATGCCCGGGCTGGGGGGAAATTTCGCCCTGGCCCGGAATGCATACAAGCCCATACAAACATTGTATATGATAATAGAGGGTTTTGGAACGGGTTATAGCCGGAACAGATGAATTATTCATCACAAAAGAAATATTGGGTGAAATTGCCAGTAAAATTGTATCTAAAAATCAAATTGATAAGGGCAGCAGAGATAAACAGATAACAAATATATAGAATGTGAAATAACCGCATATGCGGATTATATAATATCTGATAAATCACCCTCATCGTCGTCATCAATAACCGCTAAAACTGATGTTGTCCACCGCCGATTTTGCGGTTTTTTTGTACTGTTTGGTGAGAACCCTAACCGCGCTTCCATCCTCCTCGTGTGAGCGGCAAATCACTCTCCATGGTCCAAACATTGACGTTTGGTGTTTTAACAAAAAAGCGTACATAAAAAAATCCCAGTAATATTACACCCGTCATCAGAAAGCCGCCTGCGGGGCCATGGATTCCACCGGTAAGCAATTCGTTGCTTCCCGTTATGTTTGTCATAAAGATCGTTGTTTCCTGACTCTGTTTTACACCCCCGCTTGTCGCTATGCCTAAAATTTCATTTGCCATAAAGTTATGAGCTATGTGATAACCAGCAGGAAACCATAGCTTGCCTGATTTAACAAACATGCAGGCAAAAAGCAAGCCTATAAATGATGTATTAAAAAGTGATAGTATGGTCATTCCCGGGTTCATAAAATGCGCGATACCAAAAATTACCGATGATGATAAAAGAATTACCCATTTATTACGGGTGGTCTTAAGCGACGTCATAATGTACCCCCGGCAAAAAAGTTCCTCCGAGAACATAAACACGCAAACGCTTAAAAAATCCACTATAATGTTCATGGACAGAAATTTTTCCGGACGCACGCCTAACACTTGTGCCTGTCCGCTTAAAATTAATCCTGTAAAAACCAAACTGGCTGAAACAGCTCCAATGGCCAGGCCGTGAAGAAGAACAGGAAGCCAACCATCCTTGATAAGTCCCATCTGTGTTAGGCTGCGCTTGTAAATAAACTTGAAAAGCAGCATGCCTCCAACGACAACAATCAGACCATAGACAAGGGTTACTATGATTTTAATGGCTATTTCATCTTCTCTGCCATCCGGCACCATGGCACGCCCTGCAAGTTGTCCAATAACAATTAACGCCATTGCCGCCGCCATTGCCCACCCTGAACGAAGTTCACCATAGCGGTTTTTGAATGCTGATTTCATTGAAGTCCTCCTTGCTTTTGATAAACAGGTATCATTCCCTGAACTGAAAGGAAAAACCCGTTCCCCGGACTGCCGGTTTTCTTCCCGTCCAGGAGATAATTGCTGTTAATAACCCAGCCGCCTTGAATTTTCAGGATCGAAAGATCGATAGTCGCAAAAACAGAGGATCGCTGCAATTCAAAAGTTTTCGCCTGGATTCCGGCAGACAAGTCAAAACCCGTCACATCATTTTTAAAACCCACTCCAATTCCGGCAAAATCACCTAATTTGTAATCCGGTTTAAAAAGGCGGTACCATAAAGTGAATTCGCCGTTAAGGTCCGCAATGCTCCGGTAAGTTTCCATACGCATATCACCGGTAAAACGGATCCTTTCCTTCGGCGCTATGGTAAAGTTAAAAACCGGACCGGTGATAAAATCAAAAGATGCGGTAAACCATCTGGTGTCAACACCAAAACGGATAAGAGGCAGAGGCATCAACAGCCAAGGGTCCCCGGAAGGTAAAGTAATGCCGAAATCCCTAACACCTAATACCGCGCCCAGGATCAGGGAGACCTTGGGCCGGCGTATTATTTCATAACCATAACCGGCGCCGAACTGGAATGTATTAATACCGCCGAATACGGGTATATCAGAATTGGCTTGAAAGATTGCTAAAATCTGATGCCGTTTAACGCGGGCGTCAAACATTCCACCGATTTGGTGCAGCATTTTTGGTACTTCGGGAAATTCCTCTGTAAAGATAAATGGCTGATACGCAGCCAAACCCGTAAAGCGGCGTTCTATCCGATTAAAGGGAAGATCCTGTTTTCCAACAAGAAACCCAACTCCTCCAGCAGGACTGTGTACGGTTTGTTCTTCCAATAGCAGGAGATCGTAACTAATTGGAATAAAAAAAACAAAGGGATCATTTTTCTTTTCTGTTTCCTGTCCATAAACTGCCGGCATAATGAATAACCGTAAGAACGAAAGAAAAACGATGCAAGGACCTAAGATCTTTAACTTCATTTATTACTCCTTTAATTAGGTATACTTCATTCGTGCTGAAGGGATTTGATACTCTCAATATGTGGCGGTTTTTTACCGGTGTACATTACCGGTTGCGGTAAATCAGTGAAAATACGTATTACTATTTACGGTTAAAAGGCCGGTTTTTAGCCCCGGACCAGCGCGAACAGGGCAAAACGTCCGCCGGCGCCGGTTTTCCGGTAGACGCTTTTCAGGTGCGCCTGTACGGTGTTTACGGAGATATTCAATTCCCGGGCGATTTCTTTATCATTTTTTCCCAGAAGCATTATCTCCGCGGTTTCCCGCTCCCGGGGCGAAATCTCGTATTTTTGGATAAACGCCTCCGACAGCCCTTGTTCCGCTGTCCAAACCGGCGGGATATTCGCGAGTTCTCCGGCAAATACCCGGGCTTCGTAGGAAACGGAAAGCTTTACATAGAGGTGGAATACCATCAGGTTAAGGGCCAGGAGCAAAACCCCGAAGCAAAGGCCGAACCAAAGGGTTGC
>JAITEG010000021.1 GCA_031282145.1 Spirochaetaceae bacterium | reverse complement strand
TTTGCGGACAATGATATTATTGCTATTTCATGTATCCGGGCCCTGCGGGAAGCCAAGTATCGGATTCCAAAAGATGTTTCAATTGTCGGTTTTGATGATATTCCCGCGTCTTCGGTGATAGACCCACCCCTAAGTACCATGCGGGTTCCCAAGAAAAGTCTGGGTATTGCGGCGGTGGAACGGCTGCTCAAGCGTATCAATAACGAAACCGCGGAAAGCATCCGAATTGCGGTCAATACCGAACTCATCATCCGATCCAGCGTACGACAACTTTAGTCCGCCATATTTGGATTAATGGGTAATTTTTTTAAATTTTGCTTTACAAATCTAAAAATATCCGTAATAATAATTTAATTCAGGTTAATATTTTAATTGAATTGTCCTATATTTGGTTAATTATTAACCTATTTTCTGGATAGGATATGTAGGTCCCGGGGAGGAAAATTTTGAAACAGGCCACACTTGCGGACATTGCTGCTTCCGTTGGGGTAACTCCGGCAACGGTGAGCTACTACTTTTCGGGACGCAAAAAGATCTCCGCTCCGGTGGCGGAGAAAATCACCGAAGCCGTAAAGAAACTGAATTATACCCCCATTCATGCCGCTCCCCGGAAGGGGCTCAAAAAGATCATTAATATGTGCGTCAGCATGGAAAACGGGGATCTCTCGGACAACATTTATTACTTGGGCCTCATGAACGGGATTATGGACTGTTTAGCGGAAGACGGGTACCAATTGATGTTTAGCCGCCTGGTCTATGGGGATTCCAAATCCCACAGCCACTTCCTCAAAAGCCTGGAACTGGTAGATGGGATCATCCTCTGTAATCCCCGGAAGGATCATCGCTTTGAGGATGAATTCCAGGAGCGGAATATTCCCTTTGTGATCCTGGGGGCTTCGGAAAAAACGGATGCGGTTTTTTATGTTGATGTGGATATGCGGGGCATAGGTTTTCAGGGAGCCGATTATTTTCTCGCCCGGGGGCACCGAAAGATCCTCTATCTCAATATGCCGGAAACCATGACCCAGAGCCAGCACCGTCTTGACGGTTTCCGCATGGCCTATGCCCAGTACGCTCTGGTTTTTAATGAGCAGGATCATTTCTATGCCCCCGCCGGTATGGAAAACGCCTTTGAACTGGTAAAAAAGCTCCTCAGTGAAAACCGGCGTTATACTGCGGCGGTTACCGCCAACGAAATCTTGGCCCAGGGGGTGATTCGGGCGGCCCGGGAACTCAAGATCGATATCCCCGGGAAACTTGAAGTTTTGAGCATGGGGGGTACGGTGCTGGGAATTTGCGCGGTTCCTTCCCTAACCGTCATTGATTTTAACAGTTACCGGCACGGCCACGAGGCGGCCAAGTTGCTGCTTGAAATACTCCACCGGAAGCGGGTTACCCCCTTTCATCTGATCCTGCCGGGGAGCCTCGTTGAACGGGGTTCCACCAAAGGCTCCTAACGGTATCCGGCGGGTCCGTAGGGATCCGATTAGTTTTTTGTTCGGAGGAATCTTTATGAAACGGTTGTGTGTGTTAATCTTAGGACTGTCCCTGGTGTTGTCCATGGCCTTATGGGCCGGCGGCGGCCAGGGGAAATCCGGGCCGGCAAAGCCCACCCTTACCTGGATGGTGTCCCAGGGCTGGACCTGGCCGGGGGACGAGGAACTCATTAAAAAATTTAAGGAAACTACCGGGATCTCCATTGATCTCCAGGTAATTCCCGCTGCCCAGCATCACGATCTCATTAAGGCCCGGCTCAGTTCCGGGGAAGGGCCGGACATTTTTATGGTCCAGACCAACGAATTCCTCATCAAAACCGCCACCATCGATCCGGAAAAGTATCTCCTCGATATGAGCGGTGAAAGCTGGATCAACGTGATGCCTAAGAGCAGGATCCCGGCGGTATCTTACAACAATAAAGTTTACGGCCTCATGCTCTGGTACAATTCCCCGGAATTTGTCTATGTGTACAACAAGACCCTGTTCAACGAGCTGGGGATTACCAAGGCTCCCGAAACCTTTGCCGAGATGGACGCGGCCTGCAAAAAAATCCTGGATGCCGGGATTGTGCCCATTTATGAGTACGTGGCCGACGGCTGGCACCATCAGCTCCCCTTCTTCCAGATCGGTCCCCGGTATGAGGAGCGGAACCCCGGGCTCTACAAAGCCCTCAATGACAACACCGCCAAATTCGCCGACGTCGCCGATTTTGAAACGGTGTTGAACCAGATTAACAGCTTCGCCCAGAAAGGGTATTACGGAAAGTACTACATGTCCAACACCGGGACGGATCAGAATGAGGCCTTCGCTACGAGGCAGGCCGCCATGGTGGTGGCCCCTTCCGCGACCATTTCCCAGATCCGCTCCGAGTATCCCGAATTTAAAGACGAGATGGGGATTATCCTCCTCCGTTTCCTGGACAACAATACCTTCCCCACCAATCCTTCCGGCCCCGCGATCTTCGGCTCCGCCCAGACCAAATATCCCAATGAAGTGAAGGAATTCTTCCGGTTCTACACCAGGCCCGAAAATCTTCAAATCAAGCTGGACGGAACCCCCGAATGGACCAACCTTGACGTAACCGTGCCCATAAAACAGCACTGGACCGCGGAGGAAGAAGCCTTTATGGCAGGGATCACCGACCGGCAGAAGAACATCCAGGCGGTACTCCAGACCGGAACCAAGTATACCAACGATCAGTGGATGGAGTTCGGCGCCGATTTGGCTTCCATGTTTCTGGGAAGGATGACCGCCAAGGAGGTACTCCAGGCCACGGACGAACGCCGGGCAAATATCGCCAGAAGCCAAAACGATCCGGCCTGGAAATAAATAAGCAAGGAGGCGGGAAGCATGATGGTGAACTCAGGTAAAGAAAGCCGAATGTACCCCCTGCGGTTTGTCTTCCCCGTACTGGGGTTCTATATCTTGTTTTTTCTTTTACCGGGACTATCGGGGATATGGTATTCCTTCACCGACTGGAGTACCTTTCACGAGGATGTTAATTTTATTGGACTAGCGAACTACGTCCGGATCTTTACTTCCAGCAGTGACTATTCCCGGTATATCGGGAACACGGTACGCTTTACCGTGGTTTCCAACATCGTCAAGATTATCCCCGCCTTCTTCCTGGCCCTTATGCTCAACCGGGCCATGCGGGGGCGTAATGTCTACCGGGCGATACTTTACTTTCCCTCGGCCTTACCCTACCTGGTCATCGGCCTTATCTTCCGTTCGATCCTGCACCCCGGAAACGGCCTTCTCAACAAATTCTTGAGTTTTATCGGTCTGGATTTTCTACTGAAAGAGTGGCTGGCCGATCCCGGCGTAGTCTGGCCTTCCATCTTTGCCGTGGATGCGTGGCGGGGCATTGGCTATGTGATGACCATATTTCTCGCGGGGCTCCAGGCTATTCCTGAGGAACTTTACGAATCCGCGGATATCGATGGGGCGGGATTCTGGCGCAAGCTGCTCCATGTAACCGTTCCCATGATGATTCCCTCATTTACCATTAACCTCACCTTTGGTCTTGCCTATGGCCTCAAGGTATTCGATGTGATCTACGTACTCACCAACGGCGGTCCCGGCCGGGAAACCGAGGTTTTGGGGACTTCGGTGTTCCGGGAATTCTCAAACGGGAACTACGCGGTAAGCTCCGCCTTGAATACCCTGCTCTTTGTATTCATGGCGATCCTGGCCTGCTTCATCGTAACCAGGTTGAACAAAAGGACGGTGGAATTATGAAATCCCGCGGATGGATCAAACTGGTTCAAGCGGTCCTTCGCCACATAATCGCCCTGATGCTCTCGGCGGCGGTGCTCGTGCCCATGTACATGGTGCTGGTCAATTCTTTTAAAACCCGGCGGGAGGGGAACCTGATGCATATGACCTTGCCCGCCGAATGGCTCGTGGAGAACTACTCCACCGTTATTGAACAGGGGAAACTGGTTTCCTCATTTTTTAACAGCTGCCTTTACGCCTTCGCCGGTTCTGTGGGAGTGGTGTTTATCGCCGCCCTGGGAACCTGGGTGCTGTCGAGGCGGACCGACTCCCTGGCAAAGGGGATCTACCTCTTCATCATCGTGGGCCTTTTCCTTCCGGTAAACTATGTGACCCTCATCAAGATCATGAGCGCCATCGGCCTTTACGGGACCCGGGTCGGCATGATCCTCTATTATTTGGGGGCTAATGCGGCTTTTTCGGTTTTTGTCAGCTACGGCTACTTCGGCAATGTACCCCGGGAATTGGACGAGGCGGCGGTGATCGACGGGGTGGGGCCCTTCAGGACTTTCATTAGTGTTATCTTCCCGCTCCTCAAGCCCATCTGCGTCACGGTTTTTGTCCTCACGTTCATCGCGATCTGGAGTGACTTTACCACACCCCTCTATCTTATCAACAAGACAAGCCTGTGGCCTATGAACCTGGCTATTTACAATTTCTTCGGCCGCTATTCCCAGCAATGGAATTTGGTCTTCGCGGATATCATGGTTACGGTATTGCCGGTATTTGTCATCTATTTATTTTGTCAGAAACAAATCGTTTCGGGCCTCACCTCAGGGGCCGTAAAGGGGTAATATGCTTTACAAGGAAAATTGGGAATCCGTTACCGATCGTTGGCGGCAATATTGGAAGCGGGCTAATACCGGGCTTCCCCTCATGTATCTGGTGGCGGAAAGGCCGGATAAAAAGGATCTCCCGCCGGAATTGAAAATCCGCGATACCTTTGACCGTTACCGCTGTGCTTCCCGTATGACCGTCCGGTTCAGGCATTACTGCGAAAATCATCTTTTTTTGGCGGACAGCTTCCCAAACATCAGTGTTGACTTCGGCCCCGGCTCCGTGGCGGGCTACCTGGGGAGTGAAATCGTCTTTCACCATGATACGGTCTGGTTTGAACCCTGCGTGAAGGATTGGGTTTCATATCCTGAACTCCATTTTGATCCGGAAAATAAATGGTGGAAAGAGCATTATCAGTTGGTCAAGGACATACGCGCCCTCGCGGGGGACGATTTTTATGTGGGAATTCCGGATCTTATGGAAAATATCGATGTTTTAGCCTCCCTGCGGGGAACCCAGGACACGATCTTTGACATGATAGATGAACCGGAGGAATTGCACCGCCGTATCGCCCAGGTGAGCGGCGCTTATTTTGAATACTATGACCGTTTTTACGACATAGTAAAAAGCGATGTCGACGGCGGTTCATGCTATACGGTATTCCAGGTTTGGGGAGCAGGCCGTACCATCAAAATCCAGTGCGATTTTTCTACGCTCATGTCACCGCAGAATTTCCGGGATTTTATCCAGCAGCCCCTCTGGGAGCAAGCGTCCCGGGTGGATAACGTACTCTACCACCTGGACGGTCCCGGCGCCATCAAGCATGTGGACGCGCTTATGGAGATTGAGGGGATCGATGCGCTCCAGTGGACCTCGGGGGATCACGGTCCCGACGGGACCTTGCCGGAATGGGACGTAATTTACGATAAGGTCCGGCGGGCGGGAAAATCCCTCTGGGTAAAAGTCTATTCCG
Source organism: Spirochaetaceae bacterium (assembly GCA_031282145.1). Classification (GTDB taxonomy): domain Bacteria; phylum Spirochaetota; class Spirochaetia; order Treponematales; family Breznakiellaceae; genus JAIRMO01. The sequence continues at coordinate 2,201 of JAITEG010000021.1, read as the reverse complement.
GAGGCTTTGACGACTGGATCCGCGGCGCCGACAGGATTGTAAAAAAATACGGATCCCGGGGGCTCTTCTTCATGTTCCCCCCCGTATCTTTGAACGAAGCTGAAAAGATTCTGGATTATGCTGAAAAAAACTGGAAAGACATTGAAGGTTCCTTTACATGAACATCACGGTAAAGCAAAAGTCTCTTCTTATCGAAAGTCCTGTCCGGGGGATCCTCCGCCTCCGTTTGGGGACGGAAGGCCCGGGGAGAGCTTCTCCCATCGGCATCGTTTTTCCCGCTTCGCCCTATTCTGCCGGGGTGGAGGAAAGTTCCGATGGATACCTCTTTGACGCGGGGTCCCTCAAACTCAGGATAGATAAAACCAGCGGTTTTTTTATCTGGGAAACAAGCGGGGGAGAAGTGCTTTTTTCCCAGACCTTTCCCGAACTGACGGCAAAAAAAGTTTACCGTTACCGTGCCGCCGGGGGTATGGTACATACCGTTATAACTGCGGATGGGGAACGGAATTTTTCCGATACCCTGGTTCCCATAGAAGACCGTACCGCCTGGAGGGCAAAGGTCTTCTTCAATTTTGCCGAAGATGAAAGCATCCACGGCCTCGGCCAGGCCGAGGAGGGGATCTACAATTACCGGGACAGGATCCAGTACCTCTACCAGCACAATATGCGTATCCCCATACCCTTCTTCCTCTCAAGCAGGGGCTATGGCGTACTCTTTGACTGCGGCTGTCTGATGACCTTTAATGGTAGCGGAGAAAGGCCCTACTTTTTTTTCGATACCCTGGATGCCCTGGATTTTTATGTTATCCGCGGGGAAAGTCCCGACAGGATCATCGCGGGGATGAGGACCCTCACCGGCAGGGCGCCCCTGCTCCCTAAATGGGCCTTTGGGTACATCCAGTCCAAAGAAGCTTACCATACCCAGAATGAATTAGTGGAAATCGCCCGGGAATATCGCCGCCTGCATGTTCCCCTGGACTGCATGGTCCAGGATTGGAATACGTGGGAACCGGGAAAATGGGGGGATAAACGGCTGGACAAAAGCCGCTATCCCGATATCGCCGGGGCTAACCGGGAGCTTCATGCTATAAATGTCCATTCCATGGTTTCTGTTTGGCCCAATACCCGGCTTGGCGGGGACCATGAGGAATTTGAGGCGGCGGGCTGTCTCCTTGAGGATCGGGCCACCTATAACGCCTTTGACCGGGACGCCCGGAAGCTCTACTGGGAACAAGCGAATCGGGAACTTTTCTCAGGCGGTTTTGATAGTTGGTGGTGTGATTCCACCGAACCCTTCTCCGGCCCCGACTGGTCCGGCCCGGTGCTGCGGGAACCCTGGGAACGGTACATTCTCGTGGGGGAAGAACACAAGAAGTACCTGGATCCGGCCCTGGCAAACTGTTACAGTCTGGAACACGCCCGGGGGCTCTACGAAAACCAGCGGGCTGAAACAGAGGAAAAGCGGGTCCTCAATCTGACCCGTTCCGGCTGGGCGGGCTCCCAGCGGTATGGGGCGGTCCTCTGGTCCGGGGATACCAGCGCCAGATGGGAGGTTTTTAAAAAGCAGATCTGCGAAGGACTTAACCTCTGCATGAGCGGTCTCCCCTGGTGGACCATGGACATCGGCGGTTTTTTTACCCTCCGGGAAAAGTGGCAAAACCGCGGCTGTGGTATGGATAAAAATCCCGAATCCTTCTGGTTCTGGCAGGGGGACTTTGAGGACGGTATAAAGGATCCGGGTTACCGGGAACTCTACCTCCGTTGGCTCCAGTTTGGCTGTTTTCTTCCCCTTTTCCGCTCCCATGGAACCGATACCCCCCGGGAAATCTGGAATTTCGGTAAACCGGGAGAAGTTTTTTACGACGCCATTGAAAGTTTCATCCGCTTGCGCTATCGTCTCATGCCCTATATTTACTCCCTGGCCGCTATGGTTTCATGGGACGGCTACACCATGCTGCGGAGCCTGCTCTTTGATTTTGGCGATGACCCGAAGGCCGGGACCAGGGCGGACCAATTTATGTTCGGTCCCGCCTTCCTGGTTTGCCCGGTTACCGAACCTTTCCGTTTCGGTCCCCGCGGCATTCCCCTTAATAAAAAAGAAGCATGGTCCTGCTACCTTCCCGGGAGTACCCGGTGGTACGATTTCTGGACCGGGGAAGTACATGAGGGGGGAAAGGAAATTATTGTCCCCGTTCCCCCCG
>JAITEG010000016.1 GCA_031282145.1 Spirochaetaceae bacterium | reverse complement strand
TAAAACAATTCGTGCGGATTAAAGGCTGTTTCAAGAACAAACGGACCTTGGAACGGTTTTCACACGGGTGAGTTTGTTTCAAAACTGAAATTTTGAAACAAACTCACCTGCCTGCCATTTCTTCCATGGGATGAGCCTCCGCGGAACAGAGCTCCGCGGTATCTTTAGCGGCACTTTATTCGGTGGGGGTTTAATACCCCGCCCCTTGGGGCGGTTCAATTCCCTCTCGATGATGGCGGGGTATTAAACCCCTGAGTGCAACCACCTTTCGAGAACAACATACCCCATCCCTTTAGGTTAAACTTGATCCACAACTCAGGGTATGATTACCTTGAGTCGTAAAGGAAGATTTACCGCTAAGTTTTGAGAAATTTGAATGAAAACTTCTTCGACTTTTTCGACTCTGCAAAATTGTTCATATTTACCGCGATGGGGCAGAAAGTTTTAGCGGCAATTGGACTTGGCCTCCAAGCTGCAACATCCCTGTCGCGGCTTTCCGGCCCGGGGTTTCGCCCTGACGGGGCCATCCATGGCCCCTATTCCTCCCCCTGGTCGGCGGGCGAAACCCTTCAAGTCCAATTGCATGATCAAACAAAAACCCCATCTTGCGATGGGGCGAAAAGTTTTAGCGGCAATTGGACTTGAACCAATGACCGAACGGATATGAGCCGTTTGCTCTACCAACTGAGCTATGCCGCCGTTAAACTGGAAAAATACTAGCAAAAAAAACGAAATGTGTCAACGTACCGTTGGAAAACCCTCATACTTCTTTACCCGAAAGAAGAAAAATAGTATCTTATATATGAGGCTTTTTCTGGATTTGACGTTTTGGAAAGTTCCGGATGTATATTTTATTGTACATTTTTATGCAGTAGACGATTCTCTTTTAATTATGCCATACTATATACATCTAAGGGGCATGAAAAGCTGCTTGTACTTCAGAATTTGACTTTTTGGAAGAACATCAATATAATGGATGAATAATACCTAGATGAATAAAAGATCGGTCATCGGCGCGATTATAAAATCCTCAAGCTCTGGTTTGCGGACCGGGATACCGGATATCCGTGAAGTTAGGGTTGAACTCATCAGAAAATCAATACATTTTCTCATAGCCCTGAGCCCGGTCATGGCGGCGGCAAACCAGACCTTTACCGTGGCCTTCCTCATGATAGGTACGTTGGGTTATGCCCTGATGGAAACCCTCAGGCTGAGGGGTATTAGGGTGCCGGTGGTTTCTTCCCTCACCTATATGGCGTCCCGGCCAAAAGACAAGGACCGTTTTGTCCTGGGACCGGTAACCCTGGGATTGGGCGCCCTGTTGGCGTTGCTTTTATACCCCGCCCCGGCGGCTTCCATCGCTATTTACGCCTTGGCTTTTGGGGATGGTCTTGCCAGCCTTATTGGAAAATTATTCGGCCGGCTGCGTCCGGTTTTTCTCTGCGGCAAAAGCGTGGAGGGCTCCCTGGTCTGTTTCGCCGCGATATTTTTTACTGCCTATGGGGTTTTTCCGGATTACCGGGTCGCTTTTTGGGCGGCCCTCACCGGTACCTTGGTGGAAGCCCTGCCCCTGGGGGATTATGACAATATCGCCCTGCCGGTTATCGTGGGTTTAATCGTACAAATAACCCTCTTATATTAGCTGTTCCAAGTGACGCGCGGAACGCCGGAACTATAACCAGAGATATACCCGGTGTAACTGGGTGCAGATAAACCAGGTGCCTGCCCCAAGGCTCACCAAACCCGGGAGGGGGGCAATCCAGGTGTCCGAGTTGAGCAGGATATTTCTCCCGAGAAACACCAAAAAAGAACCGATGCCGATAAAAATGTACTCCCGGGTGCCCCGGGAATAGGCGGAAACAAAAAAACTGATCGTGGTTATCAAAATAATCGTTATCTCCGACAACTTGAGCAAGCCCCGGTAGCCAATTATGGTCATCAAGCTGCTGTCCCAGGAGAGGCCGTCAATGGGGACATTGACGGCTATCATCAGGGCAACGATGGCGATGATAAAAATCACATACCCCTCTTTCTGTACATCCCATCCGGAAGCGTACACCCCGGCGGCAAAAAGGGAAAAAACACCAAAATACCGGCCGAATAAAAGTGCCCGGGACGCCATACTAAGGTACACCGTGGGGAGTTGATATACCATTTTTAAGGGCACCACGGTACGGAACCCCTCAAAGGCAAAGGAAAGGACAAAAAGCGCAAAAAAAAGGATCTCCGGGGCCTGGGTTTTTTCAAAAAAATAATAGATAAGGATCGAGGTAATCAGGGAATAGAGTACCGCTCCGGCTATGGCGATAAACGGCACATAGGGAACCGGATTGAGAAAAGGAACAATAAAAAATTGGAGAATTCCGCCGGCCCGCTGTACCGCCATGGTGGTCAAGTCAGGGTAAACCGGCAGGACAACAAAGGAGACCATGGTTATTACGGTTAACGAAACCACCGAAATAAGGATCCCCGCCTTAAAAAAATAATTGCGTCTTGACAAGGTCATATCATAAAGATAGTCGATTTAACCAATTCTCTCAAGCCGATTTTTTTTTCGCCGATATTTTATAATGAGGAGTACCCTATGTTTGAAAAGAAATCATTCTATTTTATCATAGCCGCTCTGGTTTTATGTGTTTCCTACCTTGGAGCCGGGGATATTGCTTCTTTTGTGGATCTGGGTTTTTCTCCGGATGGGCAGACCTATATGTTTGCCCAATACGGGGTACAATCGGAAACCTTGAAGCCCTGGGCCGATTTGTTTGTGGTGGATGTGCCCCGGAATGATTTTGTCGCCGGGGGCAAAATTTCCTATTCCCATACCGCCCCGGTAATACCGGGACAGGACGGATCCGGCGCGCTCTACCGGCTGATTGCCCAAAATACGGCGCTGGCGGAACAGTACCGGATCAATTTTCTTCTCCAGGGACAGCCCCTCTACATATCCCTGGAAAATACCGCCAACACTTCCCCCACGTCCATTGAATTCCGGGACTTTGAACAAAACGCTTCCTACCGAGCCACCCTGAACCCCCGTATCGAAGAAACCGGGGCGGCCTTTGATATTAACCTGGAACGTATTGCCCGGGATGGTTCAAAAAAAACCTATAAGGTGGGAAACGCCCAGATAAAACGGGCCCAGATAAGCTCCTATGGTATTAAAAAGGTCATCATAGCCCCCCAGAATGACTTTATGGTACTGGTGATTGAAATGAAAAAACCGAACAAGGGCTCCTTTGACGTCCGCTACATGGTTGAAGCCCTGCGGCTCTAGGAACCAGAATCGGAACCGGTAAAAGGGCGCCATACCTGGGTAACCGCTTGGCCGTCTTCATACAAATAGCGCAGATAAAGCCGGCTTTCCGGCTGTAAACGCCGCCAAAGCCCTTCCTGCTGTAGGTCCATAGCCATAGCAATCCACTGATCCCGGGTAAGAATTTCCCGCATTTGGGCAAAAAGATAGGTTCCCCGGGGAAGCTGAAACCAATCCACTCCGGCCGGAAAGGGGGGCGTCGCTTTTCCTTTAAAAATCAGGGGGCCCAGGTAGGGTTCCTCCGGCTCAAAACGACGGTACTGGGCGGGGTCGAGATCGAAACAAAAAAGCAGCTCCCCATCCGATGGGTTATAGGCAAAGGGAGAGGCATCCTCCCAGGGCGTATAAAACAGGGGAGCCCGCAAATCCAGGGTATGGATGGAAAAACCGGCCATAAAATTTCCGATAATACCGGGACTCCGTGGAAGTCGGACCCCCGGTATTATACGGCCGCCGCAAAGGCGGCGATCTCCTTCAGGGTATCGGGAATGGATATCTGCTGGGGGCAATGGGTCGTACACAGGCCGCAGGCGACACAGTTATGGGCCTTTTCCCGCTCCAAAAGGGAACGGTAGTTATTGGCAAAGGCCTCTTTGTTTTTATCGATCTGATAAAGATTGTAATGACTGAAAATACGGGGGATCGCGACCCCCTGGGGACAATCGATACAGTACCGGCAGCCGGTACAGGGGACCGTTCCGGAGGCTTTATAGGCGGTAACGGCTTCGCTTATGACCTGGTATTCCCCTTCAGAGAGGGGCGTAAAATCCGACAGGGTATGGATATTATCCTCAACCTGTTCCAGGGTACTCATCCCGCTTAATACGGTCATCACATTGGGCAGGGATGCGGCAAAGCGGATGGCCCAGGAACTGATACTCGACTGGGGTGCGGCCTTTTTGAGCAGCCCCGCCGCCTTTTCGTTCAGGGTTGCCAGGGCGCCCCCCCGGACCGGTTCCATGACTATCACCGGGATATGTTTTTCCGAAAGATATTCGTAGAGCCCCTTCGCGTTAAGCACCTCCCAATCCAGGTAATTGAGCTGGATCTGGGCAAAGTCCCAGGCATAAGATTTTACGACTTCCTCCAGGACTTCGACGTTGTCGTGAAAGGAAAAACCCAGCCGGCGGATCTTTCCCTCATCCTTTTTCTTTTTCAAGAATTCATACATCCGATACTTCCGGCAGTTTTCCAGATGCCCGGCGTCCAAAGCATGGACGAGATAAAAATCAAAATAATCTACCCGGCACTTCCTGAGCTGCTCCGAAAAGAGCTTCTCCATGTCTTCCCGGGGGGAATTGAAAATTTCCCAGGTGGGCATCTTGGAGGCCAGAAAATAACGATCCCGGGGGTATTTCGAGAGGGCTTCCCCGACAAAAACCTCACTCATCTTTTCATGGTAGGGCCACGCGGTATCGAAGTAATTCACCCCCCCTTCAAAGGCCCGATCTATCAGTTCCTGGGCCCGTGGATAATCAATTTTACTGGAATCGTTATCTATCAGGGGAAGGCGCATGCACCCAAACCCCAAGAGCGAAACATCCACCCCCAAAGAATCAACGTGTCTTTTTACCATAATAGTGCTCTCCTTTTTTATCCCAGGATATCACCGGCGGGGCTAAAAAACTAGTATCCTCCGTTGTGTAAAGGGAGTATACTTACCGTAATGATGGTTATTGATTGTATTATTATGGCCGGGGGGGCCGGGACGAGGCTCTGGCCCGCCAGTAATTCCTATAGGCCGAAACAGTTTTTATCCGCTCCGGGGAACCGTACCTTTTTTGAGGCCGCCCTAGACCGGGCCCTGGCGCTTTCAGGCGGGGAGGGACGGGTTATCGTCATCACCGGGGAAGGCCAGGTGAACCATGTCATCGGGGCGTGCGCGGGCCTTGGGGAAAAGGACCGGAAGCGGCTCGTGGTGATCCCTGAGCCGCTGGCTAAGAATACCGCCCCCGCCGTTATCTCCGGCGCCTTGTACGCGGCCTTGTCCTCCGGGGAGGATCGGACCATCCTGGTGCTCACGAGCGACCATATCATCCGCCCCCTCCCGGTCTTTACCGCGGATGCCCGGGCGGCGGCGGCCGGCGCCGGGGAGGATCATTTGGCGGTGTTCGGGATTGCCCCCGCCGGTCCCGCCACGGGTTATGGGTATATCGAAACCGCGGAACTCCTCCCAAGTAAGCCGGAGGGCTTATATGAGAAGGGTTCCGGCCTCTCCGGCAGGGGAGAACCGGAACCGCCGCGGATATACCGGGTAAGTTCCTTCCACGAGAAGCCCGACCTTAAAACCGCGGAGGCTTTTTTGGCCGCCGGAAACTTTTACTGGAATTCGGGGATGTTCGCCTTTTCTTCCCGGTTTATCATCGAAGAATTCCGGCGGAACGCCCCGGAACTGTTGCAGCCCTTTGAGCGGCTCCGTCCGCCCGGCCCGGGGGCCATGGTTTTCCGGGGGGGGATACCGGTCCTGGAGGAGTGGCCGGGGCTTAAGGAAGCCTACGGGGCGGTAAAAAGCATATCCTTTGATTACGCTGAGGCGGAAAAATGCGAACGCACCGTGATGGTGGCCGCGGATTTCCAGTGGCTGGACGTGGGAAGCTGGGACGAATACGCCAAACTTGCCGCCGCCGGAGAAGCCGCCGGGGGGGCGGAGGTATATGAAGCCGGTTCAGCGGGTTGTTTTGTGGACGCCGACATTCCGGTCGCCCTCTGCGGGGTAAAGGACCTTATTGTGGTGGTCCGTTCGGGAAAAGACGGGGGTCCGCCCTCGGTTTTAATATCCCGGAAGGGGGAAACCCAGGGGGTCCGGGAAATTGTGGAAAAAATTCGGGCCGCGGGCAGGACAGAACTGCTCTAATCGTTTATACTGAAAAGGGCTGAGGAGCCTTTACTAAAATTCGGGTAGTTTCTGAGCTTGTCCAAAACCCGGTTAGTTTCTTAATAGTGAGGTTAGGGAATGGTTATTTTAACATTGAATTGCGGTTCATCGTCCGCAAAATATCAGGTTTATGACTGGGATACCAAGGATGTATTGGCCGTTGGGATCGTCGAAAAAGTTACCCTGGGGGATTCTTTTATCTCCCACAAGGTAAAGGGCAAGGCGGAGTATTCGGTTAACCGGAGCTGTCCCACCCATACGGACGCGGTGGACCTCATCATCAAAACCCTCACGGACAGGGAGCACGGGGTTTTGAGGGATATGTCGGTGATCAAGGCCGTGGGGCACCGGGTAGTCCACGGGGGGAACAAGTTCATCAAATCGGTTGTCGTGGATGACGCGGTGATGAAGACCCTGGACGAGGTTAAGGACCTGGGGCCCCTCCACAATCCCGCCAATATCATGGGTATTGAGGCGGCGAAAAAGGTCCTGCCCAGGGTGCCCCACTGCGCGGTGATGGATACGGCCTGGCACCAGACCATGCCCCCGGAGACTTTTCTCTACGCGGTGCCCTATGAGTGGTATGAAAAGTATTCGGTCCGGCGTTACGGTTTTCACGGGACGTCCTTTCTCTATACGGCCAAACGCGCGGCGGTGCTGCTGGGGAAGGACCCTTTCAAGACCAACCTGATCATCGCCCACCTGGGGAACGGTTCTTCAATCAATGCCGTTAAGGACGGCTGTTCCTTTGATACTTCCATGGGCATGACCCCCCTTGAGGGGCTCGTGATGGGTACCCGCGCCGGGGACGCGGATATGGCGATGCCCTTCTATATGATGCGGAAGACCGGCTGGGACGCCGCCGCCATGGAAAGCGCCCTGAACAAGAAGTCCGGGCTTTTGGGCATTACCGGCCAATACGCCGACCGCCGGGATATCCAGGCCGCGGTCCTTAAGGGGGATGAGCGGGCCCGACTTGCCCAGGATATCGAAGCCCATCGAGTTAAAAAGTACATCGGAGCTTATCAGGCGATCCTGGGCCGGGTGGACGCCCTGGTCTTTACCGCGGGGGTGGGGGAATTCGCCACCTTTATGCGGAAAAAGATCCTTGAGGGCCTGGAGGGGATCGGCATCGTTTATGATCCGAAGAAGAACGAATTGGCCCATACCCGGAATACGGAAACGATTATTTCCGCGGATAATTCCAAGATCCCGATCTACATCATCCCCACGGACGAGGAATTGGTGATGACCGAAGACGCCTACGCCCTGATGGCGGGGACCTATGATGTGCATACCAAATTTACCTACTCTTTCCAGAGCAAGGATTACGTGAATAAGGGCCGGGCCGAAGGGCTCGCGGAGGAATTGAAGAAAAACCCGGAATTGAAATCTATTATTGCGGCGCCGAAGTGAACCATTCCGCCATAGGGGACTAAGGCCCCACGGCCGTGGGGGCGTCCGGGTACGAGGCGGCTAAACAAAAAAACCGTGGTTGTCCGGGGACAACCACGGTAAATGCCGGCTCTTAGCGTACCGGCGGCGCC
>JAITEG010000254.1 GCA_031282145.1 Spirochaetaceae bacterium | reverse complement strand
CATCAAGGTCAACCAGGTTTCAGCGGTTTTGAGCCTCCTTGCGGAGGGGAGTACCGTCCCCTTTATCGCCCGGTACCGGAAAGAAAAAACCGGCAGCCTCGACGAAGTCCAGGTTCGGGAGGTGGAACATCTCTTTTCCGGGGGGAAAAACCTGGAAACCCGGCGGCTGGAGATAATCCGGGGGATCTTCGGCCAGGGAAAGCTCACCGAAGCCCTGTACGAGAATATTCTTAAAGCCGCCACCCTTACGGAACTGGAAGATATCTATGCCCCCTACAAACGGAAGAAAAAAACCCGGGGCATGATGGCCGTGGAAAAGGGCCTCGCGGACCTGGCCGCCGCCATGAAGGAACTGGAAACCGATGCCCTCCGGGAAAAGGCCCGGGAGTTTCTGGTGGAAAATACCGAAAATCCCGCCCTGTCGGTTTCCACCGTGGACGACGCCCTCCAGGGGGCCATGGATATCATTGCCGAGGAAGTTGCCCAGACCCCGGAAAACCGGGCCCAGGTCAAGGCCTTTTATTATGCCGACGGTCGGATCATCGTCAAAGCCGCCGCGGGCGCCGGGGACGAGGAAGCCAAGAAAAAGAGCACCTATCAGATGTATTGGGATTACACCGAGCCCCTTGCCCAGATAAAGCCTCACCGGGTATTGGCCATCAACCGGGGGGAACGGGAGGGGGTCCTGGAAGTTACCATGGATGTGGATGAAAATACCGCGGTGGAACTCCTCCAAAAGAATTATTTTGTCCATAATGAATACCACCGTACCGCTATTGAGGACGGCCTCAAACGGCTCCTCTCCCCGGCGGTTTCCCGGGAAATCCGGGGGGAAAGCAGTGAAACCGCCGATGATCACAGCATCGGGGTGTTCAGCCAGAACCTCAAAAACCTCCTCATGCAGCAGCCCATCAAGGGAACCCGGGTCTTAGGGGTAGATCCCGGCATCAGAACCGGGACCAAATGTGCCTTTCTGGACGATACGGGCAAATACCTGGGGAATTTCGTCATCTATAACCATAAGGCGGCGGAGGCCAAAAAACTCCTCCTCGAGGGGATAAAACAATACGACATCCAGCTCATCGCCGTGGGGAACGGTACCGGTACCCGGGAGGTCCAGGAGATCGTGAGCCAGGTCATCAGCGAAAACAGCCTGGAGGTCCTCTACACCGTGGTGGACGAAGACGGGGCTTCGGTCTATTCCGCCAGCGATATCGCCCGGGAGGAATTCCCCGGCCTGGACCTGACCATCCGGGGGGCCATCTCCATAGGCCGCCGTCTCCAGGACCCCCTGGCGGAACTGGTCAAGATAGACCCCAAATCCATCGGGGTGGGCCTCTACCAGCACGATGTGAACCAGCGCAAGCTCTCCGAAACCCTGGATGAGGTGGTTTCTTCGGTGGTGAACAACGTGGGAGTGAACCTCAACACCGCCAGCGTTTCCCTCCTCAAATACGTATCGGGGATCAACAGCTCCCTGGCCAAAAAAATCGTCCAATACCGGGATGAAAAGGGGAAGATCGCCTCCCGGGAGGAGCTTACCGCGGTCCCCGGCATGGGTCCCAAGAGTTTTGAGCAATGCGCGGGGTTCCTCAAGATCCCCGAAAGCGCCGATCCCCTGGATAATACCTGGGTTCACCCGGAAAATTACGAAATCGCCCGGGTCATCCGCCAATCCCTGGGGGGGCCGGAAGCCGGCTCCGGTACCATCACCGGAAACCTCGGTTCCGCGGACTTCAAGCTCCTCAAGGAAAAATACGGGGTAGGGGATACCACCATCCACGATATTGTGGATGAATTAAAAAAGCCCAACCGGGATCCCCGGGAGGGCTACCCCAAACCGGTCATGCAGAAGGGGGTCATCACCTTCGAGGACCTCTCGGAAGGGATGATGGTCACCGGGAAGATCAAGAACGTGGTCGATTTTGGGGCCTTTGTGGACCTGGGGATCAAGGAAACCGCCCTGGTCCATATATCGGAACTGAGCGAACACTTTGTCAAGGATCCCCTGGAAGCGGTCAAGGTGGGGGAAGTCCTGGAATTCCGTATCATCGGTTTAGACCAGGACCGCCGCCGCATCAGCCTTTCCCGGAAAAAGGACCGTCCCCTTCCCGCCTCCCCGGCCCCCAAGGGTGAAGAGAAAGCGGGGGGCCGCCGTTCCGCGGAAACCGGCAAAAAGCGGGTAGTGGCCGCCAAAAGCGCCGGGTTTACGCCCTCTGCTCCCCCTCCTTCCCGCCCTGAAGGCCGCCCCCCCCGGCAGGACTCCCGGGACTCCCGGCCGGAGTTCCGCGGCTCCGACGACGGCACCATGTACAATCCCTTTGCCGAGGCCCTGAAAAAGATGCGGGAAAAGGAACGCCGGTAGGGACCGGCCATGGACCCGACCTTATCTGCGGGGCTGCGGTGTCTGGAAAAAGCCGACCCCGCCATCGGGGATCTCCTCGACCGCCGTCTTGAAGGGCTCCTGAATAAATATATAGAAGAAATTGAGCGGTTCAACCCCGCCTACGGCCTCGTAGGGGCCCGGGACCGGCAGGAACTGGTGGTAAAACACCTCCTGGATTCCCTGGCCCCCCTGGGTCTTTTCCGGCGTCTGCTGGAAGGCCCCCCCCGTCTTGGGGCGGCCCTGGCCGATGTGGGTTCCGGGGCGGGCTTGCCGGGGATCCCCCTGGCCATAGCCCTGCCGGCCTATCCCGTCACCCTGATCGAGCGCAAGGGCCGCCGGGCGGCCTTTCTCAGGAACACCCAGGCGGTCCTGGCCCTTCCCAACGTGACGGTTGAGGAAACCCCCATGGAACAAGCCCTTCCGGGCCGGTTCCGGGTGGTTACCTTCCGGGCCTTCCGCCCCCTGGACCCGGCCGTTCTCCGGGGTCTCCTTAAGCTTCTGGAGCCCGGAGGGGTCCTGGCCGCCTACAAAGGCCGCCGGGCGGCCCTTGAGGCGGAACTGGAGCCCCTGAAAACCGCCGCTCCTTGGGAGATCCTCCCGGTTACCGTCCCCTTCCTGGACGAGGAACGCCACCTGGTGATAATCAGGACGTCCCCCGCGCCGGTATAAGCCGGAAACAACCCCGGGACCTTTTTTCTATAGGTTTTTCAAAACTTCAGTTTTTGGGAAGGATTTACGGCAGTTCCCCGGGACTTAAACCGGTAGCCGCCGCTATCTGGTTCGGACTCAGTCCCATCGCCTGTAATCTCCGGGCAATTTCCCGCCGTTCCTTGGATGTCGTAACGGATTTGGCGGTCCGAGAGGGCGGAGACCGGGGGCTCGTTGAGGGAGAGGGCAAGGACCTCGACATTCCGGCCGACGAAGGCGGAGAGGAAGCGCTTGAGGGCACCCTGGGAGAGGGGGTCGTCCTGGGTAAAGGTGGCTTTGAAGACATTGTCCCGGGAGACGTCGATGATATCGTCGTCCGGGGCGAAACAAAGGGGGGTATTGCGTATGATAATAAGTTCCTGAGTATATAAGGCGCGGGGATGCGTGGCGCTTTAGTTAAGGGCGGTTTTTTTTCCGAATTCTTTAAAAAAAAAGCTTTTTCCTCTTGACTCTTTTTTTTTTTTCAGATAGATTAAACTTCCTTACATGATAATTATTTATAATTATTTTGAATTAAGATGTTTCTAAATAGGTATACTGACGCTGTGGTATTCCCCGGCGATGGAAAGGGAGTTTTTGGTAGATGCCTACGATTAATCAGTTGGTTCGTTTTGGCCGGCAGCAGATATCCGTTAAAACGAAATCTCCGGCGCTTCAGTCTTGTCCGCAAAAACGGGGGGTTTGTACCCGGGTTATGACCGTTACCCCCAAAAAGCCTAATTCGGCCCTGCGGAAGGTTGCCCGGGTGCGGCTTTCCCATGGAACCGAGGTAACCGCGTATATTCCCGGTATTGGTCATAACCTGCAGGAACACTCGGTGGTCCTGGTCCGGGGCGGCCGGGTGAAGGATCTTCCCGGGGTCCGGTACCATATCATCCGGGGTGCCAAGGATACCCTGGGCGTGGAAGACCGCAAACGGGGCCGGTCTAAATACGGCGCCAAACGGCCAAAGGCGTAAGGGCAGGAGCAGTCATGGGACGCAAAAAAAAGACCATAGATCGGGGCATATTGCCGGATCCTAAATACAACAGTGTGGTGGTTTCCAAGTTTGTAAACCGGATGATGTGGGAAGGTAAACGGTCGGTGGCCCTCCGGATCGTTCATGAAGCCCTGGATGTACTGAAATCTAAGGCCGAAAAGGAGCCTTTGGAGGTGTTTCTCAAGGCCATAGAGAACGTAAAGCCCGTGATCGAGGTTAAATCCCGGCGGGTTGGGGGTGCTACCTATCAGGTTCCGGTGGAAATCCGGGACTCCCGGCGGGAAGCCCTGGGGATGCGGTGGATCATCAATGCCGCCCGGGCAAGATCCGGCCGGGGGATGGATGAACGGCTTGCCGCGGAGCTTATGGATGCGTATAATAATACCGGTACGGCCTTTAAGAAAAAGGAAGATACCCACAAAATGGCTGAGGCGAATAAGGCTTTTGCCCATTATCGGTGGTAAGATAGAAACCGGGGGTTTCCCCGGGGTTTACGATCCCTTGGGAAGGTGCTTGTATTCGTCCCGGGGGGCTTAGGGTGATGTGGTTGTTCCAAGGCTTCGGTTTTGGACAAGCCCGGATGTTTGAAATGATTTAATCCGGTGGTTTACCGGATTTGATTACCGCGCCAGGCGGATTTCAAGGAGGCGGAAAAGGGTTCTTGATTTTGATGGCGCGGAGGTCTCGGGAAACCGTCCAGGCGGTTTCTTGGAGTGGTTCAGGGTGGCGGGCTTTTGCCTCTGTCCTGGCGGCTCAATGATCCAAACCGATCATCAGAAATGCGGGAGTAATTTTCCCGGTTTTTTTGGCGTTGCCCAGGATGAGATAGGTGGAACGGGACGGATGGTACGAGGTCGATGGTGAGGGTTTTCAGCCCCCCTATTTGCCTTACTGTTCTCTTTTGATTCCCCTCGCTATAATGGAACGTCGCTGATTCCTGGTCCCCGGTATGGGGATTACCGGAGGGTCTTACACGCTTGGTTGTGTTGGACTATATTTGGTAATATAGAATTTAAATTGGGTGCCCATAGGTAAGGAGGACACGTAATGGCAAAAGATAAGTTCAATCGAACAAAAATTCACATGAATGTCGGAACCATTGGTCATGTCGATCATGGCAAAACCACGCTTTCCGCCGCTATAACCATGTATTGTGGTAAAAAATACGGTGACAAGATCATGAAATTTGATGATATTGATAACGCTCCGGAGGAGAAAGCCCGGGGTATCACTATCAATACCCGGCATCTGGAGTACCAGTCCGAAAAACGGCACTATGCCCATATCGACTGTCCCGGTCACGCCGACTACATCAAAAACATGATCACCGGCGCCGCCCAGATGGACGGCGCGGTCCTCGTGGTATCTGCCCCGGATTCGGTTATGCCCCAGACCAGGGAGCATATTATTCTGGCCCGTCAGGTCGGTGTTCCCAGTATGATCGTTTTTCTCAACAAAATCGACCTGGTGGATGATCCGGAACTTCTTGAATTGGTGGAAGAGGAGATCAAGGACGTGCTGACCGCCAATGGGTTCCCCGGCAACGAGATTCCCATTATCAAGGGTTCCGCTTTTAAGGCCATGGAAGACCTCAATAAGGGCGAGGAAACGGAAGATACCAAGTGTATTCAGGAACTACTGGACGCGATGGATAGCTATTTCCCCGATCCGGTCCGGGACGCGGATAAACCCTTCCTGATGCCTATTGAGGACGTGTTCACCATTCCCGGCCGTGGTACCGTAGTAACGGGCAAGGTGGATCGGGGGATCCTCAAGGCCATGGATCCGGTTGAAATCGTCGGGATCAGGCCTACCCAGCAAACCGTCGCCACCAGTTTGGAAATGTTTAACAAAACCCTGGAAGACGTTCAGGCCGGTGAAAATGTTGGTGTCCTGCTTCGGGGTATTGATAAAAAACAGGTCGAGCGCGGTCAGGTGTTGGCCAAACCCGGTTCCATCACCCCCCACCTCAAGTTTAAGGGTCAGATCTACTGTCTGTCCAAGGAAGAGGGTGGGCGTCATAGCCCCTTCTTCACCGGATATCGGCCCCAGTTCTACTTTAGGACCACCGACATCACCGGTACGGTAAAATTGCCCGAGGGCAAGGAAATGGTGATGCCCGGGGACAATACCGAGATAATCGGAGAGCTGATTCACCCCATCGCCATGGAAAAGGGGTTGCGTTTTGCTATACGGGAAGGCGGAAAAACGGTTGCTTCCGGGCAGGTGACCGAGATTATCGAATAAAGGTTATGATCGAGGGGGGGACCTTGATTTTTTGCCGGTGCGAAAAATCAGGCGCCTCCCTCTTCCGGAGGAATAATGACTAAGGAACGAATTCGCGTGCGGTTGCGCGGTTTCGATGTTGAATTAATTGATCAGAGCGCGAAGTCTATCGTTCAGACGGTACAGAAGGCGGGGGCTAAAGTTACCGGCCCTATTCCGCTGCCCACCCGGATAAACAAGGTGACGGTGCTTCGTTCTCCCCACGTGAATAAAAAGTCCCGTGAGCAGTTTGAGATGCGGACCCATAAGCGTTTGATAGATATAATTAACCCTTCCCCGGAGGTGATGGATTCTTTAATGAAGCTTGAACTCCCCGCGGGGGTGGATGTGGAAATAAAACAATAAAGATCCGTTGGATTTTTGAGGGGAATGGGGGACCGTAAAAAATTCCCCCTCCCATAAAATAATTGGCAGATGGTTTTTTTCAACAGCATCAATTTTGAAAAAGGCCTGCGATTATTTTTTTATTCAGAGGGGCTTTCATATCCCGCCCCTTGGGCGGGGAGAGTCACTCAGGCAGACGGTCCCGGGACTGAGGGATAGCGTGCCGGTGGAGTTGCGCCATGTTAGGTCTTTTGGCCAAAAAGGTGGGAATGACCCAGGTCTTCGACGAGGGGGGTAATTTGGTTCCGGTAACGGTTATCCGGATCGATCCGAATGTGGTCATCGCCCAAAAAACGAAAGAAAAAGACGGCTATGCCGCGGTGCTTCTTGGGGTAGAGGATCTGAAACCAAGCCGGGTTTCTAAGCCCTATGGGGGACAATTTCCGGAAAATATCACGCCGAAAAAGCGGATTAAGGAATTTCGGGATTTTGAAAAAGAGGTTGCCCCCGGGGATTCCCTGGGAGTGGAAATTTTTGAGGGATGCCGTTATGTGGATGTGAGCGGTATTTCCAAGGGTAAGGGCTTTCAGGGAGTGATGAAACGGTGGGGTTTCGGCGGCGGCCGCTACACCCATGGTTCCAAATTTCACCGGGAACCGGGATCCACCGGACAATCCACCTATCCGGGCCGTACCTTCAAGAACGTCAAGCTCCCCGGTCGTATGGGCCGGGAGCGGGTAACCGTCCTCAGCCTGAGGGTGGTTAAGATTGACGTCGATAACCAGCTCCTTTTGGTTCGCGGCGCGGTTCCCGGCATAAACAAAGGTCTGGTTACCGTCCGGGCTGCGGTAAAGAAGTAGGGCCTTTAAGGAAAACGAGGGAAGTAATGAATCGGACAGTGTATTCCATTGATGGCAAAGAGTTGCGAAACATAGAGCTGGATGACGCCGTTTTCGGTCTTCCGGTAAATGAGGATCTTATCTGGTATGCCATAAACAATGAACTTGCCAATAAACGGTTGGGTACGGCCTGTACCAAAGACCGGGGAGAGGTTCACGGTTCCAATGCCAAACCCTATAAGCAGAAGGGTACCGGCCGGGCCCGGCGGGGGGATAAAAAGTCACCGGTAATAGTGGGGGGCGGTACCATATTCGGCCCCAAACCGCGGGATTTTTCCTATTCCATTCCTAAAAAAGCGAAACGCCTGGCGTTAAAAAGCATCCTGAGCCTCAAGGCCCAAAGCGATGCCCTCAAAATAGTTGAAGATTTTTCAATCGAATCGGGTAAAACCAAAGATTTAGCGGGGATCATCAAGAATTTCGGCGCCGGTGAACGGACGGTGATTATTCTTAAAGATGACGATCCCCGGGTAAAACGGGCCGGGGCCAATATCCCCTGGCTGCGTTTTCTTTCTTATAACCGCCTGCGGGCCCACGACCTTTTTTATGGCCGCCGGGTCATTGTTCTGGAAACGGCGGTAAAAAATTTGAACGCCTTTTATACCGGCGCCGAAAAAAAGCCGGTGCTTACCGAGGATAACGGGGAGGCCGCTCTATGACGTTATATGAAAAAATCCTGATTGAACCGGTCCTTTCCGAAAAAGCCAATGCCCTGCGGGAAGAGGGAAAATATGTTTTTAAGGTGGATCCTTCCGCCACGAAAATTCAGATAAAAGAAGCGGTTCGCCGGCTTTTTAATGTACACCCCATTTCTTGTACCGTCATGGTGGTGGGGGGAAAGCCGAAGCGGCAGCGCAACCGGGCCGGTTATACCGCGTCCTGGAAAAAGGCCATTGTTCGTTTGGAAAAAAACGAAAAGATCGGCGTTTTCGAGGGAGTTTAGGGGAGCCATATGGGAATTAAAACATATAAACCCATAACCGCGGGGATGCGGCAGTGGACGAGTTTGGATTATACTGAAATAACCACCGATAAGCCGGAGAAGACCCTTACCATCGGGCGCTCGGAAAAGGCCGGCCGGGATTCAAAGGGCCGGATCAGTGTGCGGCATAAGGGCGGCGGCCATAAGCGTCGTTACCGGATCGTGGATTTTAAACGGGATAAGATCGGGGTTCCCGGTAAAGTAGCCACCATCGAATACGATCCCAACCGAAGCGCCAATATCGCCCTAGTGGTCTACGCCGATGGGGAAAAACGGTATATCCTGTCCCCCAAGGGGCTGGTAGTGGGGGCGAAGATCCAAAGCGGTCCTACCGCGCCCATTGAGGCGGGAAACGCCCTTCCCCTGGAGAATATACCCCTGGGTTTTATGGTGCATAATATTGAACTTACCCTGGGCAAGGGTGGGCAGATTACCCGTTCCGCCGGTACCGGCGCCCTTATCGCGGCCAAGGAAGGGGATTATGTAACGGTAAAACTCCCCTCCGGTGAAATGCGGATGATCTTCAAAAAGTGTTACGCTACCGTGGGTACCGTCGGAAATGAGGATCACATGAATGTGCAGCTTGGTAAGGCGGGGCGTAAACGCTGGCTGGGGGTTCGTCCCACGGTCCGGGGTATGGCTATGAATCCCGTGGATCATCCCCATGGAGGGGGCGAGGGAAAAAACAAGGGTATCAATCCGGTTACCCCCTGGGGGCAGCCGACTAAGGGATATAAAACCCGGAACAAGCATAAGCCTTCTTCCCGGTTTATCGTAAGCCGGGGTAAAAAGAAGTAGAAAACCGCCGGCTTGGGGGCCTTGAGGTTTTCTAAGGAGTTAAAGGGTGTCAAGATCAATCAAAAAAGGACCCTTCATCGAGAAGAGCCTTTATAAGAAAGTATTGGAGATGGCCAAGGCTGGGGATCGGAGGATGATCAAGACCTATTCCCGGTGTTCTACCATTATTCCTGAAATGGTGGGAAATACCATTTCTGTGTATAACGGCAAGACCTGGATCCCCGTTTATATTACGGAAAATTTGGTCGGCCACAAACTTGGGGAATTCGCTCCGACCCGGATCTTCCGGGGCCATGCGGGGTCGGATAAAAAAGCCGCTAAATAGGGGCATAGGTAGAGAGTATGGGAAAGAAAGCACACGAAAAAAGGGAAGGTTTCTGGGCGGTGACCCGATATCTTATCGCTTCGCCCTTTAAGATCAGGCCGGTGGCGGATCTGGTCCGCCGCAAGCCATATCCCGAAGCCATGTCTATCCTGGAGAATATGCCCCATAAGGGGGCGCGGCTTATCAGGAAAACCGTAAAATCCGCCGCTTCCAATGCGCTGAGCCTGAATAAGCAGCTTGCTGAAGATATGCTGTATGTAAAGCGGATCCAAATTGATGAAGGCCCCCGGATGAAGCGGATTTGGTTCCGGGCCCGGGGCCGGGCGGATATGCTGCTTAAAAGGATGTGCCACATTACCGTGGTCATTGACGAAGTGCAAACCGGTGGGTTACGAAAAAAGGCGGGGGAATAACGTGGGACAAAAAGTAAATCCGATTGGATTGCGGATTGGAATCAATAAAACCTGGGGGTCCCGGTGGTATGTGGACCCCAGAGAATATGCCGACACCCTTCATGAGGACCTGAAACTTCGTTCCGCTATTATGAATATGAACGAGACCAAGGGCGCGGATATCGCTGAATTGGAAATTATCCGGCATCCCCAGCGGATCACTATCGTGATCCATACTGCCCGGCCCGGGGTTATTATCGGGGTTAAGGGCGCCAATATAGAAAAAATCGGAAGTGAACTGCAGAAGAAGGTCACCAAAAAGGTTCAGATTAAAATTAAAGAGGTCCGGAACGCGGACAGTAATGCCCAGATTATCGCCCAGAACATTTCCCGGCAGCTTTTAGCCCGGGGTTCTTTCCGGCGAACCATGAAGCAGGCCATTGCCAACGCCATTAAAAAGGGTAATGCCCAGGGGGTAAAGGTGCGGCTTTCGGGGAGGCTGGGGGGCGCGGAAATGTCCCGAACCGAAGAAGCCAAAGAAGGCCGGATTCCCCTCCATACTCTGCGGGCGGATATTGATTATGGTTTTGCCGAGGCCCATACCACCTTCGGCGCCATCGGCATTAAGGTGTGGGTGTATAACGGAATGAAGTACGGTAAGGAACAAAAGGAAGACGCGGGGGTCCTGGTCCGTAAGCGGCGCGAGCGCGTCCCCGCGAGGAGTTGATCGATGCTGAGTCCTAAACGTGTAAAACATCGCAAGGTACAACGGGGCAATATGCCGGGGAACGCTACCCGGGGAAATACCGTGGTTTTTGGGGATTATGCCCTGGTAGCCATGGACAGGATGTGGATTACCAACCGGCAGATTGAAGCCGCTCGTATCGCCCTGAACCGGCATATTAAGCGGGGCGGTAAGGTATGGATCCGGATTTTCCCGGACAAACCCTATTCCAAGAAGCCCGCGGAAACCCGTATGGGTAAGGGGAAAGGACCGCCTGAGTATTGGGTTGCTGTGGTTAAACCGGGGACCGTGATGTTCGAACTGGGGGGTATTGATAAAGCCATCGCGGAAGAGGCGATGATCCTGGCGGGGGCCAAACTTCCGATTAAAACCAAGTTTGTGGCCCGTTCCGACTTTGAGTTGGGGATATAGCCTTGTTTTTTCGGATGCTTATGTTGAGGCTTTCCCCAAACGTCAGTTTTGGTGAAAGTTTTGGAGGAAAGGGATATGAAGAATTCGTTTAAGAACCTCTCCCTGCCGGAACTTAAGGCAAAGCGGGATGAACTTAACAAGAAGTATATGGAACTTCGTTTCCAGATAGTTATCGGTCATGTGGACAATCCACTTCAAAAACGGGTGATGCGCCGACAGATAGCCCGCCTTAACGGCATGATTCGGCAGCAGGAACCGGGTTTAAAGGGGTAACACAGGTTTTTGAGGGACATTTCCGGAAACTTGTTTAAGGAGAGAATGGTGGAAGATCAGGTTGTTAAAGCTAAAAGCGGCAAAAAAGAGTTTGTGGGGATTGTCAAGAGCGATAAAATGAATAAAACCATTGTGGTTGCCGTGGAAACCACCGCTTTGCATCCCCTTTACAAAAAATATGTTAAGCGGATTAAAAAAGTTAAGGCCCATGATGAAGCCAATGAGGCAAAAATGGGAGATCGGGTCCGGGTGGTAGAATGTCGTCCTATCAGCAAGGAAAAATGCTGGAAACTTGCGGCAATTGTCGAACGTGCCAAATAAGGGGAGCGGAGAAAATGATTCAAGTGGAAACTTTCCTGAATGTGGCCGACAATTCAGGGGCCAAGATGGTACAGTGCATCAAGGTTCTGGGAGGATCCAAACGTAAGTATGCGGGGATCGGCGATATTATTGTGGTGGCGGTTAAAGATGCCCTGCCGACATCGACCATTAAAAAAGGTTCCGTGGAAAAAGCGGTGGTAGTCCGGACCCATAAGGAATACCGGCGTCCTGACGGCACCTATATTCGTTTTGACGATAATGCCTGTGTCATTATTGACGGGAGTATGAACCCTAAGGGGAAACGGATCTTTGGGCCGGTGGCCCGGGAATTACGGGAGAAGGATTTTATGAAGATCGTCTCT
Organism: Spirochaetaceae bacterium; assembly: GCA_031282145.1. GTDB lineage: Bacteria > Spirochaetota > Spirochaetia > Treponematales > Breznakiellaceae > JAIRMO01. The sequence goes on along the minus strand of JAITEG010000254.1, from coordinate 14,732 downwards.
CTGGCCCCTGAGGTATTATAAGCCGGCGGGTTTTGTTTAGGATAAAGTTTTAGCCGGGACGATCCCTGAGGCGTCCGGCGAAGGAGCGGTATGATGACAGCGGAAACGCAACATAAATACAAATTGAAAAAAGAAGACACCGTGCAGATCATAACCGGCAAAGACAAGGGAAAACGGGGCAGGATTTTGAAGGTGCTCCGTGATAAGGACCGGGTTGTGGTGGAGGGCGCCAACATCGTTAAAAAGGCGATGAAACGCCGGAACCAGCAGGATCGGGGCGGTATTGTGGAGCTTGAGGCGGCGATCCACAGTTCCAATGTGATGATCGTCTGTAAAAAATGCGGACCCACCCGGATAGGGTATAAACTGGATGGAAAAACCAAAACCAGGGTCTGCAGAAAATGCGGAGAGGCGTTGTAAGGAGTGGCGTTGAAATGAAGAACTACGAACCGCGGCTCAAAAAAATATATCGGGAACAGATTGCTCCGGAGCTGTTTAAAGAGTTCGAGTATACCTCGACCATGCAGACGCCGCGGCTGGAGAAGATCGTGGTCAGCATGGGGGTAGGGGAGGCTCTGCAGAACAAGAAGCTCCTGGACGCGGCGATTGCGGATCTCACCCTGATTACCGGTCAAAAGGCGGTTAAAACCAAGGCGCGGAAGAGTATCGCCAATTTTAAGATCCGTACCGGTCAGGAAATCGGTGCCAAGGTTACCCTCCGGGGTGCCATGATGTACGAATTCCTGGACCGGCTGGTGAATGTGGCCCTTCCCCGGGTTAAGGATTTTCGGGGGGTGAATCAAAACGCCTTTGACGGGCACGGGAATTATTCTCTGGGGATCACCGAGCAGATTATCTTTCCTGAAATTGATTTTGATAAGATTGAGCGCGTAGCCGGACTCAATGTCGCTATTATAACGACGGCACGGACCGACGCGGAGGCTAAGGCCTTCCTCGCCAAGTTCGGTATGCCCTTCAGAAAATAAAAAGGTGGTTTTCGGTTCCTTTACCGGTTCCGGAATTCCGATTTTAAGGGTTCTTCAGGTTATAACCTGGATGACCCGGAATAAGGAGTATACATGGCAAGAAAAGCGATGATCATAAAGGCGTTACGGACGTCGAAATATAAGACCAGAAAAGTTAACCGCTGCCGGATTTGCGGCCGGGCGAGGGGTTATTTGCGAAAATTTGAGATGTGCCGCCTTTGCTTCCGCAAACTTGCGAGCGAAGGACTTATTCCGGGCGTCACTAAATCAAGTTGGTAAGGTAGGAGAAAAGGATGAGCGTATCTGACCCCATTGCGGACATGCTGACCAAGATCCGAAACGCCGGGATGGCAAAGCATGAAAAAGTTGATATCCCTACCTCCAAGTTGAAACTTGAGATCGTAAAAATCTTAAAGATCGAAGGGTATATCAAGAATTTTAAAAAAGTTAACCAGGATGGGATTAATATCATCCGGGTTTTCATGAAGTATGATGAAGAGACCGGTCCGGTCATACACGGGATTGAAAAAATATCAAAACCGGGACGACGGGTGTATACGGGTTATAAAAAGATGCCGAGGGTGTTCAACGGGTACGGTACCCTGATTGTGTCCACCTCCATCGGCGTCACCACCGGAAGAAAGGCGGCCGAGAAAAAAGTCGGCGGCGAAATTATTTGTACCGTTTGGTAAGAGGTTAACATGTCGAGGATTGGAAAAATTCCCGTTAAAGTTCCCCAGGGGGTGAAGGTTACCTTTCAGGACGAGGTGATCACCGTGGAAGGCCCCAAGGGGAAATTAACCCAAAGGTATCACCCTGTTATCAATTTTACCCCCGAGGGAGAGATGATCCTGGTCTCCCGGGCCAATGAGGAAAAGCAGACCAAGGCCTACCACGGCCTGTACCGGAACCTGCTGAACAATATGGTGATCGGGGTTTCTGCGGGCTTTTCCAAAGCCCTGATTATTACCGGCGTTGGGTACCGGGCGGAGGTACAGGGAAAGCTCTTAGCCATGAACCTGGGGTATTCCAACGAGATATACGTGGGTATCCCCGAGGGTATTTCGGTGGTTTCCGAACCCAACGGCCGGGTGGTGGTGAGCGGTATCGATAAACAGCAGGTGGGGGAATTTGCCTCCCAGATCCGGAAACTCCGGCTGCCTGAGCCCTACAAGGGCAAGGGGATCCGGTATGAAAACGAAAAAATCAGAAGGAAAGTCGGTAAGTCCGGGGTTAAATAGCCTCGCTGTTTGACCCGGGGGAACTGCCCTGCGGTTCCTTCACGAACTATAGGAGTTATCAAGTAATGTTGAAGAAAATGGTTGAAAAGGACAGAAAGCGGTTAAAACGGAAAATACACATCCGTAAGGGTATTTCCGGTACCCCGGAGCGGCCCCGGATGAGCGTTACCCGGAGCAATCGGGCGCTGTCCATTCAGATTATTGACGACACCCGGGGACATACCCTGGTCTCCGCATCGACCCTGGAGAAGGAACTGAACACCATTAAACGGAACGTGGAAGGGGCGGGGCATCTTGGGGAAGTTTTGGGAAAACGGCTCCTAGAGAAGAATATCACCACGGTGGTTTTCGATAGGAATGGTTATTTATATCACGGCCTGGTCAAAGCCATGGCCGACGGAGCCCGGAAAGCCGGGATCCGCTTCTAGGAGGCGGAATGGAACATTCACGGGATAGAGACAGGGATAGAAATACTCAGGATAAGGACAAGGAATTTGTCGAAAAGCTGGTAAAACTCAACCGGACCGCCAAGGTCGTCAAGGGGGGGCGTCGGTTTTCTTTCTCCGCCCTGACGGTGGTGGGGGATCGGAAAGGTAAGGTGGGATACGGGTTTGGCAAGGCCAACGATGTTTCCGAAGCCATCCGTAAAAGCATTGAAAAGGCCAAGCGGAATTTGGTCCGGCTTCCCGTTAAAAACGGGACCATTCCCCATGAAATTATCGGGCTTTTTAAGTCCTCCGAGGTTTTACTAAAACCCGCTTGTTCCGGCACCGGGATCATAGCCGGCGGTCCTATCCGGGCGATCATGGAAGCCGGGGGGGTTACGGATGTTTTGAGTAAGTCCATCGGCGCTAAAAACCAGTACAATGTAGTCAAGGCGACCTTTAATTGTATCAGCCGTATGATGGACGCGAAGGTGGTGGCTAAAAATCGGGGAAAATCCCTGAAAGAGTTATGGGGGTAAGGAAGATGGCGCAGAAAATCCGAGTTCGTCTGATCCGCAGTACCATTGGGGCCTTACCAAAACACCGCGCCACGATCCGGTCTTTGGGACTGCGGAAGATAGGTTCCGTACGAGAACAGGAGGCGAGCCCCGCTATTTTGGGAATGGTTCGGCAGGTTTCTTACCTGGTCGCGGTGGAGGAGATTAATTAATGGCTGATTTTGATTTACATGCCCCCCAAGGGGCCAATAAACGGAAACGGATCATTGGCCGGGGACAGGGTTCGGGCCGGGGTACCACCGCGGGAAAGGGCAACAAGGGTCAGAAGGCCCGGTCGGGGGGAAAAACCTACGTTGGTTTTGAGGGGGGGCAGATGCCCCTGTACCGGCGTTTGGCCCACCGGGGGTTTTCCAATTATCCCTTCAAAAAGATCTACCAGGTGGTCAATTTGGGAGAAATAGAGCGCCGTTTTATTGACGGAGAAACCGTAAGCACCGCTTCCCTGATGCAGAAGGGCTTGGTTAAAGGCGCTGTACCGGTAAAGGTCCTGGGGGATGGAAAATTCACCAAAAAACTCGTTTTTGAAATTGAGGCCATATCGGCTTCCGCGCAAGAGAAGATAACCAAAGCCGGTGGTTCCATCAGCGGCGGTTCGGCAAAGCCGCCGAAAGACCAGGCCGCTGATGTTTAATCCGTTGATATAGGAAAGGTAACATGGCAAGTAATCCATTGGTTGATAGCTTTAGGGTAAAAGAACTACGGGAACGGATATTGTTTACCGCCCTGATGTTGATTATTTTTCGCCTGGGGGCGGTACTCCCCATACCGGGGATAAATGTCCGGGAGCTTAATACCTATTTTCTTTCTCAGCAAAATTCCGGGAACGCCATTGTGGATTATCTGGACTTTTTTGCCGGGGGCGCTTTTTCTAACTTTTCGGTGTTTATGCTGGGGATCATGCCCTATATCTCTATGTCGATTATAATGCAGCTTTTGCTTATCGTTTTTCCCAGCTTAAAAAAGATCTCCGAGGAGGAGGGGGGCAAAAAGAAGATCCAGAGTTATCAGCGAATAGGGACCGTGGGGGTTTGTCTTATCCAGTCCTTCGCGGTGACCCAATACGCTCAGAGTATTTCCCGGAGTGTGGAAAACCTTTTGAGTATGGGGATAGTTCCCTTCACCCTGATCGCCATATTGACCGTGACCACCGGAACCATGTTCCTCATGTGGATAGGGGAGCAGATCACCAAACGGGGGATTGGAAACGGAATTTCCCTCCTGATCTTTGCCGGTATCGTGGCGCGGCTTCCCCAGGCCCTGTGGGAACTCGTGGGCCGGGTGCGGAACGATCAGCTTAACCCGGTTTTTGTGATTGTAGTTTTTGTGATGTTTGTGGCGGTGGTCGCCCTGGTGGTGTTTGAACAGCAGGGCCAGCGGAAGATCCCCGTCCACTATGCGAAACGGGTGGTGGGCCGCCGGATGTACAGTGGTCAGAACACCTATATACCCTTTAAAATTAACCCCTCAGGGGTTATTCCGGTTATTTTCGCTTCTTCGATCCTCACCTTTCCCCTGCAGATAGCTTCGACCATTGGGGGAAATGTGGCGTGGCTGGCGGCGATTTCCCGGGCGTTGAATCCCCAGGGGCTGCTCTATACGGTGTTGTATGTGCTGCTGATCATCTTTTTCGCCTATTTTTACACCCAGGTGAGCTTGAATCCCATAGAAATCGCTAAAAATATCCGGGAAAACGGCGGCTCCATCCCGGGGATCAGGACCGAACGGATTGAGGAGTACCTGACCAAGATATTAAACCGGATTGTATTACCCGGCTCCCTCTATCTGGCGGTGATTGCGGTACTCCCCACGATTATTCAGCGTTTGTTTAACTTTCCTTCGTCAATTTCATATCTTATGGGGGGTACTTCCCTCTTGATCCTGGTAGGGGTGGATTTGGACACCATGAGCCAGGTGGAGGCCCTATTGAAGATGCACTACCATGGGGGCTTGACCAAACGGGGGCGGCTGCGGGGCCGGAACCTCTAGGGGGGCCTGGTTCCCCCCTAGGCGAATTGATTAAAATTCGCTTTAATAGGAATCTAACCCTTGGGACGGTCCCGGGGGATGAAAAGATAAAAAAGGCCGGCGCTTTTTGCCGGTTTGAGCGATAATATATAAGGGAGAACGATTGGATGAAAGTCCGGACAAGTGTTAAGCCTATATGCGATAAATGCAAGGTGATTAAACGGAACGGTATAATCCGTATTGTTTGTCAGAATCCTAAACACAAACAGAAGCAAGGTTAGGAGTCGCTATGGCACGTCTAGCAGGGGTTGACCTCCCTAATAAACATGTGAATATCGCCTTGACCTATATCTTTGGGGTTGGCCGGTCCAGCGCTGATGAGATCTGCGCGAAAACCAAGATCGATCCCCAAAGGCTTATCAATGATCTGTCCCCGGAGGAATTAAACGAGCTTCGGCAGATCCTGGAAAGCGATTATAAGGTGGAGGGGCGTTTACGTACTGAAATAGCCCTGAACATTAAACGGCTTATGGATATTGGTTGTTACCGGGGGCTGCGGCACCGTAAAGGGCTGCCCCTCCGGGGACAAAGGACTCGAACCAACGCGCGGACTCGGAAGGGTAAGAAGAAGACCGTTGCCGGTAAGAAGAAATAGGAGCATTGGCCGGAATCAGGCCGGGTTCTTGAACAGGTCTAGTATTTCAAAACCCCAGGGTTTTGAAAAATTCGGAGGATAGGGTGGCTGCTAATACAAAAAAACGGAAAGAAAAAAAATCCGTATATGAGGGGAACGTATATATCCAAGCTACGTTCAATAATACTATTGTCACCATCACGGATCTGATGGGGAACGCTATTTCATGGGCAAGTTCCGGGGGCTTACAATTTAGGGGCGCTAAGAAGTCCACCCCTTTTGCAGCCCAAACCGTTACTGAAACCGCGGCCCAGAAGGCCCTGCAGGTGGGCTTACGGGAGGTGCATGTGTATGTCAAAGGACCGGGTATAGGCCGGGAATCGGCGATACGCCAGTTGGGCGCCCTGGGGATAAAGGTAAAATCGATCAACGATGTTACCCCGATCCCCCATAATGGCTGCCGGCCGCGAAAAACCAGGCGTATCTAAGAGGGGGTAAGAATATATGGCAAGATATACCGGACCGGTTTGCCGATTATGCCGGGCGGAGCAGAAGAAATTGATGCTCAAAGGGGATCGCTGTAAAAGTGATAAGTGCCCTATTAACAAAAAACGGCCCGCACCGGGGAAAGATCCCAAGGCAAGACCGGGGAAACGGTCTGATTATGGGCTTCAGCTTCGGGAAAAGCAGAAACTGAAGCGGATTTATGGAATGCAGGAAAAACAATTCAGCCTCTTTTTTGATCGGGCATTGCGGATGTCCGGTATTACCGGTGAGAATTTGTTTGTATTATTGGAGCGCAGGCTCGATAATGTAGTGTATAGGCTTCGTTTTGCGGTAAGCCGGAGTCAAGCCCGGCAGATTGTGCTCCATGGCCATATAACGGTAAATGGTAAGGGTGTTAATGTTCCGTCCTATTTGGTGCGGCCCGATGACGTTATTGGAATTAAAGAGCCCAGCAAGAGTTTGGTGGTTGTGAAGGAGGCTCTGAAGGAATTCGGCAAGTCCGGGGTTATGCCCTGGCTGCAGCTCGATCCTGACGGGATGAAAGGAAAATTTCTTGCCGCTCCGCGGCGCAGCGATATAACTGACCTTGCAGACATCAAAGAACAGATGATTGTCGAATTATATTCGAAATAAGGAGTCTCCATGGCCCGTAAGAACCTCCTTAAAGGATTCAAACGTCCCAAAGGTATTTCCTATGAGCATGGTGAACTTAGGCCTAATTATGGTAAGTTCACCGCCGCTCCCTTTGAACCCGGATTTGGTACAACTGTGGGAAATACCTTACGAAGGGTTCTCCTTTCCTCAATCCAGGGATACGCCATTACGGCGGTTAAAATAACGTCCTATGACGCCGATGGGGTTGCTCATAATGTTTCCAGTGAATTTGAGACGATTCCAAATATCGTGGAAGATACATTGGAGGTACTCAACAACCTGAAACAAATTCGGCTGAGACTTCCTGATGATGTGGAACAGGATATATTGTTGTACGAGTGGTCCGGTAAAAATGAGATAAAAAGCGACGATTTTGAACGGATCGGACAGGTTGAGATCCTCAGCACCGGACAGCATATAATGACCTTGATGGACAATGCCCGGCTTGAATTTGAGGTCCAGATCGATCTGGGCCGGGGATATGTGCCCTCGGAAATGAACGAGCGTTATGTGGATGTGATAGGTACCATTCCCATGGACGCGATTTTTTCGCCGGTAAAAAAGGTTAAATTTGCCGTTGAACCCACCAGGATAGGACAGCGGAATGATTATGACAAGTTGATCCTGGAGATTTGGACCGATGGCGCCATTAGGCCCGACGATGCCCTGGCGGAAGCCGCGAAGATTGCTAAGGATCATTTTTCGGTTTTTATTAATTTTGATGAAAACAACCTGGGCGTCGATGAGGATATGGATGAAGATGACGAACGGATCCGTCAGATCCTTAATACCCCGGTAGAGGAATTGGAATTGTCGGTGCGGTCTTCTAATTGTCTTAAAAACGCGAATATTAAGACCATTGGGGAATTGACCCGGAAGACCGAGGATGATATCGCCAAGACCCGGAATTTCGGCAAAAAATCCCTCCAAGAGATAAAGGAAAAACTTAAGGAGTGGAATTTAAGCCTGGGGATAACCGATGTCAATGTGTTGAAAAATGCGGTAAAAATTACCTCGCAATCACCAAAGGAAGAAGAAGATGAAGCATAAACGCGGATTTAACCCCCTTGAGCGGTCATCGGCTCACCGTAAGGCCCTGCACCGCAATATGGTAACCTCGCTATTCCGGTACGAGCGGATTCGGACCACTAAAGCCAAGGCTTTGGCGATCCGCCGGAGCGCGGAAAAATTGATAACCCGGGCGAAACTCGATTCGGTTCATAACCGGCGTATTGTTTCCGCTCGGCTCTTTGACGAAGGGATGGTGGCCAAGCTGTTTACCGATATCGCCGTCAGGATGAAGGAGCGGCCTGGGGGATATACCCGGATAATCAAGCTGGGGGAACGGGCCGGGGATGCCGCGGAAGTGGTTATCCTGGAATTGGTGGATTATAAATTGGATACCGACGACGCCACTTCCAAAAAGAAGGCGAAAAAGAACGTTAAAGATGCCAAAAACGTCAAGGATAAGGCGGCTAAGGAAGATAAAAAGAAAACTTGAGGCTGTTCAAAATTAATCGAATAGTGAAACAGCCTTATAAACCAAACAGATGGGGAAGGGGAAATGGCTAAAGCGCATAGAGGTAAGGGAATTCGGGAGCTTTTCGCCCGCGGACGGGGTGAATGTCCGGTGTGTAAACGAAATAACGTGAAAATTCTTTATGAACAGGACGCGGGCGGGGCGAAGGTCAAAATTTGTAAAACCTGCAGGGCCGCGATCAAACACGGTAAGAAAAGCGTTTAGTCGTCTGTTCCGTGGCTAAATAACCAAGGCACGGGGGAAGCGGCGCCGTCCCTTTAGGGGGCAAAGGGGTTTGATTCGATGAGCCCTTCGCCGAAGATCCTTTGGGCCAGGTTTTTAAAAAAAGAGAGGCTTAATTCGTACTGGGGCCGTTTGCGGCCGTGGGTGTTGGCCAGCTCTTCGGTATAGTCATAGAGGGGATAGATCCGGAAGCCGGTATAGGATGCGTTAAAATGGGTGATTGTGGGGATGACCCCGGCCTGTTCGATGGATGTTTGGGAATTTACCTTTTTTAGTTTGATGTAGGCCAGCCCCCCCAGCAAGGTATTGGGCATGTCTTGGGCAGCCAAAAAATTACCCAGAGAATAAAAGCAGAGGGTGTCTTTCCCGTCTTTCCGGGGAAGGTATTGGTAAGGCTGGATCACATGGGGGTGGTGGCCGACGATAAGATCCGCCCCCTGGCCGGCGAGGAATTGGGCCATGGTTTGCTGGGCGGTATGATATTGGTGGTCATACTCGTTCCCCCAATGCATGGAAATCACCAAAAAATCACAGAGGGGCCGCAGGGCCGCAATTTCCTTGGCCATAACTTCTTTTTCCGCGAGGGATACGAGGTAGGGTTTGTCCCGGGGCAGGGGTATTCCGTTGGTGCCGTAGGTATAGGCCAGGAATCCCACTTTGATGTTGTTTTTTTCGATAATGACCTGCCGGGTGTCCCGTTGTTCCCGGGAACGGTGGATCCCCAGGTACTGAACGGCGGGCAGGGAATCCCACAGGTCCAGGGTGGCAAAAAGGCCCGCCTCGCCCTTATCCAGGACGTGGTTATTGGCCTGGCTAACCACATCAAAACCGGCGTCCGCGAGGGTTTTTCCCATAACCTCCGGGGTGTTGAAGTTAAGGCCCCGGGAATAACCGAAGCGCTCCCCCGCCAGGGGGGTCTCCTGGTTGATAAAGGCGATATCCGCCGGTTCGATGAGGGCCTTTATGCCGGCATAAATTGGGTCAAAGTTATAGGCCCCGTCCCGAAACGCCGCCCGGATGATGGATTCGTGGATCAGGTTATCCCCGGCGGCGATGATGGTGAGGAAATCCGTTTCCGGGGACCGGAGCGGGGCCGGAAGGGGCTCTTCCGGGGGCGGGACAGCTTCTTCACCTGCCATATCCGGCTTTCCCTCCCCAAAACAGGAAAAAAGGCACAGGATTAACAGCCAAAACGCACAGAATTTCCCCGTCATGGATCCGCCTAAGTGAGGGTCTGGATGTTGAAAACCGAGGGGATACCCCGGATGTTTTTGAGGACCCTTTTGAGGTCCTCGCTCTGTTCCAACTGCATGGTAAAGAAACCGGTCAGGTGGTTGACCGAGGTCTCTTCCAGCCGGCCCTCAATGAGGTGGCCCTGGTACTTTCTCACCGCCCCCTCAATTTCGGAAAAAAGGTCTGTGGACAAACGGGCTTCAACTTTAAAGCGTTTAACCAAGACGGAGGCGGCGTTTTCCCATTCGGTTTCAATCTTCCGTTCCAAAAAGTCGGGAATATTGGCCAGATTGCTGCAATTTTTCCGGTGGATGATGATCCCCCGGCCCCGGGAAACGTAGCCGATGATGGGGTCTCCCGTTACCGGATGACAGCATTTGGCAAAATGGATCATCATGTTTTTTTCGTCTTCCACCCGGACATGGAGCAGGGTGGTATCGGTTTCCAGGAGCTGGGGCCGGAGAAACCGCGGCTCCCACAATTCCGGTTCTTTTTCTACCGGGGGTTCCGGAAGGGAGGGCTTTTTTTTGGCGACAACGTTTTTTTCAATAATGATGGAATCGTCATTTTGCTGGAGCCAGGACCGGATTTTGCTGCGGGCCTTGGCGGTCCGAACCGTCCTGAGCCAGTTTACATGGGGCCGGGCATTGGTGGCGGTGAGAATTTCCACCACCTGGGTGTTTTGGAGTTCGCTGCTCAAGGGAATGATAACCCCATCGGCCTTGACCCCGGCGCAGTGTTCCCCAATGGCGGTATGAATATGGTAGGCGAAATCAATGGGGGTCGCTCCGGCGGGGAGCTCCACCACCTTGCCCTGGGGGGTAAACACGTAGATCGAGTCCTTGAGGAGTTCCCGTTTGATGTCGTCCAGAAAAGATTCCGAAACCCGGTTAAAACCACTCTCCGACTCAATTTGTTTCCAATCTTTGAGGCGGTTTACGAGGGAAATATCGGCGGGCCGGACGATTTCTTTGGTACTGCCCTTCTTGTATAACCAATGGCTGGCGATGCCATGGCAGGCGATCCGGTGCATCTCCTGGGTGCGGAGTTGTATTTCCAGGAGGTTGCCACCGGCAGCCATCACGGTGGTATGGAGGCTTTGGTAGCCGTTAGATTTGGGCATGGCGATATAATCTTTGAACCGGCCGTCCAGGGGTTTCCAGAGGCGGTGAACCAGCCCCAGAAGGGTATAACAGTTTTCAATGCTGTCGCAGAGGATCCGGATGCCGAATAAGTCGTAGAGATCCCCCGTGGCCTTATTCCGTTTCCGCATCTTCTGATAAATTGAATAAAAATGTTTCGCCCTGCTTTCGACTTCTATAGTGATACCCGCAGCCTCCGCTTCCCGGCGGATGTCCTCCTTGGTATTGTCGAGAAAATTCTGCCGTTCCCCCCGTTTTAAGGCGACGATTTCTTTTATTTGCAGGTATACTTCCCGGTTGAGGTATTTGAGGGCCAGGTCCTCAAGCTCGTCCTTGAGCCGGGAAATTCCCAGCCGGTCCGCCAGAGGCGCGTAGATGTCCAGACATTCCTGGGCTATAGTTTTGTGCTGTTCCGGGTCTTGCTCGTCCAGGGTCGACATGGTATGGAGTTTATCCGCCAGCTTGATAAAAATGACCCGGATATCCGTGACCATGGCGAAGAGCATCTTCCGGATGTTTTCCGCTTCCTGGAGGGTTTTGCTTTTGGAAGATATGTCGGCGATCCGGGTAACCCCCTCCACCATGAGGCCTACATCGCGGCCGAACCGGTCTTCGATGTCGGCGGAGGACACGGCGGTTTCTTCCAGGACGTCGTGGAGCAGGGCCGCGATGATCGTGTCGGCGTCCAGGTTGAGGTCCGCGAGGATGGCGGCGACCCCCAGGGAGTGGACCAGGGCGTCCCAGCCGGCAGGGGCCGTTTGATGGGGCGGCAGCTCCTCCCTCCAGGAAAGGGCCGCTAATATCCGTTCCTGCTCCCCGCGTTCGTAACGTTGAAATTTTTCTTTAAACTCCGCTATATTCGACATTTTTTTAAAGTATTCCCGTAACGGCGTTTTTTTGTCTAGGCCCTCCGGAGGGTATGCCGCCGATAACCCGATCCCGACCGGAGAGGTCCTGAAACACCCGGATATTCCGGTAGCCTTGGCGGGTAAGGAGGGCGGCGATGGCCGGCATTTGTCCGGGGTCGGCTTCCAGAAGGAGCATTCCCCCGGGGCGGAGGTGTTCCGGCGCTCCGGCTATGATGGGTCGGATGAGGTCCAGGCCATCGGAGCCGCCGTCCAAGGCGATCCGGGGTTCCCGGCGGACCTCCGGGGCCAGGGTTTCCAAAAGAGCCGTGGGGACATAGGGGGGATTGGAGAGGACCAGATCAAAAAAACCGGCTATCCCGTCAAAAAGGCTGCCGCTTATAAAATTCACCCCGTCGGCCTTCCCCAAAAGCCGTTGGGCATTGGAGCGGGCCAGGTCCAGGGCGGGGGGAGAGATGTCCGAAGCGCTGACCATGAGGGCGGGCCGTTCAGCTTTAAGGGAAACGGCCACAGCCCCGGAGCCGGTACCGATTTCCAATACGGAGAGGGGCGCCAAAAGCCCCCCCTCGGGGAACTTCGCCCCCCGGAGATCGATGAATTCCAGGGCCGCCTCAACCAGGGTTTCCGTGTCCGGCCGGGGGACCAGGACCTGGGGGCCGACTATAAAGTCGAGGCCCCGGAATTCCCGGCGGCCCAGGATCCAGGCGACGCATTCCCCGGAGAGCCGGCGTTTAAGGGATTGGTCAAAAAGAGAGCGGGTCTCCGGGGAAAGGGGCGTCCCTTCGGCCAGGATGAGACCCGCCCGGTCAAGCCTGAGGATTTCCCCGAGGAGCAGGGAGGCGTCCAAAAAAGGGGTGTCTATGCCGGCGGAACGGAGCAGGGCGGCTCCAGCTTTCAGGGCCTCCCCCGCGGTGATCCCGGCCATGACCCCGGTTAGGAAGCGGTGGCTACGGAGGCGGTGGTCCTGAGCATCTCTTCCCGGGCGGAGAGCTTGAGGGCGTCAAAAAGCTCCTCCACATCCCCCCCGATGATCAGGTCCAGCTTATAAAGGGTCAGGTTGATTCGGTGGTCGGTGAGGCGGTTTTGGGGGAAGTTATAGGTGCGGATCCGTTCAGAACGATCCCCGCTGCCCACCTGGTTTTTCCGGGCCTCCGCCCGCTCCGAGTGGGCCTTAGCCGCTTCCAGCTCGTAGATCCGGGCCCGGAGGATCCGCATGGCCTTGGCTTTATTTTTGATCTGACTTTTTTCGTCCTGACAGTGGACCACCACCCCGCTGGGGAGGTGGGTGATCCGTACCGCCGAATCGGTGGTATTGACGCACTGTCCGCCGGGTCCCCCGGCCCGCATTACATCGATGCGAAGGTCCTCTTGGCGGATCTCGACTTCCGTTTCATCCGCTTCGGGGAGTACCGCCACGGTAACCGCCGAGGTATGGATCCGGCCCGAGGCTTCGGTGGCGGGAACCCGCTGGACCCGGTGTACCCCGGATTCATAGCGGAGGTTTTCGTACACGTTTTTCCCGCTGACGGAAAAGACGATCTCCTTAAACCCTCCCAATTCGGTTTCATTGGCGCTCATGATCTCGAATTTCCAGCCCTTGGTTTCGGCAAACCGGGAATACATGCGGAAAAGGTCCGCCACAAACAGGGCCGCTTCCTCCCCGCCGGTACCGGCCCGAATCTCCATGATGATGTTTTTTTCATCCAGGGGATCCTTGGGGATAAGGAGGAATTTCAGTTTGTCTTCAGTTTCTTTTATCCGCAGTTCCAGTTCCCGCAGTTCCTCCCGGGCCAGTTCCCGCATAGCCGGATCCTTTTCGTTCTGGACCATGGCTTTGGCTGCTTCCTGCTGCGCGGAAAGCTCCCCAATTTCCTTTTGGGCGGAAAATACTTCACTGAGCTGGGAATATTCCCTCATGGTATCCCGATATTTTTGTTGATCCTTAACCAATTCAGGATCCTGAATCAAAAGGGTTACTTCATTATACCGCCGCAATAAAGAGTCAAGCCGTTCATTCACTTTATATACTCCGGTTTATACTATACCAAAAACCGGCGCCTTCCGCAACCTGGGGGTAAGTATCATGGGGGTAGTGTCAGAAACGAATTTTACTGTTACAATAGATATATGGGCTTAGGAGATATTTTTTCATCAATAAAGTCCCGGTTTTTAAAGGTTGACTCCCGGTTTCTCACGGGGACGCGGGAAATGCTGCGGAGCCATATCAGGCTGGTTCTGGTTTGCCTGGGGGCGTTGGGGATCATTTTATGCCTCCTCGTGGCGCTTACGGTGGTTAATTACCAGCGCCGCCACCCAAAAGCCGCCCCTCCCCAGCCTCTGTCCGATGTATTCAAGCCCCTGGCGATTCCGCCGGAGGAGCTTTTCATGCCCGATGAACCGGATTTTCTGCCGGAGATTTTGTGGGAGCGGGAACCCCGGAAATCCTGGACCGCCGAAGATGCCCTTCCCTTCTGGACGGATCCCCTGAAGGATAATAGGCGGGTTTGGCAGGGACGGGCCGAGGGGATGATCGATGAACTGCTGGAGCGTCTTCCATGAAAAGAACGGTCCGGTCCCTTACGGCGGAGTTGTTGGTTGTCCTGTTGTTGCTTTGCGTCTCCTGTAAGAGTGTTCCTTTTCCGGAGACGTCTCCGGAGGAGTTATACCGGGAAGAGCCCCGGAGGGTGGACGTTGCCCCGGGGGAAATGCCGGAACCGCAAACTCCCGGGGAAGAACCCC
>JAITEG010000209.1 GCA_031282145.1 Spirochaetaceae bacterium | reverse complement strand
GGCGGAAATTTATAAAAGGCCCCTCTTATGGCTTTGGACGGTTTTTGCGGCCCTTGTTTTTTTATCCTGTTCCCGGGCGGAACCGAAGATATCCTACGGATTTATCCGCTTGGTTTATTATGAGACTTCCGGCCGCCCCCAGGAGCGGTTTTCCTTTTTTGTACTTCCCGCTGATGATGACGGTATTGAAGATATTAATGAGCTTTACCTCCATTATGATCGGGAAGGGTTGTTTTGGACCCTGTCCGCCGATGATTGGATTAGTTATGAATCGGAAGGGCAGACCTGGATAGGAAGCCGTAGTATTACCATGATGGATGGTGAGACTTTGCCCCGGGGCCAATACCGGGCGGTTATTATGGACAAGGGGGGTGAAAAATCGGAACGGCTCTTCAGTTTTGACGCGCCGGCGGATCCCCGGTTTGCCTTCCCGGTATTGACCGTTAACGACGGCCGGTACCGGATAGAGTCCTTGTACCCTGAAAACCGGTTTATTTGTTATGACGAAGGGGGGGAATTGCTGACCGTTATAGACGCGCCCCCCAGGGAAGGGACGGTGGCTAATCTTAATTTGCCTTCCAATGCCAGAACCGTCGCGCTGTGGGCGGAGGACGCGGAATATCTTACCTCAGCTTTGACGGAGGTGGTTCCGATACGGTAACCTCCCGCTACGAAAGATCATGAACCAGGAAAACGGTAATCTATCCAAAGCCCCGCTCCCGGAAGAACGCAGGATAAAAAGCTATGTCCTCCGGGGAGGACGGATGAGTAATGCCCAACGGCGATCCTATGAGGGCCCGGCTTCCCGTTACACGGTTCCCTTTGCGAAGGGCCTTCTGGACTTGAGGGCGCTTTTCGGTAATGAAAGCCCCGTAACCGTGGAAATCGGTTTTGGTATGGGCCTCGCCACCGCGGTAATCGCCCAGGAAAACCCCGGAAAAAATTATATAGGGGTCGAGGTGTTCCGGCCCGGTATCGGACGGCTCCTCTGGGAAATAGAAAAAAGGGAGATCCCTAACATCCGCATCATAGAACACGACGCGGTCGAAGTTTTCGCGGAAATGATTCCTCCCGCTTCCCTCGCGGGGATACATATTTTTTTCCCCGATCCCTGGCCTAAAAAACGGCACCATAAACGGCGGCTGGTTAAGCGGCCCTTTACGGAGCTTTTGGCCCGGCGGCTCCGCCCTTCCGGTTATCTTTATATGGTTACCGATTGGGTTGAATATGGGGAATGGGCCCTGGGAGAACTTTCCGCCACAACGGGACTCCGTAACGGCTATGAGAGTTTTGCCCCTCACCAGGACTGGCGGCCCCGGACCAAATTTGAAACCAAGGGGCTGCAAAAAAACCATGAAGTACGGGAACTATTGTTTAAAGCGGAGGTACCCTGATGGCAAAAAACACGGCGGAACCGGTTCAAACCGATGAATCCCGGGCGGCCGCCTTGGAACGGCTCATCGGTTCCTATCAGGATTCCTACTATAACGGGGAAGGGGAAATATCCGACGGGGAATTCGACCGCCTCTGGGATGAACTCAAGACCCTCAAACCGGACAGTCCTATCCTCAAGCGGGTGGGGGCGGACTCCGTGGATGGTTTCCCCAAGGCCCGGCACCTTATCCCTATGGGGAGCCAGGACAAAGCCGCCAATCCCGCCGAATTCCGCGCCTGGGTCGAAAAGACGGCCCCTCCCCGTATGGCGGTGCAGTACAAATTGGATGGGGCAAGCCTCGAACTCCAGTACGAAGCGGGTAAGCTCCGGCGGGCCATAACCCGGGGGGACGGAATCATCGGGGACGAGATCACCCGGAACGCCCGGCGCATGAAGGGGGTCCTCCCGGAACTGGACCTCCCCTTTTCAGGCGGGGTTCGGGGAGAGGTGGTGATGACCCATGAGGTGTGGCAGGAAAAATATTCGGACAAGGCTAATTGCCGGAACGCCGCCAACGGCATCATGCGCCGTAAGGACGGCGCGGGCTGCGAAGACCTCTCCCTCATCGTCTATGATGCCGCCGCCATCGGGGACGACCTCTTTTTTACGGATGAGCTTGAAAAAATAGACTGGCTTCGGGGGCGGGGTTTTTCCGTTACCGTCACCCGTTGTTTCACCGATGCGGAGGAGGTGATTGCCTACCGGGCCGCGGTGGCGGAGGAGCGGAAGTCCCTTTCGGTGGATATCGACGGCCTTGTGGTCAAGGATCCTCGTACCGACATGGCGGACCTCCGGCGGACCCGGCCGGAACGGCAGATAGCCTTTAAATTCGACCTGGAGACCGCGGTCAGCATCCTCCGGGGGGTGGAGTGGAGTGAGTCCGGGGCTACCTATACCCCTATCGGTATCGTAGATCCGGTACGCCTCGCGGGGACCACGGTACAGCGGGCCAACCTCAACAACCCCGACATGATCCGCGCCCTGGGCCTCAAGATAGGTTCCCCGGTTATCATGGTCAAACGGGGGGAGATCATTCCCAAGATCGAGGGCCTTGCCGGCGCCGCCTCAGTGGGGGAGGAACGGGATATCGAATTCCCCACCCGGTGCGAAAGCTGCGGCAGTACCCTGGAAGATGGAGGGACCCGGCTTTTTTGTCCCAATCCGGACTGCCCCAAGCGGCTCCTCCACCGGCTTGAAAAGTGGGTTTCCATCCTGGATATCCGGGAATTGGGAGAAAAACTCCTCCGGCAGCTCTTTGACAAGGGCCGGGTCAGGCACATTCCGGACCTTTACACCCTCACCGCTGAAGAACTCGCCGAATACGAACGGATGGGGGAGCTTTCCGCGGCCAAGGTGATCCGGCATATCCGCGCCTCCCGGGAACTTCCCCTCGCGGCTTTTATCGCGGGGTTCGACTTTGAGGGGGTGGGGGAACTGATCATGGAACGGG
Organism: Spirochaetaceae bacterium; assembly: GCA_031282145.1. Taxonomy (GTDB): domain Bacteria; phylum Spirochaetota; class Spirochaetia; order Treponematales; family Breznakiellaceae; genus JAIRMO01. The sequence continues at coordinate 10,775 of JAITEG010000209.1, read as the reverse complement.
TCGTTTCCGCGGGGTTTAATACCCTGGACAAACTCAAAAACGCCTCGGTGGAGGAACTCGCCGCGGTCTACGGCCTGGGGGAGATCACCGCCCGGACCATTCAGGGGGGGCTGGCCGAAACCGCCGCCGAGATTGAGGAGGTCCTTGCCGGGGGGGGCATCACCATCGCCCCTCCACCCGCCCCTGAGACGCAGCCCCTGGCCGGTTTTTCCTTTTGTTTTACCGGGGAACTCCGCTCCATGAAGCGTTCCGAGGCGGAGGCGGAGGTAAAGGCCCGGGGGGGTATAGCCAAATCATCGGTCGTCAAGGACCTTTCTTTCCTCGTGACCAACGATCCCGAATCAGGATCGGGGAAAAACAAAAAGGCCCGGGACCTGGGGATTCCCCTTATCGGCGAGGGAGAATTCCTCGCCATCCTGGCCGGCCAGCCCCCCCAGGGGGTTTTAGCCTCTATAGCGGGGCGGCTTCAGGATGTCCCGCGCCCTATTACGCCCTCCCGCGCCACCCTGGAACCCCCCCTGGAGGGCCAGGGCGAACTCTTCTAACCCCATGGAAAGGGTCCCCATAGACCGGATCCTCCGGGAAACCGGCCTTCCCCTGGTCCCCCATCTTGGGGAGATCTGCGGAGCCCTGGATGAACGGGGATGTGCGGTGGTCCGTTCCGATCCGGGGAGTGGAAAGTCTACCCTGCTCCCCCTGGCCCTGCTGGACCGTTCCGTTTCGATAACGGGCCGGATCCTCATGCTGGAGCCCCGCCGGGCCGCGGCGGTGGGGATCAGTGCCCGGATGGCGGAACTCCTGGGGGAAAAAATCGGGGAACGGATAGGTTATTCGGTACGGCTGGAACGGCGTTTTTCTCCCCGTACCCGGGTGGAGGTCCTCACCGAAGGGCTTTTGGTCCGGCGGATCCAGGAAGATCCCGGTTTGGAGGGGGTTTCCACCGTGGTTTTCGATGAGTTCCACGAACGGTCGGTCCATACGGATCTGGCCTTGGCCCTGATCCTGGATTTGCGCCGGATGGGCCTCAAAATCCGGCTCCTCATCATGTCCGCTACCATGGACGCCGCCCGGATTGGGGCCTTCATTGATTCCGTGGAAAAGAGGACCCCCGCGGATAAAACCCCGGTTTTTGACTGTCCCGGCAGGGTCTTCCCCGTCAAAATTGAATACCGCCCCATTCCCGGCCGCCTTCCCCTGGGGATAGCCGTTGCCCACGCCCTCTTGGATATCCTGGGGGAGGGAGTGGCCCGAGGAGATGTACTGGTTTTTCTTCCGGGAAAGGGAGAAATCTCGGCCGCCGCCCGGATTCTGAAGGAGGGGGGGGCCGGGAACGACTGGCGGATTCTCCCCCTCCACGGAGGGCTTCCCCTGGCAAAACAGCGGGAGGTCATCGCCGGGTCTCCGGAGGGGGCGGGGACCGGGAAGGCCCCCCGGCGGATAATTCTCTCCACCAATGTAGCCGAAACCGGGCTTACCGTTCCGGGGATTACCCTGGTGGTGGATTCCGGTTACGCCCGGATAGAGCGTTTCCACCTGCCCACGGGCATGAACCGGCTTATCCGGGAACCGGTGAGCCGGGAAGCCGCGGACCAACGGGCGGGGAGGGCAGGGCGGCTCGAACCGGGTCGTTGTATCCGCCTCTGGGAAGAATCTCAAGGGCGGCCTGAGGAGACCGAGCGGGAGATAAACCGGATAGATCTGGCCGGCCTGGTTCTGGAAAATCTCCTCTGGGGGGTCCGCCGCCGGGAAGAACTTCCCTGGCCGGACCCGCCCCCGGAAGCGGCCTGGGATCGGGCCCTGGAACTGCTCCGGCGGCTAGGGGCGGCGGACGGGGCAGAGGCCACCCGCTGGGGCGGGGAAATAGCCCGGCTGGGGCTCCATCCCCGGCTGGGGGCCCTCTGTCTTGCGGGACGGGAAGCGGGACAGGGAGAGCTTGCGGTAGTATCCGCGGCGATCCTTTCCGAGCGGGATGGATCGGGGATCTCAGACGACGCCGATTTTCGTCGCCGCCTGGCCGTGATCCGGCAGGTCCGGGAGGGGACCGGAAACACCCCCTGGGTATCGGGAATCCTCAAGGTAGCGGGGGACCTCAAGAGGCGGCTTTTTCCCGGGGGAGGCGCTCTCTTTTGGGATCCTCCACAAGAGGCCTCGGTGGGAGAACTCCTCAAAGCCGCCTTTCCCGACCGGATCGCCCGGCTTCAGGATTCCCGGTCTGCCGGTTCCCGGCGCTTTCGGTTTGTTTCCGGCCGGGAAGGGACCCTGGAGGGTTTGGGGACCCTGGGCGGCGCGGAATGGCTCGTGGCGGTGGAAGTGGACGCAGGGGAACGCTCCGCCCGGATACGCCTCGCCGCCCCCCTATCCCCGGAGGGCGCCCTTGCGGCCCTCGCCGGGGAGATCAGGAGCGAAATCTCCGTTACCTGGGAGGGCCTCTCTCCCCGGACTCTGGTTACCCGCCGGGCGGGACGGCTCCTCATCGGTGAAGAGCGGCGGCCCAGCCTGAGAGAAGAGGTCATCCCTGAACTGTCCCGGCTGCTTCGGGATAAGGGGCTGGAGATCCTTCCCTGGGACGAAGGGGCCCGGCGGCTGCTGGATCGGATTCGTTTTTTTGCCGCCTTCGGGGATGGGACTTTTCCGGACGCCGCCCACTGGACAAATGAGTCCCTTTGCGGGACCGCGTCGGATTGGCTTGGCCCTGAAGTTTTTGGGGGCAAGGATCGGGGAAAGGGTCCGGTCATCGACGGAGCCGGTTTGGTTCGGGCCCTGGAGTCCCGGTTGGGATGGAAACAAAAACAGGAACTGGACCGCCGGGTTCCCGATTGTTTTACCCTTCCCAATCGGAAGAAACGGCCCCTGGACTATGGGTCCGGGGAGCCGGTACTCCGGCTTCGTCTTCAGGAGGCCTTTGGTATCGGGGAAGAAAAACGTATCCTGGGGATACCCGTGGTTTTCCACCTCCTCTCCCCGGCGGATCGGCCCATCCAAATCACCGCGGACCTCGGGGGGTTCTGGGCCGGTTCCTATGGGGAGGTCCGTAAGGAGATGCGGGGCCGCTACCCCAAACATCCCTGGCCCGAAGATCCGGGTGTTTTATAGGGGTTACAACCCCTGTGTTTTGTATTTACCCGGGGATATGCCAAAGTGTTTTTTAAAGCGGCGGCAAAAATAATTGACATCGTAGATGCCGCAGCGGGCGGCGGTTTCCTTGATGCTGGTCCCCGCTTCAAAGAGAATTTCCGCCGCGGTTTTCAGCCGTAGGTCTTCCAGGTAGCTCCGGGGGCTCATGCCCATCTCTCTGCTGAAGATCCGGGTAAAATGGGAACGGCTCATCCGCATAAAATCCGCCATTTCCTCCACCTGAATATCCCGGTACAGGTTTCCCCTTAAAAAAAACCGCAGCTCCTCAAAAGATTGTTTTCGGTGAATATCCCGGTTCTTTCCGGTTTCCCGCAAGAACGTCATGCACAGCCGATAGGTGTACGAGGAGTTGTCAAAGGGATCGGCGATATCCCCCGCGAAAAGCTTGCCCAGGATCGTGTATAAGAGTTCCACCGTGGGGGAGTTTTCCCCGGTGAGGGTTACCGCACCAAGCCGTTGTTCAATCATACGGGTTATCCGGACAGCCTCCCTGCCGATCATCGCGAGGAACACGAATTCCCAATGATCCGAATCTTCGGGCAGGTAATATACCTGTTGACCGGGGACCGACAGGATCATGAGGGAACCGGGCAGGAGGTCCCGGGAACCCTCCCTGGACTCAATACGGCCCCGGCCCGAAAGCGTGTACTGCCATACCCCATAGGGAGATCCGGCCGCAATCCGAGAGTCGTTGTAGTAATTCACCTCGGTTTCCCGGCTATGCCCCGAAAGAATCGTCAGAACATGGAGGGGGAAATTTCTACCTGGATACCGGGATGCCTGCCTTTTCAGGGGAAGGGCAAAAAAATCACGTTCCATATAGTACTCCGGTTTTCAAAATGTGGGTCCTTAAGGAGTATAGCCCCTTTTAACTTATATGAAAATAAATATATGAGCCATTCATACTATAAATAGCACAACCATCATATTTCGGTATACCTCAAGGGGTGGTATGATAAATACACGATCCGGGAGGCTTATACGGCCGCCCGGCGTCTGGAGGGTTGCCTGGTGAAAATAGTCTTTATCGGCGCGGGGAGTGTGGGATTTACCCGGAAAATAGTGGCGGATATCCTTACCGTTCCGGAACTGCGGGATGTTGAGATTGCTCTGATGGATATTGACGATTCCAACCTGGACATGATCTACCATGTGTTGGGGCGGGATATAGCGGCCAACGGTCTGGACCAGGTCCGGTTGACCAAAACCGTTAATCGGCGGAAGGCCGTAGAGGGTGCGAAATACATTTTTTCCTTCGCCCGGGTGGGGGGCCTTGACGCCTTTGCCTTGGATGTGGAGATCCCCTTGAAATACGGGGTAAACCAGTGTGTGGGGGACACGATCTGTGCCGGAGGTATTATGTACGGCCAGCGGACCATCCCGGTGATCCTGGACATCTGTAAGGATATCCGGGAGGCGGCCGAACCAGACGCCCTGTTCCTCAACTACTCTAATCCCAACGCCATGAATACCTGGGCTGCCAATACCTACGGCGGGGTACGGACGGTGGGGCTCTGCCATGGGGTGCAGCACGGCCACGCCCAGATAGCCGAGGTTTTGGGCTTGCCGGTATCGGAGGTGGACATCATCTGTGCGGGGATCAACCACCAGACCTGGTATATCCAGGTCCTCCACCAGGGCAAGGATATGCGGGGGAAACTCCTCGAGGCTTTCCGTAAACATCCGGAGTATAGCAAACAGGAGAAGGTCCGAATCGATATTTTGGAAAAATTTGGTTACTACAGTACCGAAAGTAACGGCCACCTCTCGGAGTATCTCCCCTGGTACCGTAAACGGCCCGATGAAATCGACCAATGGATCGATTATTCCCTGTGGATCCACGGGGAAAGCGGGGGATACCTCCGGGTATGCCGGGAGACCCGGGCAAAATTTGAGGAGGAGGCCAAGGAATATCAAACCATGGAACCCTCCAGGTATACCCCGGAAAACCGTTCTACCGAACACGGGTCCCATATCATTGAGGCCCTGGAAACCGGCCGGATCTATCGGGGCCACTTTAACGTGATCAACCGGGGGGCTATCGCCAACCTGCCTTCGGATTCGGTGGTGGAAGTCCCCGGTTACGTGGATCGTAACGGCATCTCCATCCCCCTGGTGGGGGATCTGCCCTTCCCCTGCGCGGCTATTTGTAATCAGAGCATCGCCGTACAGCGCCTTTCCGTGGAGGCCGCCGTTACGGGGGATCCGGTGAAACTCAAACAGGCCATGCTCCTGGACCCCCTGGTGGGGGCGGTATGTAATCCCCCGGAAGTATGGGCCATGACCGATGAGATGCTCAAGGCCCAAAGCCGGTGGCTTCCCCAATATCAAGGGTACATCCGGGGATTACCGCTTTGACCCCAGAGGCCAAACCTGATTCGTTGCAAAGGGCACCTGCCCAAGAGACCGCTTGCGGCGGGGTTGTTGATTTTGACCGGATAAAAACCTACTTTAGGGCTTTTTGGGAACGGGATCTGGTGGACCGGCCGCTCATCAGCGTAACTTCTCCGTTGGACGATAAACTTAAGCCCCTTCCCTACTTATATGGGGTGGCTTCCGGGCATTACCGTGAGGCTCTGGAACGGTTCGCCTTTAACCTGGAGCATACCTTTTACGGCGGGGAGGCGCTTCCCTATTACGAGTGTACTTTGGGGCCGGATCAGTTCGCCGCTTTTTTGGGCGGAACCATCGAATACAGCGAAGAAGCGGGAACCTCTTGGGTGCATCCCTTTTGGGATGATGATTATGCCGAGTCCGAGGTCCCCCGGGAATTGTCGCGGGACGGTTATTTCGAGAAAATCCTCTCCTTCATCAGGACCACCCGGGAATTGGCGGACGGCCGTTTTCTTATTTCTATGCTGGATATCCACAGCAACCTGGATGCCATCATGACCGCCCGGGGATCGCAGAATCTCTGTTTGGATTTAGCTGATGATCCTGAACGGGTAGGGCGGGTGCTGGGACGGATTCTGCCCCTCTTTCCGCAGGTGGTAGACGCCGTTGCCGCGGCGGGGGATATGGATAAAAACGGTTATATCGGCTGGATTCCCGCTTATAGTGAAAAAAAGTATGCCGTTTTACAGTGCGATTTTTCTATTATGATAAGCCCGGAAATGTGCCGCCGGTTTGTGATCCCCGCGCTGGAATACGAGGCTTCATGCCTCTCCCGCAATGTGTATCACTATGACGGTGTCGGCGCCCTTGCCCATCTGGACGAAATTTTGGCGATAAAAGCCATTGATGTCATCCAGTGGGTTCCCGGAGCCGGACAGCCGCGGACCATAGAATGGATGGACCTTTTAAAGAAGATCCAAAAAGCGGGAAAGGGGCTCTGGCTCTATGACTGGACCCCCGAAGAGATCAAGGGGCGCTTCAAGGAACTGGACCCCCGCTTTCTTTATTTTTCAACATCCACGGAAACCCCCAAGGATGCGGAGGAGTTGATAAATTATGTCCGAACCCACATGTAAGACCGATACGCGGGAAACCCTGGCCAGGGATGCGGTCATACCCGCCGCTGAAAAGGAATATCTCCGGGAACTGGCAAAGAAGCAGCGGGAGTATGCCAATCTCCCGGTGATGGCCGAGCGAAAACGGCTTTGGTATCTCCACAACCGGCTGGCGGGGGAACGGCCCATGGTGGTGATGGAGGAGGATACTTTTCTCCCGGATATCCTTCCAAAACGCCGTTGTGAGCATCCCCTGGCCGCGTTGATCGAAGGGCAGCTCGGTCAGATCATCGCTGCCCATGAGACCTTTGATGATGATAAGGTGGTTCCTGACTTTTTTTCCGTTAATTTTGCCATCACCACGGATTTTCTGGGGCAGAAACAGAAACGGATTTTCGCCGGCCAGGGACCGGGTTTTCATATCGAACCTGCCTTTGAGACCCTGGAAGAGGGACTTCCCCTGCTGCGCCCTTCGGAGTACCACTGCGATGAGGAGGCTGCCAAAACCTTGGAAAAGGCGGCCCAGGATATCCTGGGGGATATCCTGCCGCTGGTCAGAAAAAATGCCTTCAACCACTGGTTTTTTACCCCAACCCAGCTGGTGGTGAACCTGATGGGTATGGAAAATATGTACTACGCCATGATGAGTGAAGCCGAAGATTTTCACCGGCTCATGCGCCTCGTGGTTGACGATCTGAAATGCTGCCTCCGCTGGCAGGAGGAACAAGGCCTTTTGGTCCTGAACAACGGCAATGATTATATGGGAAGCGGTAGTTTCTGTTTTTCCGATGAACTTCCCCAGGAGGATTATGACGGCAGGATCCGTTCCCGGGATCTCTGGGGGCATATCAACAGCCAGGAGAGTATCGGCATTTCCCCGGAACAGTTTGCCGAATTCGTTTACCCCTACTATGAGGAACTGGCCGCGGAATACGGCCTGGTGTACTACGGCTGCTGTGAGCCGGTGCACGCCTACTGGGACAGCAGCCTCTGCCGCCTGCCTAATCTGCGGAAGATCTCCATTTCCCCCTGGTGTGATGAAGGAATCATGGCGGAACGTCTGGCCGGGAGTAACGTTATCTACTCCCGCAAACCCTCCCCCAACTTTATCGGGATCAAGGCGGAATTTGACGAGGAAGCCTTTAGCGCCTATATCCAAAAAACCGCCGCGGCCCTAAAAGGCCGCTGCCGGGCGGAGTTCATCTTTCGCGATATTTATACCCTCAGCGGAAACCCGGCCAAAACCCGCAGGGCCGTGGAGCTAACCCGGCGTATTGCGGAGGAAATATATTGATGAATAAAAAATGTCCGCTGATTACACAGATTAACACGGATTTTTTGAACTATGGTCTCTCCTAATCTGTGAAAATCCATGTAATCTGCGGACAAGAATTCTTAACTTGTTGACATTGCATTCTTTCCGGGAAATCTGGTGTCCGGCGCCTTTTCCCCCTTCCTTCTTTTACTGCGAACCGAAGGTTCGATTCGACTTTTTCGACCTCGCGGTAAATCTTCCTTTACGATCCAGTGTAATCATACCCCGATAGATATTATGAACCACAAGGAAACATCCGACATAACGGAACAGCCTCACTTGACATTTTTTTCATTGTATAATACCTATTATACCGATAGGAATAATCTAGCAGATGTCTTGGTACAAGGGGGCTGAAAAGTGGGGCTTATTTCAAGGCGGGTTGAAACGGATGTCCTCGTGATTGGCGGGGGCGGGGCGGCGGTGATGAGTGCTGTCCGGGCCAGCCGGCTGGGGGTCTCGGTGGCGCTGGTCTCCAAGGGGCGGGTTGGGAAAAGCGGTAATACGGTCATGATAGGCGGCGGATTCGGCGTAGACGGCGAGGGCGCCCGGGAGGTGCTTGGGCTTTCCGATGCCAATCCGGCATATACCCGGAAAAAAGCCCTGGAAAAGCTGGTATACAGCGGGTTTTGTCTGGGGGATCAGCGGCTGCAAAAGCTCTTTGTGGATCTGGGGCCCGCGGCGGTTGGGGAGTGTCTTGAGTGGGCAAAGGAGGCGGAGCAGCTCTTCCTTTTTAATCCCGCTTCGGTAAGCTGGTTTACTTCGGGAGCGGCCTTTGGGAAAGCCGTTGCACGGGGGCTTGCACGGGAAAAATCCATCGGTGTGTATGAGGATGTTCTTGTCGCGGAACTGTTAAAGAAGGACGATCGGGTTTGCGGCGCGCTGGGTATCGACGTTTATTCCGGTGAACTTCTGCAATTCAACGCCAAGGCGGTTATTGTGGCTACCGGAGGTTTTCAGCCTTTTTCGGTGAAGAATTCAAATAGCGACATGACCGGGGACGGGATTGCTCTGGCTCTTCGGGCGGGGGCTCATGTGGTGGATATGGAATTTCTGCTTTTCATCGGAACAATTTTGGAACCGGTGTACGCCAAAGGATCCATTCTGCCCTTCCTCCTGTCCTTTAACCGGAATGTCCGGAAGCCCAAAATAACGGATCTGGACGGCAGGGAATTGTTTTTCCCTCCTGATGAAAAATACAAGGTGGGGCCCATTACCGGCAAGGTAAACAAGGTTCTTATGGCCGACTTTTACGGGCGGGGGATATACGAGAAATTCGACAGTCACGGCAATGCCTTTTACTATGATTACTCCGCTTATACCGATGAGGAGCTGCGGGAGTGTTTTCGGGAATTGGGAAAAAGTTATAGCGCCCTTCACCGCAAAGATCATTACAACGGAATCGATCTGTCGCGCCTGGCGGAAGATATTATCAAAAACAAAAAACGGATGAAGGTCACTTTCGGCAACGAATACAGTAACGGCGGCATTGTGGTAGAGCCCGATTTTTCCGCCGCGGGTGTGCCCGGTCTTTTTGCCGCCGGGGAGGTAACGGGGGGCACCTTCGGCGCGTTCAGGAGCGGGGACGGTCTTACGGAAATGCTGGTTCACGGCTATGTAGCCGGAGAATCCGCGGCGGCCTGGGCGAAAAAGTCCGACGGAGCGCTTCCCTCCGATGCCGAAGGAAAAGCGCAAGCCCTCCTTGAGCCTCTTGCCCGTTCCGGCGGAATAAGTCCCATTGAGGCCCGTGCAAAGCTGGAAGCGATCTGTGACGCGGGCTTTGATTTTTTCCGGGACGGGGAACGGCTTACCAAAGCCTACGGGGAAATTGTTACATTCCGCCAAAGCCTTGGGGAACTTGCCGTCACGCCCGGGGAACGGCGCTACAATCCGGAATGGCTCAACTCGGTGATAGTGAGAAATCTTGCCCTCTGCGCGGAAGCCGGCATATACGGGGCACTTAACCGCAAAGAAAGCCGGGGCAGCCATATCCGCGCGGATTTTCCCGGTGTCAACAACAGGGAGTACCTCTTCAGTTTCGCCGCTTCCCTTTCCCCGGACGGCACGATCCTGTATGAAAAACGGAAGCCCGAACCGTATTACTTGCCTCTTGTTACCGAAGACTATCCCTCGGTGTCGGATTATCTTGCCGAAAAGGTACTGCAAGGAGTACAGCATGAAAATTGATATTAACAGAAACGGCCGGGTGCAATCCTATCAGATACCGGAATTGGATGCTGCCATTACGGTTATGCAGGCGTTGGATTATATCTATGAAAAGCTGGATCATACTCTGGCGTATTACCGGCACAGCGCCTGTTGTCAGGGAATATGCGGCCGCTGTGTGTTAAAGGCGAATGGAAAAAATGTTCTGGCCTGTACGGAAAAAATCGAACCGGGTACGGCGGCGCTGTTTCTTGAACCGGCCGGAAAGCGGGTGCTGCGGGATCTGGTATCGGAAAATTAAGAGAACCTTTGAAAACTGAAGTTTTTAGAAATTCGGGCCATTCCCAAAACTGAAATTCTGGGAAAACCTCATTCTTTTAGGAGAAAACCATGGACGTGATTGAACAAAAAATTTTACAGAACATCGACAAAAACCGGGATGCCATTATTGCTTTTGGCCGGGATATTTATACCAACGCCGAACTCGGGTTCAAGGAATTTCGAAGCGCCGGTAAATTTGTTGACCAGCTTCGCTCCCTTAATCTTCCAGTGATTGAAAGCGGTTTGGCAATTACCGGGGTAAAGGGCTACCTTAAACCAAAGACAGAAGGGCCGGCGCTGGCCCTGATCGGCGAACTTGATGCCCTGAGAATCCCCGCGCACAGATATGTAAATCCTGAAACCCAGGCTGCCCATTGCTGCGGGCATCA
>JAITEG010000235.1 GCA_031282145.1 Spirochaetaceae bacterium | reverse complement strand
GTGGGACACCTTCACCTCTCCCATAGTTTTGTCCGGGGTAACTGGCGTAATTTGGCGGAATCTTCCCCCATGATTTTGGCGAAAAGCTGTCATGATATGGATATGCTCCATTGGCTTGCCGGCGCCCCCTGCGGTTCCTTGAGTTCTTATGGGGATTTACACTATTTTAAGGCGGAGAACGCCCCTCCGGGGGCGCCTTCCCGCTGTCTTGAGGGCTGCCCCCACATGATAAGCTGCCCCTACCATGTATCGAAAATTTATCTGACCGATTACGTGGGCTGGCCCGCCAATGTGATCTCCACGGACCTCTCCATCGCGGGCCGGCTTAAGGCGCTGGAAACCGGCCCCTATGGCCGCTGCGTGTTCCACTGCGATAATGACGTGGTGGATCACCAGACCGTGGCGATGCGATTCAACAACGGGGTGAGCGCCAATTTTACCATGTCCGGCTTTACCATGGAAATTCACCGGAACATCACCCTTTTCGGAACCGGGGGGGAAATAACCGGGGACATGGAAGAGGCGCAAATAACCGTCAAGGAGTTTCCCTCCCGGAACATTGAGGCGATACGGCTTGCTTCTCCCCTCGGGGGCCATTCCGGCGGGGATGCTAACCTCGTGACCGATTTTGTGCGGAACGTCCGGGAACAGGAGAACTCGGCCAGAACCTCGGTTAAGGACTCCTTTGAAAGCCACTACATGGCCTTTGCCGCGGAATATTCCCGGCTCCACGGAGCCCAAACCATCAACCTGGGGGACTTTAAGACCGCGGAGTTCGCCTGAAAGAAGGGCCGCTAAAAACCGGATTTTTTAGCGGCCCTTCTTTTACATCCGGGCAGGATAGAAAAATACCATAAATTATCGAAAAATACACTTTCCCTTCAACAAAATTATAGGGTATCCTATAATATGCCCGGAAGGGACCGGTTTAAAACAAAAATATTAATTTGTTTCATTTTGGCCTCATTAGCGGTAGTTGCTGTGTCTACGGTTAGCAATTATGCTGCCGTGCGCCGCTTGATTCTGGATGACGCGAAGAACCAGTCTAAGGATATTATCGGGCAATTAAAAAATTTCAACGATATGATGCTTCAAAATACTATCCAGTCCCTGTATTCTCTGACCAGCTATAACGAGATGGAAACCTTCGGCATACGCTACTATTCCATCGTTGATTACAATGAAAAAAAGTTAGTCTATGATCGGCTTTTAGGTTTGTTTAACATCAACGCCTATTTTAACGCCTGTTATGTCTATTATCCGGATCAGGCTTCGGTGGTGGATATTAATTCCTATCATCCGGTATATGAACATATATCGCAAAACAAACGAAAAGAAATGATTTTAGCCTTGTACCGGACCTTTCTTGATAATCTGGGGAACAGCACCCTGCCTATATATCCGGTTACGGACCAGGCCGGGGGAAATCGTGAGTGGGCAATTGTCCAGCCGGTAAACTATACCCTCTCGCAGCCTGCCGTATATCTCTTATCTAATCGGCCAATTCTTATCATGTTTATGGATAGCGACGGTCTTTATCATAATTTGCATAATCTGACGCTCCCCGAAGGTTCACAGGTGTTCATTGTTGATCGTGACGGGGAATGGGTGGGAGCGGAGCATCCTGCCTTTAGCGGCATCATAGACCCGGCGGGACAAACCGCGGAAACGGAAGGCGCCGGCGCGATAGTGAATCTTGACGGAGAAAACTGGTTCTATACCCAGGTACATTCCCGGGTAACGGGCTGGCAGTATTTTTTTACCATCCCGGTAAAAAACATCTATAGCAGGGCCCGGTTTTTAGGGACCATTACCATTATAGTGGTAATTTTATGCAGCCTTTTGGGCGTGACATTGGCCCTGGTTCTGACCAATATCATCTATATGCCGATTAAACAACTATCCGGCAGATTCCTGGGCCATGCTGTGCCGGTGGAACAACGTAACGTCCTGCGGGTATTGGAAACCGGCATTGATATTCTTCTTAGCGAGAACGAAAATCTTCAGCAGCGGCTTAATGCGGAGTACGGTTTTGTTCAGGACGGCGAAAGGACCGGTACGGAGGGTGAAACGCAGGTCTATCGCTATCCCTGGGATTTGGGAAAAGGGATCATCAGCAGCCTCAGACAGGGAGATTTGGGGGAACTTGAATTGAGCATCAGGGATTTTTCGGATTATATTTCCCGGGAAATTGAGGACCCTGTTTATTGCCGGTTTGCCTTTATCCATCTTTTTGTGGATATTATCAGGAGTATTGAGGCCCTAACACCCTATTACACCGATGAGATTTTTAGAAATGATATTTACCGGCGGATACTGAACAGTAAAACCCCGGATGAAACGGCGGGTATTCTTACTGATGTCTGTACCGGAATATGCCGGCAGATACAGTCGAGGAAAGGGGGACATACCGACGAGATAACCCAGCGGATCAGAGATTGTATCGACAAGAATTTTACCAGAGAAAGTATGAGCCTTGATTTCCTGGCCGATTCTCTTAACTTCAGCGTATCATATATCAGCAAGGTGTTTAAGCTTTCTCTTGGTGTCTCGGTTAAGGAATACATCACGGAAAAACGGCTTACCATGGCCTGCGATTTAATCCGGCATACGGATCTGCATATTTCCGAGATAGGCAAATGCGTTGGGTATCCCCAGTTGCGTTCCTTTATCGAGATATTTAAAAAACACCAGGGCCTTACGCCCACCGATTACCGAAAAACGAACCGGGGAGAAAATAATGAATCGTAAAACCGTGGGCTTGTTTTTAATAGCTGCTATTTTCCTTTCATGCAGGCCGGGACAATTTAGAAATTCCGGGGAACAGGAGAACAGGACCGGTCAGGTATCCGGTGAAATGTTTCTGGATCAACGCTTTGAATACTTTACCCGGAACAAAGTCAACGGAGGTGAACCTATAACCATAAAGCTATGGATCAACGAGGACTGGTCCGACAGTTATGCCTTGCTCGTTGAGGAATACCGGAAATACCGGCCCAATGTTTCCTTTGAGATTAAGGAATTTTCCTGGGTCAGTTATTGGCTCAGGATGGGCACCGCCATGCAGACCGGCGCCGGACCGGACATATTTCACATGCATCCCTATCATCTGCTGGACTATATGGAATACCTGGCCCCCCTGCCGGAAGAACATTTCCCCGAAGCGGTGATGAAAGATCTGTTTTCCGACATAGAGGCATTAAAGATAGGCGGGAATTATTATTGTTTCAATCTGGGCAGTACCACGGGCGGAATTTTCTATAACAGAAAACTATGGCAAGAGGCGGGGCTTGGTGATAAGGATATTCCCCGCACCTGGGAAGAATTGCGGACCACTGCTATGGCCCTTACCAGACGGGATGAGGAGGGAAATTTTCTTATAGAAGGTTTTAATTTTAATAACAATGCGGATATATTTCTTATGGCCCTGCAGCTTGAGCGGGGGCAGCCCTTGTTTACCCCTGACGGTACAAGAACTAATTTTAATGTGGAAGAGAATATCGCCAACGTTCAGTTTCTGCGGGATTTGGTTTTTCAGGACAAGCTTGGAACATTCGGCGGAGAACCGCAGGAAATATTGCTGGGAACAGGCAGGGCCGCCATGATTTTTGGCTGGCCATGGATTTCTAACTTTCTGGAACGGAATTATCCTGAGGTGGAATTCGAATTTTTCCGTATCCCGAATTGGGACCTTTCGGTTCCTCCGGCCTATAATTATAATAATTTTGAGTTGAGTTTTTGCATCAACGCCGCTTCCGGGGAGGGACAAAAAAACGCGGCCTATGATCTTTTGCTGTTTTACCTTTGTAATGACAAGGTGCTGCTTAAGGTGTCGGATCAGGGAAAGCTGGTTCCCAGTAAAATCTCCCTGCTGGAAACCCATTACTCTGATCTGGACGAGGTGGTAAAAATCCAGGCGGAATATCTTGATTCCACCGAATTTCTGGGAATCCGCCCTAACTCGGTCTTCAATTATCTGCAAACTGTTTTTGCCGCCAATATTATGAATGTGGCGCTACCCATAAAACAGATGATGGAAAGTACCGATGCCGAAACCGAAAAAATTTTGCTGCCCTATATCGGGCGCCGGTACGGCAGCCAAGAGTAATATGAACAAAAAATACCACAAGTACCGAAAAATACTATTAAAAATTCCTGTGTAATTTTTTGTTTTTGTTATAACTGCCAAAAATTACACTTTCCCGCTGCCGGACCGCATGAAATAATAAAATAAATTCGATGCACAGCGCGGCATCAAAGGCGCGCTTATTTTTTTCCAGGAGGGTTTTATGAAAAAGAGTTTTATGCGTTTTGGTTTGGCTGCCCTTTGTTTTGCGGTCATCACGGCGGGGGTCTTTGCCGGCGGAAAGGGGGAAAGCGGCGGCGGAACCGCGGCGGCGCCCCAAACCAATCTTCCGCTTGTCGGTTCCGGGGCTTTACAGTACAACCCCAACACACCGGTTAATGACGGTAAAAATCTTACCCTCAATTTCTGGTGGCCCAATGAAGGCCCCGAAGGGTATGAACGCTGGGCCCGGGCGGTGGCGGATTATCAGAAAATCCATCCCAATGTAAAAATCGAAATAAATAATTCCCTGGGATGGGGCGATTACTGGACCAGGCTTCCGGTGGCGGTGGCCAGCGGGACTGGACCGGATCTGATGCATTTTCACCTCGCCTATTATACCCAGTTTATTCCCGGCTTGGCCGAGCCCTTCCCGGTGGATTTGACCAACGCGATTCTTTCGGATTATAACGGCGTTGAACCCTTTATGTATGAGGGGAAGCTGTATACCATCCCGGTGGGCAACATGACCGGTACCATGTTCTACAACAAAGCCCTGTGGGCCCAGGCCGGCCTGACCGATAAGGATATTCCAAAAACTTGGGATGAATTGCGGGTGGTGGCGAAAAAATTAACTAAAACCGACAATTCGGGGAGAAATACCGTCAACGGTTTTGAACTTCCCGACGGCTGGTTCCTCCTGGCCCTTAATTACCAGAAGGGCTACAATGTTTTCGCCGAGGATGGGAAACATACCAGACTGAACAACCCTGGGGCCATTGAAGCCGCAAAGATGGTACAGGATTGGGTCTCCGTTGATAAAATCAGCGCCGCCGGGTCCGGCGCCCCCCAGGAACGTTTTGGAAACCAGCAATCCGCCCTTATGTATGGCTGGACCTGGATCGGCGCCTGGCTTGAGGGTAATGTGGGCAACCGGTTTGAATGGGGCGTATTCCCAACTCCCACCTTCCCGGGTACTCAGGTAGTGGACCGGAACAACCCCGAAGTGTCCGCGGTGGTCAACGCCAATTCCCCGGCGGATAAAAAAGCCGTTGCTCTGGATTTCCTGAAATTCTATTTTTCCAGCGATCAATATTTGGTTGAACTGGGGAATAAAGCCTATGTGGTTCCTACCAAAAAGTCCGCTGCGGGGGATGCTTCTCTTGCTTCCAACAAGGTAATGAAGGAGGTAATCAAATACGTGGATAAAACTATCTGGACCGGGATTACTTCCACGGGTTTCGAAGATCTTTTGGCCCGGATCCTGACTGACGAAATTATGCTGCAGAACCGTCCTGCCCAGGAATCGCTCCGAAAGTTTGATGAAGGCAACAATCAATATGTGGGGGATATGATCGTTCCCACCGCCGAGCGGAAATCGGCCCTGGCAAGATATCTGAAGTAATCGTTTGAAAGGAACTGTCCGAAAAGTTGATCCGCAATCGATTGATGTTCGATCTGTGGCAAAACTTGTTCGGACAGTTTCTTCAAATGCGGCGGGATGGAGGGCGTGATGGGGCGTGTAAAGCGGAAAAGCCAGGAACGGGTTATCATTTTTTTTGCCATGGGAATCTTGATTGTGTACCTGGGGCTCTTCAGTTATTTTCCCATTATATACAGTTTTATAGGCAGCTTTATGAACTGGCAGCCCATAAAACGGATCAATGTTTTTACAGGTTTTGATAACTATGTCTATATGTTCCGAGACCCCCTCTTTTGGCAATCCCTTCGAAATACTCTTATATTCGCAATAAGTTCCTGTTTACTCTATGTCGTCCTGGGGCTGATTTTTGCCGCCCTGATTTTCTCGGTGAAGAAGGGAAGGGGTTTTTTCAGAACCAGTTTTTTTATGCCCGTAATAACTTCGGGGGTGGCTGTTTCCATTCTCTGGAAATACGCGGTCTATAATACCGACAATGGAATTCTGAACGCCCTTTTGGATTTTTTAAACTTCTCTCCACAGATGTGGCTTTTAAATGAAAGACAGGTCATCCCCTGTATTATTGCCATGACGGTGTGGAAAGAACTGGGGTATGCGATTGTTATTTTTTATGCCGGGCTGAATGATATATCCAAAGAACTTTTTGAGGCCGCCACTATTGATGGTGCGGGGGGATTACAGACGTTCAGATCTATAACCGTTCCTCTGGTAAAACCCGCAACCCTTCTTGTGGCGGTAACGGGGATGATAAATTTTTTGCAGGTGCTGAATCCTATTCTGTTGATGACCAGTAAAGCCGGGGGCGGCGGCGTAGGCGGGCCGGGAACGGCTTCATACACCATGATGCTCCTGGTTTATCAGCGGGCCTTCAGGGACTTTAACTTCGGTAGGGCTTCGGTGGTAGGCTATACCCTGACCCTGGTTATTCTGTTCTTTTCGGTTATCCAGCTCAGGCTCAGCCGGGAGGATCGCTCGCAATGAAAAAAAACAGAATCCTATCCTTCCTTATCTATATACCCCTTCTAGCTTTAACGGTATGTATGCTTTTCCCCTTTTTATGGATGATCCTCTCCAGCCTTAAGACCCCGGAAGAAATAATCCTCATACCGCCGACCCTCTATCCCAAAGAACCGACCTTTGAAAATTACCGGATCCTCTGGAACCGCTTTGATTTTGCCTATTTTTTCATGAACAGTATTTTCATCACCCTGATCTGTGTAAGTTTTCAGGTCTATTCTTCCGCACTTTTTGGATTTGTTCTGGGGAAATACCGCTTCCGCGGCAGAGACACAATTTTTATGCTGGTATTACTTTGCATGATGGTTCCTTATGTGGTCAACGTAATCCCCCAATATCAGATGATGCTCTGGTTCCACTGGCTTGACACCTACCGGTCGGTTATTGTTACCAATCTTATTTCCCTCTTCGGCATCTTTATGATGCGCCAGTTTTCCAATACTATCCCCAATGAAACTCTTGAATCGGCCCGCATAGACGGGGCGGGGGAACTGCGGATATTTCATGCCATCTGCCTGCCCATGTTCAAGAATCCTCTGTCGGCTTTGATCATCATGCAGTTTCTTTGGACTTGGGACGCCTATCTTTGGCCCCTCCTGATGCTGGTGGACGTAAAGAAATATACCATCACTCTTGGGCTGGGCGCGTTGAACGGACAATTCAGTACCCCTGTGGAAAAGATGCTGGCGGGGTCTTGTATGGCTATTATTCCGGTTTTGACAATATACCTTATTTTTCAGAAGCGTTTTGTCGAAGGTATGGCCGGCGCCAGCATCAAAGGGTAGATCCCTAAAAGCACCTTACACAAAGCCCCAGGAACTGATATAATTTTAGTATCCAATGGTTCGGCAAAATGACCGCAATTAAGGAGTGGATATGTCGAAGATAACCTTTATGGGTGCGGGAAGTACGGTTTTTGCGCGGAATGTATTGGGGGATTGTATGTGTTCCAAAGCCCTGGAATCATACGAGATAGCCCTCTATGATATTGACGGGGAACGGCTGAGTCAGAGCGAAGCCATCCTCAAGGCCATTAATGCGGGGCAGGGCGGAAAAGGGGTGATCAAAAGCTATCTCGGCCCCGAACGGCGCCGGGGCGCTCTGGAAGGCGCTCAATTTGTGGTAAACGCCATTCAGGTCGGGGGCTATGAACCCGCCACGGTGATCGATTTTGAGATTCCGAAAAAGTACGGCCTCCGTCAGACCATTGCCGACACCCTCGGTATCGGCGGTATCATGCGCGCCCTGCGGACCATTCCGGCGCT
>JAITEG010000224.1 GCA_031282145.1 Spirochaetaceae bacterium | reverse complement strand
TCCAGGCGCTCTAATAACACCGTGATCACATCCCTTATCAGTTTACGCATACCCTCGGGGATGTTCAATGCCAGCCCCTCAAGGTAGTCCCGCGGCAGGTCCCGCAGTATCGCCGCTTCCTCGCGGCTCTGAATCCGGTCCACCAAGAGAATCAACAACCCCGCCCTGAAGGGCGAGGTATGTTGTTCGAGTGGTTCGTGGTTAAATTCTTGTTTTATGCGTTTATCCGGGAAAGCCACGTTTTCCCTTGACGGAAAAAGAAAAAAAGATATACCATAAAAAAGCCCTTCTTTTCGTTTAAATTAGGAAAATAAATATGGATAAAAATATATTATACCAGGAGAGGCTTTTTTCCGCTATTTTAAACAATGTACATGATGGAATCATCGCTATAGATCAAAATTTATTGATTATGTTTATAAATCGCGCCGCGGAGCGGATGAGCGGCTGGACCAATGAGGAGGCTGAGGGGAATATTGTATCCCGGGTTTTCAACCTTATCGAATCCCAAAACCTCTTTCCCCTGATACCAGGGGGACTGCCCAGGGATGAAAACCCCCAGCTTTTCAGGAATGTGATTTTAAAAAGTCATAACGGGGAAACGTTTATTGTGGAGGGTTCAATTACCAAAATTCAATCCGTCGATGATAATGGACTTCCCGGTTATGTGATGGTTTTTCGGGATACGAGTGAAATGAAAAAACTATCCGCCGCCATTGATTTTCAGGCCAGCCATGATACGTTAACCGGCCTTTTTAACCGGGAAAGTTTTGTCCCAAAACTTCAGGAAATTTTGGAGGATCTGCAAAGAAATCCCGGGTCCCATGTTCTTTTAGGCTTTGATATCGATCAGTATCAACAGATCTGTCAGGGCAACGAAGTAGTGGCGGGGGATGAACTGCTGCGGGAAGTTGCCGGTATTATCCATTCCCATATACAGAGGGGGGATATCTCCGCCCGGTTCCGGGACGATATATTCGCCGTTATTTTGCGGGATTGTACCATTGAGGAGGCGGTTCGGGTGGCCGAACGGCTCCGGGAAACGGTTCGGGATTTTCAGTTTAGTTCCGGCGGTATCTCGTGCCGTATTTCTTTAAGCATGGGATTGCTGGCTTTGACCGATGCCTATACCGACCCCATGGATGTTCTGCAAGGGGTCGATCAGGCGTGCAGTGAAGCCAAACAACAGGGCGGCGACCGGCTCGTGGTATATGGCTCCTCGTTTTTCCGGGCGGCCGGTGGTTAAATTCCCTTTAGGAACTTTCCTCCGGCTTTCCGTCTTTTTCCCCGGGGATAGCCCCGGCCGCCCAATCATATATAAGCCGTTTTAACCCCTCGTCGATGAGTTTGAGGGTTTTTCCGCAGCGGGGGCACCGGAAGCGGTTGTCCGGATCCAGATGCTCCTTGGCGCAGCCTATACAGTAGGTGAGGCCGCATTCGGGGCAGGTTCCCGCGGGGAGTTCGTCCGGGGGCATCGCAAAAAGCCGGATGGGCGGGGCGCTTTCCGGGACACGGGGCACCCGCCAGGTGAGGCCGCAGGAGGCGCATCCGATGAGCCGGGTTACCCCCTCTTCCAGCTGCCGGGCAAGCTCCTCCCGCCGGGTGGCATATTCCCCGTCCAGAACTTCCTTATCCAGCAAAACCATGATCTCCCGGAGCTCGTCCCAGCGGCTTTGGGTGCGGTAGATCCAGCCCAGGGAGAGCAGGGAGGGGATATAGTGGGGATCCGCTTCCAGGGCGGCCCGGGAGGCGGCTTCGGCCCGGGGGTATTCGCCTTTTTTTACCGCCACAAAGGCGATGAGGTCCAATATTTCAGGCGGGGGAGGATCCGGGACCTGAGTCAGGATGGCGTCGGCCTCGCCGTAGGCCCCGAGCTCGATAAGGCAGGAAGCCCGGTTGCCGAGGTATTCGCTATTACCGGGGCTGCGGGCAAGGGCCCTTTGGTAATATTCGTCCGCTTCCTCATAACGGCCGGAGCGGCAGAGGAGGTTTCCCCCGCAGTTGGCCATTACCCCCTCAGGATCTTCGTCCTTGCCCGCGGACAGCGCTTCCAGGGCCTCTTTCAGGGAACCCCGCAAATAATACATTACCCCCCGGTTCACCCGGATGGCCGGTACTTCTCCCAGGGATTGGGCGGCCTTTTCCAGATGCTCCGCGGCCTCGTCCAGGTCACCACGGCTGAGGGCAACCTGGGCGGCCAGGTTCCTCACCCAGCCGTCCTCCGGCGCCAGGGTCAGGGCGGCCTCCAAGTCCGCAAGGAGCTGCGTATCCCGGGGGTTCCCCTGGATGAGGAACCGGGTCTCGGCCAGGCGGAACCGGAATAGGGCATAGTCCGGCTCCAGGGCGGCGGCTTTTTTCAGCAGGGGGAGGGCCTTTACCCGTTTCCCCTCCCGCAGCAACAGGAGCCCCCGAAGAAAAACCAGGGCCGGATCCTCCGGGGGCCGGGGGCTTGGGGCTTTTTTCCGCAGGGTTTCCGCCCGGGAGAATTCCTTCTCCGCCATGGCCCAGTCCTCAATACCAAAGGCCCATTTCCCCAGGAGGCCCCGGGCCTCCCAATGTTCCTTTCCCAGGGAGAGGAGTTTGGGGACGAGGGACCCGAGATCCTCATAGTTGCCCTGGGCGAGGAATACCCGGCCTGCCTTGAGATACCGGTCCAGGGCTTCCGCGGGACGGCCGGCGAGTTCATAGGCGTTGGCGGCGTTTTTCGCGGGCAGTCCGTTTTCCTTGTCCCCTTCAAAGGACAGGTCATAACACCGGGCGGCCTCTTCATAGCGGGCGAACTGCGTATAAACATGGCCCAGGAAGGTCCAAAGCGCGGGCCGCTCCCCGTCATGGGGCAAAATCTTGAGCGCTTCTTCCCCATACTCCAGAAGTTCCTCAAATCTCCCCATCATATAGAGGAGTTTTGCCTTTTCCACCCGCGCGGGGGCTTCCGCTTCTCTGCCCGCGGGGGTATCGGAACCGGCCTCAAGACAGGCGTTGATATAGGCCTCGGCTTCTCCGGTCTGTTCCAGGGCCAGGGCCAACCGGCCGGCGAGGAGCAGTTCTGGCGCTTCCCTTTTGGCCCCCGATTCCCAGGCTTTCTGCAACTGTGCCAAGGCCGCCTTGGGCTGGTCCATGGCGGTAAAGGTTTCGGCCAGCCGAAAACGGCTGCGGGGATCGATATCAGGGCTATTGGCCCAGGCTTCGTACCGGGCGCTTACTTCCTCAATCCGGGATTCTACGGACAGGGACTCCAGGGAGGCCCGGGCCGTATAGGCGGGGGGGCTGCCCTGGGTAATCCTTTCCCCCCCGTAGGAGGCAATACAAAAACCGATCCTGCCCGCCGGGATGGTCGTGTCCCGGAGTTCCGCGGCCCAGCGGCCGTTGACGAGCAGTAACAGATGATCCCCGTAGGCGATAATGGTTAAGGCAACGGTCCCGGATTGTTGCCCGGCAACGGTCCCGGACGGCGGCTCGGATTCGGTCCGCTGTTCTTCCCCGGGCGTTTCCGCTTCCCCGGGCAGTTCGGTCCAGCCCACCAGGGTCAGCGGGGTGTTGTTCCGGACCACGTCCAGGCGGAAATACCCCTTACTGGAAAACAGCGCCAAATAAAAGGTCCCCTCGTCGATTATCCGGAACATCAGCCCTGCCGCGGCGTATCCCCCCAAGGGCTCAAGTCCTATCCGGGCCTCAAGGACCTGGTCCCCGTAACGGTACAGGGGATCCGGTATCCAGGCAATACAGTTGTTTTTTTTTAATCCCAGTACCAGGGCCTTCCGGTCAATATAGGCATCATGGGAATTTTCTGCTTTAATATCAAAACGGACCTGACCGGGTTTGGAAAAATCGGCATCCCACTTTTCTTCAATAAGGGCATCCGCATCGGGTTTCGCCTGCCGGGGCCGGTGAAAGCGGAATAATTTTTTCAGGAAGCCGAGCATAAAAACGGTATACCGCAAAAACCGGTAAAAGTCGAGCCGGGAACCCGGAGAACCGGCTCTTCCCCCGGAAAAAGGGGGCTTGGATACTGCGTATCCTGAATACTACGTATCCTAAATACTGCGTATCCCAAATACGGCGTATCCTGAATCGGGAAGGGAATATGGACACAAAGAAATTGGATTGGTTTTTGTTTTGTCTTGCCGCGGCGGTATTGGGGGCGGTGTTTCTTTCGGCGCTGAGGTTTTCTCCAAATCCGCGCAAAGCTTCCCCGGATACCGTCCTGGTGTTTGCCCAATGGTGGCAGGATGAGCTGGAAGAAGACGCCCTGGAGTCCCTGGTCAGGGAATATGAAGCCCTCAACCCCGGCATTACCATCCGGTTGGCCCACAGGACCTATGACGGAATGGCCGGGGCGCTCTTTAACCGGGAGGATGACGCCCCGTTGCCGGATGTTCTGGGCCTGGATCCCCATTGGCTCTATGAGTTGATACGGATGGATGTGCTGGAGCCCTTACGGCCGTACAAAAACGGGGAAGGGGAACGGGAAAGGGCGTTTCTTTTTCCTGACGAAGGGCAGGAGGAATACGAGGATTGGGCCCTCCCGCTGATTTCCTTTATGTCCCCCCTTTTTTATAACAGCGCCTTGCTGGATGCCGCGGGATTCGACCGGCCCCCCAAGACCCGGGAAGATTTTCTGGCCTATGCCCGGGCCCTTACCGATCCCCAGGCGCCTTCCTATGGGATGGCCCTGGCCTTAAGCCCGGAAACTCCCCAGGGTCTTTACCGGGACGTCTTTTCCTGGATTTGGGCCGCCGGGGTGGATTTTACCCCTGAAACCGCCCTGGATTTTACCGATCCCGCGGTCGTTGACGTCCTGGACTTTTTGAACCGGCTCTACCGGGAGGGCCTCGTGTCCCCTTCGCCCTTTACCAAAACCGCCGATGAGAAGCGGCGTGAATTTACGGAAGGCCGCACCGCCATGATGATAGGCTCCATACCGGAGATAGACCGCATTATGGAGGAAAATCCGGCGCTTAATTTCGGCATTTCCACCATTCCTTCCTCCGACAAGTACCTGGACCGGCCTGTTTTTGGTTTGACCGGCTGGTATGCCGGTATCAGCCGGGAAAGCCCCCACAAGGATGAGGCCTGGGCTTTTCTGTCCTTCCTCAGCGGGCGCCGTTCATTCCTCGCATCCATGGCCCATGCCGTGCCGGGTAACCAGGACGATACCGCCGGAACCGCCGATGAAAATTCCCTCTATGCCAAGGCCTATGATATATACACCGCGGGGGCGGCGGCGGACCGGTTTGCGGGACTCCCCAAGACCAGGGAACTGGAAACCATCCTCCGGGAAGAACTCATGGCCATGTTTGAGGGGAAAAACAGCCCCCGGGAAACCGCCCGGCTCATACAACAACGGCGGGAAGGGCTGTTTTAGGAGCCGCGTGGCTGCTGCGGGAGGCTCCTAGGGCAGCATATCCCGGCTAATCGGGCTGCCGATCAGGATACTTTCACCTAAATAATCCACCCGCTTCCCCTCGATAAGGATCTGTACGTCCTTGACCGTGGAAAATTCCGTGGCGGTCCAAACGATCTGCCGTAATTGGGCGGCATATCCCTCCACCCCAAAGGTACTGAACTGAAATTCCTCATTTAAATTGATATAGGCGGTGGTGCCCCGGATCATAGCGGATAACAGCTCCGTTCCCGGAGGTATAAACGATACCAGCCCCCGCTGCCGTTCCTCCGCCGAAGGCCCCGCAATCAA
>JAITEG010000181.1 GCA_031282145.1 Spirochaetaceae bacterium | reverse complement strand
ATGGCGATGGCGGGAGAAGTGCTGCTGACGATAAGCCGGGACGAGGCGGAACGGGCGCGGTTGGAGAGCGAGTTTAAGTACGAGCTGGACCGGCAGAGCGATATGGTATCGTCCCGCCGGGAAGGCGAACGGATTGGCTTAGAAAAAGGGAAACTTATCCTGGAAAAGGAACGGCGGGAAACTGCCCGGAGGTTAAAGGCGATGGGGCTGAACGCGGACCAGATAGCGGCGGCTATCGGTTTTAGCCTTGACCTTGAGGAAATTTAACCCTCCCAGTAATACCCGTCCCCCAGGAGGCAGAGCCCCGAAAGGACCGGAGTAAGGCATAAGTTTAGGCGCATTGCAGGGTTATTCGTTTTAGTTTATCATAAGAACATGATGGCAAAGCGGTTTACCGTTCTGGACCTGATTGATATAGACCTGAAGGAACACAATTCCCTTAACCTTCACTGTATTGGGGGCAGAAAAGGGCTTGCCCGGGAGATCAGCATCCCCGATATTAACCGGCCGGGGCTTGCCCTGTCGGGGTTTTATGAATCCTTCGCCTCCGAGCGGATACAGCTTTTCGGCCGGGGGGAAGTCGCGTACCTCCGAAAAATGGCCGATGAGGGCAAAGTTGAAAATATCAAGCAGATGTTTTCGTTTCCCATACCCTGCTGTATCTTTACCCATAATCTGACCCCGGACCGGAATTTTTTCGGGGAGGCCGAGCGAGCCCAGTGTCCGCTGCTCCAGACCGATTTGAGTACCACCGATTTTCATGCCCGGCTGATGCGGATTCTTTTGGATATTTTCGCCCCGGAGCGGAGTATCCACGGGGTATTGGTGGAAGTATACGGCCTGGGAATCCTCATCCTGGGGGATTCCGGGGTGGGAAAGAGTGAGACCGCCCTGGAATTGATCAAATTGGGCCACCGGCTAGTGGCGGACGATGTGGTGGAAATCCGCTGTGTCAGCGGCAACATATTGATAGGTACCGGGGCGAACCGGATCATCGGGCATCACATGGAGATCCGGGGACTGGGGATCATCAATATTACCCACCTTTACGGGGTGGGGGCCATCAGGGACCGGAAACAGATCCAATTGGTGGTGGAATTAGAAGTCTGGGACGCGAAAAAAACCTATGACCGCCTGGGCATAGAGGAAAAACACATGGAAATCCTGGGGGTGAGTATCCCGAAATTGGAGATCCCCGTCAAACCCGGCCGGAATGTACCCATCATCATCGAAACCGCCGCAATGAATGAACGGCTCAAAAAGATGGGGTATAATTCCGCCAAGGAATTTAACCGGAATATCCTCAAATGGATAGAAAGCGATCAGGCCCGATCGGTGTATTTTGGGCAGGAAGATATCATCTGATGACCGGTTCTGCCGGTTGATGACCGGGTTAACCGGTCATGGTAGGAATAAATAATGGTTGAGCAGATTATAACCGTATCAAACAGGGCCGGGATTCATGCCCGGCCGGCGGCCCTGCTGGTTCAGACCGCAAAGGATTTTACCTCGACGATTTACCTCGAAAAGGACAATGACCGGATTAACGGGAAATCAATCATGGGGATTATCACCCTGGGGGCGGCCTATGGGTCCAAAATAAAAATTATCACCGAAGGTGAGGATGAAGAGGCGGCGGCGGCGGCCTTAATCCGCTTGTTTGAGTCTAAATTTGCGGAAGAGTGAGGGGAGGATGAAAGCAATCCGAACCCAGGCAAGACATTCCTTTATCACGGTCCGGAGTTTGGTATTAATTTACCTTCTCCTCTGTATGTTAACCGTATTCTTTGCCAGAACCTTTTTTATCGATATTTTTCGGGAGGGCAGCCTTCCGGAAGTTCTTACCTTTATCATTTTTTTTACCATCCCTGCGGTTTTGCTGGTGTTTTTGGCCGTTTCCGTTCAAAGCCTTGTAAGGGATATTTTTGCCCGCCGGATGGGAAGCAGGTTCCAGGCCCGGCTCCTGGGGTATTTTGCCATTACCGTGCTGTTCACCGTGGTGCCGGTGGTGGTGGTCACCATCCAGTCGGTATACGAGCTGGCCCGGTTCTGGCGGACCATCCGGGTGGAGGAAGCCCTGCGGGAAGCCCAAAAAATGGCCCTGGAAAATTATTCCTTTCAGATGGAAAAACTGGAGACCCTGGCACAGAACCATGATTTTGACCCCCTGATGGCCCTTGCGGCGGAAGGGGACACCCCTGAGGAGGACTTGCTGACCCGCCTCAAAACCTTCTCCGAAGACCTGACAGCGATTCAGGATTTTCATTTGCAGGAGGACGGAACCTGGCTGGGAGGGGCCTTTGCCGGGGAACCGGGGGGGGAACTCAAGGCTTCGCCGGGAAGCCAGCCTTCGGGAAACCAGCCGCCGGGTTTTGTATCCCGGGAAATACCCCGGGATACGGATGTGATCCGGTATATTGTATACCCGGAAAAAAACACCCTCCGGGTTATCAGCTACGGCCTGGGTGCGGGCTTTGACCGGGGCATAACCGTGGTTGAGGAAGAGCTGGGCCGGTTTAGTTTCATCTCCTCCTTGCGGGCCAATATAAAATCCCTCCTGGGCTTGTATCTGGGGGCGTTTATCTTTCCCACCCTGCTGATGACCATTATTATCACCCTTTCCTTTGCCTCAAAAATAACTCAGCCCCTGGCGGAACTAACCGAAGCCACCCGGCGGGTTGCGGAGGGGGATTTTTCCATCCAAATATTGGCCCGCCCCGAGGATGAACTGGGGGTTCTGGTCCAGTCCTTCAACGCCATGGTGCAGGACCTGGAAAAGTCCCGGGCCGCTCTGGTCCGGACGGAAAAAATATCCATCTGGCAGAGCATGGCCCAGCAGCTTGCCCATGAAATAAAAAACCCCCTGACCCCCATAAAACTTTCGGCGGAACGGGTCCTGCGGCGGTGGAGGAACGAGCCCGAGGGGATAGGCGAGATTCTGGAAGGCGCCATGGTGGCCATCATCCAGGAGGTAGAGGGCTTATCCACCCTGCTCAACGAATTCAGGACCCTTTCCCGGCCCATGGAACATAGCCTTTCCTGGACCAAGCTGCGGGAACTGGTGGAAGAGGTCATTATCCCCTACCACAATTCTTTCCCCGAAATACAATTTGATATTGACCAGGTGGGCGCTGACTTTTCGGTAAAAATAGACCGGCGGCATTTTACCCAGGTCCTCACCAACCTGATTATCAATGGCATTGATGCTATGGACGGTAAGGGCTTGCTGCAGATCCGGGCGGATCTAGTCAAAAAGCGGGAGATTCGTTATTGTAGATTAAGTATTCGGGATACGGGAAAAGGCATCAAGGAAGAGGAAAGTCCCCTGGTTTTTACTCCCTATTTTACCACCAAAGAATCCGGAACCGGCTTGGGGCTGCCCATTGTGGAACGGATTGTGAACGACCACGGAGGATCCATCTGGTTTAACTCCGCGGAGGGGATGGGAACGACGTTCTTTATTGACATTCCTATCGACGAACCGGTGATATCCCCGGAAAAAGGTATTGACCATGACAAAGATCCTCATCATTGATGATGAACCGGGCATCCGCAGAACCCTTGCTTCGATTATGGAAGATGAACATTATACCGTGTTTACCGCGGAAGACGCGGTACTGGGCCTCGAGATTTTAGAGTCCGAACAAGTCAACATGGTTTTTTTGGATGTAATGCTTCCTAAAATGGGGGGTATGGAGGCCCTGGAACGGATCCGCGCGGGCTGGCCCGAACTTGAAGTGGTGGTCATCTCCGGGCACGCCAATGTGGATATGGCGGTACGGGCGGTAAAGCTGGGGGCCTTTGATTTTCTGGAAAAACCCCTCTCCCTGGATAAGGTACTGACCCTTTGCCGGAATGTGCTTACCCTGGAAAAGCTGCGGGAAGAAAATCGGGACCTCAAAAAGAACCTTAACAAGGATGAAATTATCGGACTCAGCCCCCAGATTGCGGAGGTCAAGAGCCGGATCAAACAGGCCGCCCAAAGCGACGCCCGGATCCTCATCTATGGGGAAAACGGCACCGGCAAGGAACTCGCGGCCCGGGCCATCCATTACGGCTCGGCCCGGGCGGGCAAGGCCTTTGTGGAGGTTAACTGCGCCGCCATACCGGATACCCTCATTGAGAGTGAACTCTTCGGCCATGAAAAGGGGGCCTTCACCGACGCGGTTTCCAGCCGTAAAGGCCGGTTCGAATTGGCCCACGGGGGGACCCTTTTTTTGGACGAAATTGGGGATATGTCCCTGGCCGCCCAGGCGAAGATGCTGCGGGCCATTCAGGAACAACAGATCCAACGGGTGGGGGGGGAAAAAACCATAACCACCGATGTCCGGGTCATCGCCGCCACTAATAAGAACCTGGAAACGGAGTGTAAAGCGGGCCGTTTCCGGCAGGACCTTTTTTTCCGCCTCAATGTGATCCCCGTGGTTATCCCTTCCCTGCGGGAAAGAAGGGAGGATATCCCCCTCCTGCTCTTCCATTTTTTAAAGGAACTGAGCGGGGTAAATTATGAGCTGACCGATGAGGCCCGGGAAGCGCTTTTAGCCTACCCCTGGCCGGGCAATATCCGGGAACTCAAGAACCTGGCCGAGCGGATTGCGGTGATGTGGGACGATGAACATATCAGCCTCAAGGCCATTCGGGATCTCCTCCGGTGGACCCCCGCGGAAGAGACCCCGGCCCTGCCGGAAACCGGTTCTTTTTTGTCCGGGAGCCAGGACCCTTTTCCTTCTAACATATTTCATTTAAAATATAATGAAGCAAAGGAAATGTTTGAGAAGTATTATCTCGAATTCCAATTAACGCAAAACAACGGGGTTATTTCCCGGGCGGCGGAAGCCATCGGTATATACCCGAGTAATTTACACGTTAAACTGCGCAAATATAATATAGTAAGGACAGAGCGATGAAAGAGCTCACCCAGCGGCAAAGGGAGGTGTTGGGCTTTATCACGGAGTACATCAACGAACACCGGTATCCCCCCACTATCAGGGAGATAGGAGATCATTTCTCCATATCGATTAAGGCGGCCCATGACCATGTGTTGGCTATGAAAAAAAAGGGCTGCCTGCGGAGCGGGGACAAACGTTCCCGGACTATTGAACTTACCCACCAGAATGAAGAGGACGCCCAGAATGACCTGGTGGAAATCCCCTTCCTCGGGACCGTTGCCGCAGGCCGGCCCATTTTGGCGGAGGAATGCCGGGACGGTACGATTATCATGCACCGTTCCCTGCTGAAAAAAAACCGGGAGTATTTTGCCCTGCGGGTTAAGGGGGATTCCATGGAGGGCGCCGGTATCATGGACGGGGACACGGCCATTATCGAAAAAAAGGAAACCGCCCTGAACGGTGAAATCGTGGTGGCGATGCTTGACGACGCGGCTACCCTGAAACGTTTTTATCGGCAATCGTCCCGGATCCTTTTACAACCGGAAAATCCCAAGTATCCGCCGATTTATACCCGGGACGCCCGGGTCCTGGGACGTCTCGCCTATACTATCCGCTCTTATTGATATGGCTAAAGGCACCTGCCTCCTGTTTCTGGGGCCGGAGATCGGTGAAAAGCAGGATGCTATAAACGAGATCCGCCGTAACATGACCCGGAAAACCGGGGCGCCGCCGGAGGAAACCTCCTTTTACGCCGGGGAAACGGCGCTCCCGGAGATCCTTTCCCAGCTGCGGAACGGTTCTCTTTTTTCGGATTCCCGGCTCGTCTTTATCAAAAGCGCCGAGGTCTATAAAAAGAAAGAAGAGATTGAAAGCCTCGCCGCGTATATCCGCGCCCCCCAAACCGATACGACCCTTATCCTTATGTCCGAGAACTCAAGCCTCGCCAAGGGCCTGGAAGGGGCCTTTACCGCCGGGACGAAACGGATTTTTTGGGAGCTTTTCGAGAACCGGAAAACCGAGTGGGTGGAAGCTTTTTTCATCCGGGCGGGGTACCGCGTGGGGGAGGAGGCCGTGGAAACCATCCTGGAAATGGTGGAGAACAACACCGACGCCCTCGGACGGGAATGTTCCCGGCTTATGCTCTTTCTGGACAAGGAAAAGCCCGTCACCGCCCGGGACGTGGAGGAGTGGCTCTCCCATACCCGGGAAGAATCGGCCTTTTCCCTTTTTTCCCGGATAGCCCGGGGGGATCTCTCCAAAAGCGTCGAGATCCTCCACACCCTCCTCGCCGCCAAGCAGCCATCCATCTCCGTCCTCGCGGGTTTGACCTGGTGTTTCAGGAAACTCAGGGATTACCTCCACCTCTCCCAGTCGGGATGGGAAACGGAACTGGAGCTCAAAAAGATAGGCCTCGGTTCCTCCAAGGTCCGGCGGGATTACGTCGAAGCGGCCCGCCTTTTTTCAGAGGCCGATACGGCCCTGTCCCTCATCGCGGAGTTTGAGGTCCTCCTCCGTTCCTCCGGTTCCGCCCTGGAACTTATCCTCTGGGACCTCCTGCTCTACCGCCTCATCCGAAACCCCGACCACCCCCGGGAAAAATGGATGTACTATTAGGCCGCCC
>JAITEG010000136.1 GCA_031282145.1 Spirochaetaceae bacterium | reverse complement strand
GCTTGTCCCCGGCTCCATGAAGAACCCGGCGCGTATCCCTGGCCGCCGGGGGTTTCAAGACATTCGCCTGATTCCGGAGAAAGGATGGCAATGTGATTGCAGCTTCCATCAGGACGCGCCAGCGCTTTGAGCGCCGTATCGGCGTGATTCCGGGCAATATATGTAAACCGGGGATCCCCCAGTTCTTTAGACGCCCAATAGAGCAGGGGAATATTCATCAGGCAGTCAATGATGATCCAGCCGTTATGATCGCCGTTCCAGGCGCGGATGAATTTACCCGCCGGGTTATAGCGGCCCGCCAGGAGGTTCGCGGCATGGAGGCCGCGCCTCCGGGAATCCCGGTTGCCCGTAAGACGGTAATTTGCCGCCGCCGAATGAAGCCACATAAAACCCACGTCATGGTGCAGCCCTTCCCAGCCTTCCAGCGCCTCATCCAGCCGCCCTTCCACCGTTTCGGCGGTTTTGCGGAAGTTGTCCTTTCCCGTGGCATGGTACATCTGCCAAAGCAAACCCGGCCAGAAGCCGTTGGTCCACCAATAGATGCCGTCAGGGGAATCAAGATCATGGTAACGGCCATTCTTGGAAATATAAGGAATAATACCTTCCATCCGGGAACATTCCGTTTCCAGCTTGCGTTTGATTTTTTCAAAAACCCCTTCCGCCCAGGCATGGTCATCACCGTTTAACCCGTAATCCATAGTTTCTCCTATATCGTTTATTTCTCCTGATAGGAAAAAAAATCAAAATCCGCGAAAACGCTCTGGTCATCAAAATCCTGGCAGCAAATACCAACAAAAGAACCGGTAAACACCAGCCCGTTTTTCTCGATGTACTCATCTGAAAGATGATCCGCGGGAAGGGCTTTGCCGAGGGGCCGCCATTCCGTACTGTTAATCGAAAAAGAAAACTGAAGCGTATCCCTGTTTACTTCCACCGCAAAATACAATGGTATTTTTGAGGGGACCGCGACACCCTCAATAGTATAGCTAAGTTTTTTATTATCACATACCAGTACATTCAGAACAGGGCCGGTTTCTCCCCCGGTAAGATGGGCGTACATCCAGTTTTCCGCATTGTAGATACAGATAAGCCCCGCCATGTGCCGGAATGAGGCAGGCGTGAATTCCATCACCGTTTCCGCCCGGAAGCGGAAGCTCTGCCAGCGGGTGGCAGCCAAAGCCTGTTTATACAGGGAAGCGGGGCTTTCCCGTCCGTAAAGCCTGAGCCAGCCGGGGCGTTCGGTTAGATCCTGTTTAATATCTTTACAAAATTCTTAAACAGATGTATAACGAACTTAAGAGTGATGAGTTCTCGGAAGCACATCCCATACTGCGTTTGCCATGTTTGGTATACACCGTATACAGTGTGTTTTTGAGAACTTAACTCACAGATAATGAAATAAAACCACAAGAAAAGGCAGGAAGAATATGAGAACAATCTATCCAAGCGACATCACCAGGGAACAGTTCTCGGTGATAGAATTCCAACTCAAATCAGCCCGAAAACTTACACACCCTCGTACCTACGACCTGTATGACATCTTTTGCGCGATTCTGTATGTTCTCAAAGAAGGCTGCTCCTGGCGCGGGTTGCCGCACGATTTTCCCAAGTGGAGCCTCGTTTATCACTATTACCAAATATGGAGTGCGAGGGGAGAAAACGGCGAAGCCTCAGTGTTAGAGCATGTTTTGGAGGAATTGGTGCTGTTCGCCCGAGTGATACATGGACGAGAGGCGAAAACAAGTATGATAATCATAGATTCCAAAAGTATCAAAAACACCGATACCGCCGAAGAAAAAGGGTATGATAGGGGGAAAAAAAACATCAGGGATAAAGCTCCACCTGGCGGTTGATACTAATGGCTTACCTCATGCAGTTCGGGTAACCACCGCAAACGTAAGTGACCGTACAGGAGCACTTGAAATGTTGAGTGCCTGTGCCCCGAACCTGACAAAAGTCATGAAAGTGTTGTGTGACGGAGGTTATAGTAGTGAAAACTTTGCTAACGCCGTGAGGGCACTTATAGGAGCGGAAGTGGAGGTGGTAAAACGGAATGAAATGCATACCTTTGCCGTACTGCCTAAGCGATGGGTGGTTGAGCGTAGCTTTGGGTGGCTTGAAAAGTTCCGTCGTCTTTGGAAAAACTGCGAACGGAAGATACATACTACGCTACAAATGACGGTGCTTGCCTTTATATCGCTTTTGCTAAATAGATATTAAACAGGCTCTTAAGCTCATCGCCTCACCCAAAGGGCCGCGCAGGGTTTGAAACCAGTCCGGCAATTTGGTTTCGTCAAAATCCGTCTGTTTGTTGTGCTTAATCTTTTGCACAATGCCGGGTTCCGCCGTTATGGGTACTTCCAGGGAAGGCTCATTACCTCCGCCGGCCAGCCGGGGCCAGCCATCCAGCCACTCGATCTTCTGCAACGCAGTTTCCCGCCCCAGGGGGCAATTTCCCCGCATAGTC
Source organism: Spirochaetaceae bacterium (assembly GCA_031282145.1). Taxonomy (GTDB): domain Bacteria; phylum Spirochaetota; class Spirochaetia; order Treponematales; family Breznakiellaceae; genus JAIRMO01. The sequence continues at coordinate 1,305 of JAITEG010000136.1, read as the reverse complement.
AACGGACGGGCGCAGATATGCGTAATGTACCAGCCGCCGTCTTTATGCAGAAAGCTTGCGTGTCCGGCCTTTTGCAGGGGGTTATCAGGGGACAGCGCCGATGTAAGCAGCGGAGGGGAGGGGGAAATTTCGTAAGGCCCCCATACCGAGTGAGAACGCGCCACAACCGCGGCGTGTTGATAACCCGTGCCCCCGGCGGCGGTCAATAGATAATACCAGCCGTCCTTTTTCAGAATCTGCGGGCCTTCGGCTACGCCAAGGCTCGTCACGTCAAATATTTTTTTCCGCACTCCGGTCAGTTTCATTGTTATGGGGTTCAATTCCTGCATTACAATTCCCGCAAAACCATTATGGCCGGGGCGGTAATCCCAGAGCATATTCAAAAAATACTTCCTGCCGTCATCATCGTGAAACAAAGCCGGGTCAAAACCGGAGGAATTGATGTATACCGGCCTTGTCCAATTCCCGTCTATGGTTTCGCAGATAGTGATATAGTTGATGGTGTCCTTAAATCCGGTACGGGTATGCACATGGGTTATGGCAAGCCAGAATTTCCCGTCCGCCCGGGAAAGATGGGGCGCCCACAATCCGCCCGAACTTTCCACGCCGTAAAAGGTCATTGTCACAGGGCGGGAAACCAATGTCCAGTTCGCTAAATCGCGGGAGTGATAGATACAGATACCGGGCCACCATTCAAAGGTGGACGTGGCAATGTAGTAATCTTCCCCAGCCTGACAGGCGCTGGCATCGGGGTTGAAGCCGGGGATGACGGGGTTTTGTAGAAACAAGTCTTTCATAATAATATTCCGCAGTCAATATATTTCCATTCTTTTACATCGTAACGCGGCGGTTCCGCTCCACTACGGGTAACATCAACGCCGCCTTCCACGTTTTGGGTAAGAATTACTCTGTTATATTTCCCTTCTTCATAGGCAAGACTTGTACCGTCATCTTCATATAAGGTAAAACACTTTTCCCCGCTTCCAAAACATAACAGGGTCAGCCTGAATAAGGTGTGTTCTTCCACACATTGTACTGGCTCCGCCAGGGGAAGTATAACCCCGGATCTAACAAAAACCGGTATTACATCAAGAGGAGTTTCACATACCAAAGTTCGTCCACCGTCGAAACGTTCATTAGTCCAAAAGTCATACCACTCGCCAGGGGGCAGAAATATGTTTCGGGATTTTTCTCCCCTGAATACCGGCGCGACAAGGAGGCTATCTCCCAGCATAAATTGATCGTCTATAACATGGGTACGTTCATCATCTTGATAATCAAGCGACAGGGCGCGTACCGGCGGCA
>JAITEG010000132.1 GCA_031282145.1 Spirochaetaceae bacterium | reverse complement strand
TCCCGGCCTACCCCCTCTGCGGGGGTTCCACCCCCGCAACGCCCCCGAACTTTTGCCGGACAATTCTCGTGGAGTTTTCCCTGCTGATATTTTTATGCCTAAAGCAGTATAATAATATTCCGCTTAAACTAAAAGGATGGTCATGCGGAACCACGGATTACGCGAATACACACGGATGGACACTGATCTCATCATGGTTTTGCGTCACGGACCGCCGGGATGCCTATGATTCCTGGTATTCTTTTCCGATAATCTTCGAAAATAAGGAAAAAGATTGCATAACAAAACATTTAGGGGTTGTTTTTTTCTCCACTGATCGGTAGATTCTCTTTATACTATAGCTGGTGATGCCTGCCCGGTATTTTCCGGCTTATAATTAGAAGGAAGAACGCCGATAATGTATCAATATGACTGTCCGAATCCGGTTTCTCGTATTTATTTTGGCACTTGTCACGACAGGCGGCTTTGCGCAAGAAACGATTCATATTATACAAAAAGGCGAAACGATCTACTCAATTGCCCGGAATTATGGCGCCGACATTCAGAGTATTCTGACTCTTAACGGTATCCAGGATCCAAGGAAGATCCAGGCCGGACAACGAATACGGATACCCGGCGGCGCCAAAGCGCCGGATGGGGCAGGGCAAGGCGCCGCTTCTTCCGGGGCGGCTTATATTGAGTACCGGGTTGTACGGGGCGACTCCCTGTTTGGGATTGCCCGGAAACACGGCGTTACCCTACAGGCGCTTCGCACGGCGAACGGACTGCGGGAGGATTATGTACTTAAAGCGGGCGACCGCTTAAAGATACCCCGGCGCGGGGGAACGCCGCCGGTTTCCGTGGCGGATGTTCCGGCAAAAACCGGGTCTGCCGGGTCCGCGCCCGGCGGCAATAGCCGGACGGAAAACGGCGCTTCGAGCGCGGCCGGCGGAACGGATATTCAGCCGGCCGGCCGGCAAGCCGCCCCCGCGGTATCCGGCAGACAGACGGTATGGCCGGTGCGGGTAAAAGAACTTGCCTATATGACCGGGAAGTTGTATGGGGTAGCTATTCTGGGTGAGCGCTCCGAATCGGTAAAGAGCATTAGCCAGGGTACCGTAATTTCAGCCGGACCTTACCGGGGTTTTGGAAAGGTCGCCATTGTACAGATGACGGGAGGTTATTTATACGTTTACGGCGGATGTGAAAGTTTGTCGGTAAAAGAAGGCGATCGGGTTGCCCCGGGAACCGAATTAGGCCGGCTGGGATTAGACGGAGTTACTTCAAAACCTCAGCTTTTCCTGATGGTATATAAGAACAACGCGCCTATCGATCCCGCAAAAGCCCCGAGACTTTGACGGCCGCGGGTGAATCCTGGCGGTCCAAAGCGATTGGTAACTTTCCCGGTTTGACGGGGACTCCGGCGGGGAACTCTTGGGCAGCCTCGTTGGGTAATTTCAATCGGGCAATTTCAATCGATAAAATTTTCACATATTTTAAAAAAACACAGCGAAAAATTGTAAAGGATGTTATTGTGTCTAAGTTGCTTTCGATTGAAAGATCCAACCGGAGTTCCAATAAAACAAAAACAAAAGGGGTATCCTACCAGATGAGCGAATCAGGCGGCGAAAAGAGCCGGGTAAAGAAGCGAATCCAGGAACGTTCTGTAAAAAACGCGAAAAAAGCTAAACCCGCAAAAGAAACCGATCCTCTGGCTTTGTATTTTAAGCAAATTTCCCGTTTCCCGCTTCTGACGGTTCAGGAGGAGCAGTTTATAGGCGAGAAGATCATGAACCTCCGGAATCAATTGGCCGAACTGGAACGCATATATACCGACAGGGAATACGACGAAGCCTACAAAAAGGAAAAGGCCGCCGTCGACAGTTCCATGCTGCATTATAAAAACAGGATGATCAATTCCAACCTTCGCCTGGTGGTTTCTATCGCGAAGAATTACCAGCACCGGGGGCTGTCCCTGCTGGACCTTATCGACGAGGGTAATATCGGCCTTATCGAGGCGGTAGGGCGTTTTGACTATACACGGGGCTGCCGGTTTTCCACCTACGGTACCTGGTGGATACGCCAGGCGATAATCAAGAGCATTGCCGACAAGGGCCGGGTGATCCGTATCCCTATCCACATGCTCAATACTATCAAAAAGTGCTACTTTGTGGCAAAACAGCTTACCCAGGATCTGGGCCGCGATCCCAGCGAGGAAGAGCTTTCCGAGTATCTGGGAGTGCCGGTAAACAAGGTAAAGGAGATCGTCAAGCTTTCGCAGGAAACCACGAGCCTTGACACCATCGTTGATGACGGCAACCTGACCCGGCTTGCGGACTTGATCAAAGACGACACGATGGAGGAACCCTTCGAGATGGTTTTCTCCATGACGCTGCAGGAAACCATGGAGGATATCCTTTCCCACCTTTCGGACAGGGAGATGAAAATCATCCAGCTCCGTTTCGGTCTGACCGGCGAAGGCCCCCTTACTCTGGAAGAAACCGGAAAACTCCTTGGCATTACCCGGGAGCGTGTCCGCCAGATACAGGAAAAGGCCACCTTCAAGCTCCGCAGCCTGAAACAGCTCAACGAATTAAAGGAAAACCCGTAGGGCTTCTTGCAAAACCCGGCTAGTTTTGGTGTTCACCGGGGGCTTTGGCCCCCGGCTGGACAGTTACCCCGGTTTGTTTATCAGCGTTTAAGCATGATGACAAAAATCTGTTTGTATATTCCCATATTACCTTTGAGTCCGCAATGGCTTTTCTTAATTGGTCCGGACTTATATCAATCTCTTTAGGATAGCGGGTACGGACGCTGTAATTATTCAGATGATTGCAGGCATCGTCAATGATAACCGCTTCGACTATATATGGAGTACATAGTTCCTTCAATTCTTTAAGGTCGTGTATTTTAGGAGGAAATATACCGTTGAGAATCAGTATAGATTTAAGACTTTTTTCTGCGCTTTGCTGACAATGAAAGCAGATTATTTCTATTGGAAGCGGATTCATCTGTGCCAAAAACTCCGCGCTATCCAGGTCCATTTTTGCAAACCTTTGCCATTCCTCCGCGGATTCACGATTTGTCATTCCATCAGCCATACAACAGCATCCCCTTGTTGGCAACTTCTCTTTCAAGTGTGGCCGCGGAACATCTGTAATCAAATTTTGCCTTTTTGATAACAAGTATATCTGTTGGTATCCTTTTATACTTGAATATGGCATTGTTAATCAAACCCTCGGCATCCAGTTCTTTGTATGGCGCATCGTCTTTCATCACAACATAAAAATCCAAATCGGAAGCATCGTTGGGAACGCCGTATGCATAAGAACCAAATAGGTAAATTTGATCAACCGGTATTGTCCGCACGATAATGTCTTTTATCGCCGAGATTTGAACTTTTACATCAGGGTTCATCGTTTTCCCCCATTTATTGAAAAATTACCTGTAAATAAGTGGACAGCGCCGGGACATAGGTAACGAGCAGCACTACGGCCAACTGGATAAGCAGGAAGGGAAAAACATTCCGGCATATCTCGGTAAAGGGCTTTTTGAAACGGTAGGTGGCGAGGAAAAGATTCAGTCCCACAGGCGGCGTCAGGAAACCCACTTCAAGATTGACAATGAAGATTATCCCCAGGTGTACCGGATCGATGCCGTAGGCTTGTCCCAGGGGAATAACCAGGGGCAGCACGATCAGTATCGCGGAGAAGATGTCCATCAGGCAGCCCACCACAAGCAGCGAAAGGTTAAGGAGCAGGAG
>JAITEG010000128.1 GCA_031282145.1 Spirochaetaceae bacterium | reverse complement strand
AGAAGCCCTGGTTGACGCCCAGCCCTTAGGCTGCGGCAGGGACGCCCTTATGCTCCGGGATATTTCTGAAAAAACCGGGGTCCGGATCATCGCCTCCACGGGGTTTCATAAAATGACCTACTACCCTCCCGGGCATTGGATCCATACCGCTGGTGCGGACGAACTAACCCGGCTTTTTATCGCGGAACTGCGGGAGGGTATGTATTTGGATGGGGATAGGGTTTATCCCCAAAGACAAGGTCCGATACGGGCAGGGCAGATCAAAACCGCCCTGGATACGGAGGGCCTTACACCCCGTTATCAAAAATTGTTCGCCGCCGCTGCCGCCGCCGCTAGGGTTTCCGGTTGCGCCCTCATGGCGCATATAGAGAAGGGCTCCGAACCCCTGGGTTTATCCGACTACCTCTGCAAGCAGGGCCTGGACCCAAACCGGCTGATCTTTTGTCATCTGGATCGGGCTGTGGCGGATACCGCCGTCCACCGGGAACTCTGCCTTCGGGGGGGAAACCTGGAATACGATACCATCGGCCGTCTCAAATACCACGACGATGAGCGGGAAGCGGCGATAATTACCGAAATTTTGGAAGCGGGATATGAAAAACAGCTCCTCATGTCCCTGGACACGACCCGGGCGCGGCTCCGCAGCTATGGCGGCAGCCCCGGCCTTTCCTATATTTTGGAAAATTTCATCCCCCTGCTACGGCGACGGGGTGTTTCTGAAGCGCAGATAGGGGCCTTCTTCTGGCAAAATCCCGCCCGGGTTTTTGCCAGGGTGTTGTAAACACTAACTCAACCATTTTAACGGGTTTTCAGAAGCTGTAGGTTAAGCCGGCTTTGAGAAAAGTGTTTTTGCGGTACTGCCCAAATGTTCCTTCCCGATCACCGCCGAAAATACCGCCTGAAAATTCCACCGATACCGCGTCCTTTGTCCAGATAATGCCGGGCATTATAAAGAAATCCCTTGCCTCTATTTCCCAAAGCGTGGCAAGACGCAGTTCGAGCTCATCCCGCAGAAACTTTTTTGACAGTATCGCGGTAAGCTGCGTAGCGGTCATATCCGTATCGGCTTCCGTGTCCAGCAGGGGGTTGTGGCTTATTTTTCCGTAAAGCAGCCGTATGCTTTCGGTTGCCTGAAGGTTGAGATTAATGTTCCATACGAGGTCGCGGTCAAAACCGATAGACCACGCGAGATACGGGTTATATACTGCGCCGTCATCGCCGTTAAGATCGGACGTTATATGAGCCGCAAATTCGGCGCGAAGATTAAAACCAGCGATTATCCCCGCGTAATCCACTCCAATCTGATGATAGGGGTTATATCGTGCCTCCACCGCGGCAGAACCCCCCGGCGTGATATTCACCTTAAAGGCCGGCTGTGGAAACCGGCCGAAATAATATTGCACGCCTAGATCGGAGGAACCAAGAGTAGTAGTAAAACGGAATCCCCCCTGGGCGTAATCAAGGGTGGAAGTATCCGGGTATACCGGTGGAATGGGTAAGGCCGTCATTTTTACCGATGCCCACCGGCCGCCTGAAGCCATGCTATGGGGCTTAAAGACGGGGACAAAGACCGCTTCCAATTTAGAGAACTGCCCGGTACGTATGGTCCCATGAACCAGGGGACGGGCGATTTTCATATTTAAGGTATCGCTTACATCGGTGATCTCGGTGTAATCCAAGGGGTTTATAACATCCAGGGGACCAAAACTATCCGCTTTGCCCCAGGTGAGTTTACGCAGTCCCCCTTCTATTTCAAAGACGCCAAAGTAAGCGCAAAGGTACGCCTCATCAATGGTTACCGGCGAAGAAATGGGGGACAATTTCAGCTTGATCACGGCGTCACCAAAGGAATTTCCCGCGGAAAAGTTAAGTTTGCCCGAAAATATATCGCCCAGCCCAGTTTCAGCTAATCCCCCGGAAAAATCATCAACATAACCCAACAGTGAAGCCGAAACTTCGCCGCTTATGGTAACGGCGGGAACACCCGAGGAAACTGTGGTTGTGTCCGCATCTTCATCACCGAAGCCGAAATCCTGGGAAACCAGAGGTATGGTAAACGCCGCCAGCAGTACCGGGATTAATAAAAATTTCCGGTTCATCTTGCCCTCCCGGTTTCAAGATACGCCGTAGTAAAGACCGCTTCCGGTATCGGATCGTCGTACTTAGTAATATCCATATAAATGGTTGTGGAAGTACCTGCCGCCAGGGTGGAAATTTTTATTTGCAAGGGGGTAAGCCGCCCTTGTACATCCTTGAAATCCGACATTTCCATCACTTTAACCAAAGTCCCACGCCGGTCATACATCTCGCTTTTGTATATGAGCGAATTGTTTTTATCAATCCAGGTGATTGTTTTGGAGTATTGATAATTGCTTTCTTTGGGAACGGATTCGATAACATAACAGGTAACGCCGTTTACCGGTTCTTCCCGCAAAAGTGTATGGGTATCCAGGTTCAGGTCTCTATCCGTAGATGATATGTCATCATAGGAAAAATCCGTTCCCATAAAACTGCCGCCGCTTTCGGAAGCGGCAATACGGCGGACCTTCCCCAGGCTCGGTAAATATATCCAACGGTCGGAACCGCCGCCTGAGTTATCCATGGTCAGGAAACGGGTTCCCGCCACATTAGCCGGACGCTGGAATACGATAACCGCCCGGGCGTTTCCCTTGGAATCATCTTTTGAATATTGGTCAATAAGGCGTTCCGTGGTAGATCCGTTTTTGGCGGTAATCACCATACGGGAACGGGTAGAAATGGTGTCCGCTTTAATGCGATTTCTTGCCGCGTTCATGATGGAAACCGCCTCCTGGGCGTTTAACAAAGCGGTACCTGCCAGCAAAGTAATCATAATCATGGCAAATTTTTTCATTTTTCCCTCCGGTAAATAAATTTTGGTTTGAAAGTTGCAAGCAATACGGGAATAACTGTAAGACTTACCAAGGCGGTTATTCCCATATTAAGCGCAATAAGGGTACCGAGTTCCGACAACATCTTGAATTGGGAAAGGGAAAGTACGCCGAAACCAGCGCCCACGGATACGGCATTGATGAGTATTGCCTTGCCGCAGCCGGTGAAGGTCCGCAGAAGAAAGCCGTCTCCTCCCCGGTCAGCCTGATACTCCCGCTTGAAGAAATCGATAAAATGGATCGTGTAATCAATCCCGATACCAACCGCAAGGCTCGCAATGAGCGCCGTCCCAATATTGAGTTTTATGCCGAGAAAACCCATTACCGCAAAATTACCCAATATCGCAATGGCAAGGGGAACCGCCGCTATAAGGCCCGCGCTCATTGAACGGTTGGAAAAGGCGACAATCACAAACACCATAAGCACTGAAATAGCGATAGAGATAATCTGAGAACTCACAATAAGGTCGGCGACCGCTCCCTCCATCATCGTGCCTCCGCCAATCAAGACTCGTACCGTTTTTGGAAAATTCGCGTCAATGTATTTTTTAATCCTATTGACCACCGCCTGGGTATCGTTAGTTCCGGTTGTGCGAAACTGTATCAGGGTTTTTATCGCTGTAGGTTCAAGCGGGTCATTGGAATAGTCAAATCGATCATCGCCTGAAAGCAGGACCAAATAATTTGAGACAAGCCGCTGTAATTCTTCCGGTTTTGTTTTTCCGTAGCGTTCAGGAAAAGCGGGAATTTCGTAGTATGAAAAACCATTGTAATTGGTAAGCCGTTCAACTTCACGGACAAGATCGGTACCGCTCAAATTGGGCGATTTTCCCGCGGCGGTATCGAACATGACGATAATATCGGCGGCGCTGTATTGTTCAAAGCCCCTGAGGGTGTTTCCCACTGAATATTCCGAGGGTACTTCCGCATTTTCCGACGGGTCAAACTCCAAGCCTCTTTCATCGCCAAATCCAAAAGGGTCTTCGCCGCCAAACCCAAATTCGCTTTCATCACCAAATCCAAAATCGCCAATCATGGATTCTCCTCCGCTGGCGGCCATAACCGGCCGCAGTCCATCGGGACTTTCATCCGCGTTAAACACCTGATTGACACGCTTTATTACATCCGTGAATCCTACCACTTTTCCAATTTCGGGAATACGTTCCATAAGATATGTCGAAAGATGATCAATGGCACTTAGCACCGCAGGATCAAGCACCGCCTCGCTGGTATCCGCCTCAATAAGGATAGTTATATCCCGGGAGCCGCCGAAATATTCCCTGATAAACCGGTCTGAACGGCTTATATCCGTATCGTTTTGAAAAAACTCAATGGTACTGTTATCAACAACAAGTTTTGAGAGTCCGTATGCCGAAAGGACCAGGAAGAGAACGGAGATAGTCAATACGAAAATTCGTTTCCGCGAAATTTCTACAAAAGTGGTTCCTATAGCGCTGTTTACATAATCCGCGTTGTACTTATTTTTAGACCGGTTCTTTAAGACCCGGGGGCCGCGGATAAGCAATAATGAGGGAATAAGGGCAACGGCCACAATAAAAGAGGAGAGTACGCCAAAACTGGAAAAATAGCCGAATTCACGGATGGGCACAATAGAGGTAAAGCAAAAGGAGACAAAACCGGCGAAGGTAGTGAGCGCTGCGAGAAATACCGGTTTTATCAGTTTCCGTATCAGGGAGAATACTAACGCGCGGTGTTCCGTAGTGTTTAAGGGCCGGTTTCGCGTATCTTCCAGGTAATGGGTAACCACATGAATGCCGTAGGCGCTCCCGACGGCAATGAGGATTACCGGCAAAACGGTGGAAAGAATGGAAAGTTTTATCCCGAAAAGCGGCATTGCCCCTATGGTCCATATAACCGCGGTAATAACCGTAAGCAGGGGAAGAACAACAAATGTAAAACGCCTGAAGGAAAATAACAGGACCGACAAAACAACCAATACCGCAAGCGGGATAAGCAGTACCAGGTCCGTTCCCATAGCCTCATTAATGGTTGCGCTGATGACCGGCAGCCCTGTCACGTATACTTCGGCAAGACCCGCAAACATTTCTTTTGCGGTTTCGCGTATTTTTATCAGGCTTGCGGTTACTTCCGGAATTCCTGAGTCTTCGGTTTTAACGTCAAGATTAACGATGATCTGAGTTGCCGAAAGATTGTCCGAGACAAGGGTACCGCGGTACATGTCCCAGGACGCGATGCGCCGTTTCAGTTCGGCGATTTCTTCCTGGGTTCCCACAAATTCTTCCGGTACTAGATCGGTAACGATGATACTTTCGCTGTCGCCGGTTATATATTTGGTGGACATGATCGAATTAACATCTTTGACGAATTCAACGGTCTCTACCGCTTGACTATATTTCCGGACACGTTCAAGAAACGCCGGTTCAAAAACCGTACCGTAGGGACGTTCCAGCCCCACCATAATCATGACCGAAGGACCGAAGGTCTCGTCAATGTATTCGGAAATGACACGGGCTTCATGTTCCTTGGGGATAAACCGCGTATTATTGTTGTCCAGCTCTGCCCGTGGGAGCTGTATGGCGAAGAAAAACGTTATTATCGTGATAATGGCTATTATAACAAATGGGTGTTTATATAATCGTTCCATTTTTACTCCCTTGTTTTTCCTTAATAAAATACATACAATACATACAGAATACAACGACAAGTTGAGTATGTTATGCGGTGAACTGAACACTACGGTGTGTATTGTGCGGTTCTAGACAATCTTAAGTAAAATGTACGGAGAAGACGGTGAAAAAGGAAAAAGCTGCGGAAAACAGCGCTGTAAAAGACAACCGCAAGACACGGTATACCAAAAGGGCCCTGCGGGAGAGCCTTATTGAGCTTATGGAATCGAAGTCAATTTTGAGGATTACCATTAAAGATATATGCGATCTTGCCGACATAAGCCGGTCAACATTTTATACCCACTATGATGATCAGTATGATCTGCTCAGGCAAATAGAGGAAGAAACCATTAGTTATTTTGAAGAAGTGCTGAAAAAATACGACAGAAAACGCAGTAAACGTGGAATTATTGAAATGATAGAAGAAATACTGCAATACATTATCTGCAACAGTAATTCAATTCAGGTATTGATGAGCGAAAATGGCGATATCGATTTTCAAAAAAAATTTGTCAGCCGCTTTCTTCATCATCTGCAGGTGGTGAATTATTTGACGGTGAAAGCGGTAGAGGATCCGAAATTACGAGAGTATTATGCGGTCTATATAATAAACGGTGCTATGGCCCTAATGCAACATTGGATAAAAAATAATATGAATATACCGGTTCCCATAATGGCTAAAATGCTGCTGCATTTAACCCAATAGACCGGGCTGTGAATTTTGCGTCTTAGTTGACGGAATTTTATTCTGGGGAAGGCTAATATCCCGCTGCTCTGCGACGGTTCATCGGTACCGGTGGATTGTGAAAGGCAGCGTCAGGCCCGCAAAAACGGGCCTGCGCAGATCCTAACGGCCGTGTTACGGATTAATCACCGTTTTGAGCCCCTCCGCTTTTTTCGCGTAAGCCACGGCTTCGGTAAATTCGGCGAGGGGGAAACGCCGGGAGATCAATTTTTCCAGGTCAAGGTTCCCCGCCATAACCATTTTCGCCACTTCCCGGTACTGGTGTACGTTCCCACGGGTGGAACCGTGGATGGAAAGCTGGCGGTAATGGATGAGGTTGGTGTTGATGGTTACCTCCTCCTTACCTGCGGGAAGTCCACCGAAAAAGAGGATCCGTCCGTTCATGCCTGTTACCTTGAGAGCGTCAATCTGGGCAACCGGTGCGGGACAGGCGGTAATACAGACATCCATCAACCGGCCGCGGGTCAGGTCCTTGACCGCTTCTTCCAGGTTTTCCGCATCAATGGCAATGGAACCTTCCACCAGGCGAGTACACTGTTCCATCCGTTCCCGGGAAATATCCCGGATATATATTTTCGCCGCGCCCTTTGCCTTTGCGAGGAAGGCGTGCATGATGCCGATGGGGCCCGCGCCAATGATCAGTACCTTGTCGTTGAGGCGTATGCCGGTCTGTTCTTGTCCGTTAAACACACAGGACATGGGTTCAAAGAGGGCCGCCACATCCAGGGGAAACCCTTCATCCAGGATCATGATATTGCCCTGGATAATGGCGTTATGGGGGATCCGTAGGTACTCCGCAAAACCGCCGTCCATGTTGATACCGAAGGCCTGATAACCGGAACAGAGGTGAGTATCCCCGGTAACACACCAATCGCAGATGCCGCAGCCGATGTTGGGTGCCAAGGCAACCCGCATTCCCTCCCGGTACCCCTTCACGTTTTTTCCGACCCTGTCAATGATTCCGCTGATCTCATGGCCCAAAACCAGGGGCTGTTCCGGGTCTACCCCCTTATAACCGTTGGCTATCATCCGGAGGTCCGTTCCGCAGATCGCCGCGGCGGAAGTTTTCAGGAGAATCTCATCCTCTCCTATCACGGGAAGGGGAAATTCCCCTATTCGTATATCGTTAACGTCGTATAATTTTGCCGCATACATGGTCAGCTCCTTATGATAAATAGATTATTTGTCCTGTTTGAATAGACTCATTGCCTGCCCGCACGATATCTACCGCCATCATACCATCAAGGCCCCGCACCTCCGGTTCCCGGTCTTCCCGTATAGCCTCAATAAAACCGATGTCTTCGTTTACATAGGCTTCATAAAAAAGATTCATCCAACTCCGGATCACATCACCCGTCATCCGATGATCTTTGGTATAGGTGAGGGTACTGCTTCCCCTGAGCCCGCCGATATGGAGGCTTCCGGTAGTACCCAAGATATCAACCCGGGCGTCATACCCGTACTGAACGCCCTGGGCGCCGTCAATATTACCCATCATTCCGTTCTGCATTCTCACGTTCATTAAAACCGTATCGTAAAAATCGGGGTACTTCTCCCGGGCAGTTTCACAGCGGTAATTCCCCGCAATGGCATAGAGGCTTGCGGCTTCGCTCCCGGTGAACCAGCGCAGGGTGTCAATATCGTGGCTGTTTACCTCCGCCAGGGGGCCGTTGCTCTTGCGGATATCGTACATCCATTCCTGGGGAGTGCTGGGACCCCGGGTCAGGGATTTTACGCTTACCACATCTCCGATTTCCTCAGAATCGACGATCTCCTTTGCCCGGCGGAAGTTGGCGTCAAAACGGCGCATAAAGCCGATTTGAAGTTTGACCTTGTTGGCTTGTGCGGCATCGATCATCTCCTGACATTCTTCCCGATTCATGGCCATGGGTTTTTCACAGAGGATATGTTTTTCCGCCCCAGCCGCTTCGAGCACAATATCGTGGTGGAATTTGGTGGGGGTAACCACAATTACCGCGTCCACCGCCCGGTTTGCCAGGGCCTCTCGGTAATCGGTATACCAGGCGTCAATGCCCAATTCCGCTGCCGCCGCTTTGGCGCTCGCCTCCACCGTGTCGCTTACCGCGACCATCTCCGCATGAGGTACCCGGGAGGCAAAATTCCTACCGTGAATCATCCCCGCCCGGCCCGCGCCAATGAGGCATAATCCGATAGTATCTTTCATTACTACTCCTTAAATGCCGCTCAAGGCATCTATTATCTTAAGATATTTTTGGATCATGGGTTTATACTGTTCATGCCGCTCCGGGTTGTAGTGGATTGGCGCTTCCTCCCGGATTGTTTTTCTGATCGCTCCTCGGCAATCGGAGAGAAGGCCGGCGCCGCGGGCGGCAATGACGGCGCTGCCCACCAGGGCCGTATCCCCGACTATGGACCGTACCGCGGAAAGCCCCAGAACATCCGCTTTTATAGAGACAAAAAGATCCGACTTTGAGCCGCCGCCGGTGGCGGTCATCCGGCTGAAATCACTTTTGGGGTAGAGGTCTTTGAGAACCGACAGGTAGAAGGCATATTCGTAGGCAATCCCTTCCATGACGGCCCGAAAGAGGTGTGCCCGGGAATGTTTAAAATCAAGCCCGGTAAAACTGCCCTTGAGGACCGGGTTTGCCGGAAGTACCCTACCCGCGAAATGGGGAATAAAAACCAGGCCTTCGCTGCCCGAGGGGAGCTTAGCCGCCTCTTCCTCAAGCTCCCCGTAGGAAAGGGGAGGGACACCGGTAAAAGAGTCCCTAAACCAGTGGACACAGAGGCCGCCTCCGTTAATATAGGCCAGGGGGAACCACCCTCCGTCTTCGGGGGAACGCATCATGGTCATGGTTTTGTGGCGTACATCCGGAGAAAACGAATCCGCCCCGCAGCAGAACACCGAGGCGGTACCGGCACAATCCAGAACCTCGTCCTGTCCGAAAAGCCCCGCCCCAAAAATCGAGGCCGCCGTATCCCCGGCGCCGGCGACTACCGGAATGCCCTCGGCCAGGCCGGTGAGGCTGGCGGCATCGGCGGTTATCTTTCCCACCACCTCAAAGGGAGACACAATCCGGGCCATCTTCTCCTTGGAAACCCCAAAAGCGGACAACAATTCATCACTCCACTCTTTGCAGAGATTATCCCCAAACCCGGAGTACTGCAGGTGGGTCCAGTCAAAATAGGCTTCCTCCGCAGAGAGGCCGCAGAGCTTACCCACCACATAGGCGTGGGGAAGCACATACTTCGCCGTTTTTTTATATCCTTCCGGTTCCTCATTTTTCCACCAAAGGATCTTGGGTCCATGGGTATAGGTAACCGGCCCGCCGGTCAATTCGATGATCCGCTCCTCGGAATATTCCCGCATCAGGGCTACGTATTTTTTACAGCGGGTGTCAAGCCAGGAATCGTAGTAAGTTGCCGCCTCTCCCTCCCGATCTATACCCATGATCCCGGCCATCTGCGAATCAATGCCTACCGCCGCAACCTCACTGCCCCGAACCCCCTGTTCTTCCAGCAGCCGCTTGATAATCCGAATGACCGATCCGTAGATATCATCCGCCTCCTGCCAGACCGTACCGACTTCGCTCTGAATCAACCGGGACGCCTCAAAGGCGGAACCCAGGGCGTTCATTTCCGGATCAAACAAGACCCCCTTGGTACCCTGGGTTCCGATATCCACCGCGACAATATATACGGCCATAACAAACTCCTTATCCCGCAAAAAAGGCGGTATCTGCGCCAATTTCAAAACACCCTTATTGAAATCGGTTTATCAGAAGAAATCTACACAATCCGGGTGCTGAACCCGTAGACCTTTGCCAGTTGTACCAGCTCGTGGGTACAATCCCCCTGGATGATGAGGGCGTGATGGGAGGATAGTTCCTCCATCACCCTATGGCCGCTTTTATTTTTATAACGGATCAGGGCCCCGTTGCGGCAGTCCGAACCGGGGTATTGCACATAGTCTTCGATTTCCGCCTCAATAATGGTGAGTCCCTGCATGTCCGATTGAAGTTTTGCCATGACCACGGGCCCGGTTTTCATACGGCAGTCGATGACCACGGCGTTGTCGTTGACAATGGCCAGAGCCTTGGGCCGCATAACCCAGTGGGTGCAAAAACTCTGGGGGGCAAATCCAAAGTACCCACAGTGGACCCCCAGGGCGTGGTTGTCGGGGTCGTCGATGTCCGGAAAGGTATCGATCCGTTCATGCTTCAAGGCCGCCATGCCCACCAGGAAGGGATAGATATTGGTCATCATCATGGGCCTTTTAAGGCCGGAGTAGAGGATGAATTTGCTTATCAG
>JAITEG010000115.1 GCA_031282145.1 Spirochaetaceae bacterium | reverse complement strand
CTTGCGGTATATACGCCGGGACCGACCAAAAGCTTTGTCCCCACATCAATACTGCCATAGGGTCCTATGGTGAGTTTCGCCCCATTGCCTATGATGAATTCGCCCGTGTTGGCTGCCACAACCGCCCCCGCGTTCAGGGTGGTGTTCGCGTTAAAGGTAATCGTGCCGGTACTTACTAGGGTGGTATTCAGGACCGTGGGTGCGTTAATAACCACTCCGCTGGCAAAATTCACCGCGCCGCCTTCAATCTTTGCCAACTGGGCGTGCTGCTGGGCCGCGTCAACGCCAAAGGGCGAGAGGGTTGCGGCCGTAATTACGGTGTCCGACGCGAGTTTAACGGTATCGGCTATTTTGATGTTATTACCATCCAAGGTTACACCGGTTGTTGTTATTCCCCCATAAATAGACGCGGGTTTTAACCACGCGTAACTGGCGTCAGCAGTATCTTCACCTTTGATACTGATGTCCAGACCACGGGTGTCTATCCGCTCAACCACGGTGTCCACGTTGTTGGGAAGCTGCAGGGTTTTAGTGTCATTGACCTCTATCAATTTGACGAAAAGGCCATCGGTATTGGTGACGGCCAGGCTGAAGGTCACATCGATCTTTTTGATATTGACTTTAGCTTTATCGGCCCCCGCGGGGAATTGAAATTTGGCGGTATCAGCGGAGGCGGCGAGGGTACCTTCGCTCAGATCCACGGTGGCGGGGATCACCGTCGTGGTAAAGTTACCCGCGCTCAGGGTCCCGTTCACCTTGAACCTTCCGGCCAGGGTGGAAGCGTTATCACCAAACTCGAGAATCCCGGTTTCCGCGACCGTCACCTGGTTCCGGCCGGCGTTGGCCTTGAGGGTTTTTCCGTTGCCAACGGTAGTGGTAACACCGGTCCATGTACCATCCGGCTCCAGAGTGGCGGCGATGATCAGGTCGCCCTTCTCGCTGATGTCTATGGTAGTATCAGTGGCCAAGGCCGGCGTGGGGGTATTATCGGCATTCAGAACCAGGGTTTTGCCGGGGGTCCATTTTTCCAGGGCCTCCAGATCGGGAGTGGTCGAATTCCACTTGACCCGGTAAATCTGGGGAAATCCGAAATAATAGTCAACATCATCTTCATCACTACCAGCCCCCAGGGTTACGCCGCCTGAGGGCGCAAAGGTGACCCGGGGGTCCAGGCCGCCCTTGGGGGGGAAGAAGGCCAGTTCTTCATAGATAAAGCCCTCTACCACTACCGAGGCGCTCCGGTCCAGCAATAACACACTGCCGGCGGTCGGAAAGAGTTCCCCGTTTTCCAGGATACGCAGGGTCCCCTGCACGTCCAGGGTTTCACCAACGCCGGTACCAATGTTTACCGATCCGGCTATCTCCAGGGTTTTCCCCACGGGTACTATCCCATACACCGAAGCGTCAGTACCATTGCCGGTCTTCAACCGGACGGTGTTATTGGCGGTAAAGAGTTCCGCCAACCCCGTATCGCTGACAGCCGCCGTGGGAGCCACCAACGGGCCGCGTTCGCCCGGGGCGCCGTCCACGGCGGGGTTTGAACATCCTGCCAAAGCAATCAACGCCAGCAGGACCAGCGTTACGCTTCCTAAAAATAGACTCTTTTTGAACATAGAGCCCTCCTTCATAATATTTACCCAGGTTTTTATGGCCTGGGCCGCGGACTGGTTCCGCAATTAAAAGAGGACTATATGCATTGCAAATCCGACCCGTCACGGGGTATCATTGCTCCGCATTAGTAAAGCCCCGAGGCAGCGCCTTTCCGCCAAGAAATACTCGCTGTCCCGGGGTCCCTCTTTTAAGGACACGTTCATCCCCGCCGTTTACCGGACAGGGTTCCTGGGTAGCCCCCAGGGGCGTTTTTTGCCCACACACCTCCAAAAAATGACACTTTTCCCCAAACCCACCCGGTCCGGAAAAACCATAAGATATTTTTTTTTAAGAAAAAGTTCTTTTTTACCCCAACTTGGCACGGTTCTTGCTGGGGGGGGGGGGTAAAAAATCAGGAGTTACTAGTGAGAAGGGAGGAGTGGAAAATAACAAAACCAGGACCAGGGGCGACACGGGATGATTGATAGTATGGGTCATGGCTTCCTCCTTTTTCCTTCTCAATTTTTTTTCACTATTCTATAACTATATATTATAGCACACTTTTGTCAAAAAAACCACTTTTTCAGAAAAAAAAACAAAAAAATTTTTTTTCGAAGGATCCAAAAATATTGCATCGTATTTTTCTACTAAATCATACGGTATTATTCATTATTCTGATATATTTCCCCTTTTATTGACATTTTATGCTATATAATGCCGTTCTGTCCGGTTTATAGACAATATTACGAAAATAGCGCAAAACCGGTTTTGCGACTCTTGCCATTCAAGGCAACTGATTTATCTTCTCCCGCTTCTCCGGGTCTGTCAAGTACCGGAAAAATTCTCTGTGAATGTCCTGGGGTATACAAACATCATATTGTAAAAATTTATCGAAAAGAATATAATCTAACCCAAGGCTGTTTCATAACGAAGGGTAATCATGATATACAATCAAGTATACACTATTATGGATTGGGGGCCGGCGGTTACCAAACTTATTTTGATGTTGGAAAAAGAGATCGAGGCCCAGCCCATTGATATTGCTGGTTTTTCCGTGTTTGTCAAACGAATCGACCCCCGGATCGACAAAACAGGCGCCCTGGATGAAGGCAGCCGGAAAATTACGGGAATTTTCGTTTCCGATGCCCAGGGAAACAAAGCGGACCGCGGAACCTATATAACCCTGGAAATGGAATGCGGCCCGGCGGATTCCTTGAGTTCCCCGATGAACTCCTACAAGGCCCGGAACGCCTGGATCGAGTGCCAATACCGGATCACCCAGGGGAAAAAGGTGGCGGATATTCCGGTAGTGACGGCGGATAAACCCGGCAAAATATATAAACCCCAGTTGGAAAAATTCAATTTTAGGGGGAAGATCAGCTATGGTGACCGGGAATACGGCAAAATAACCCTGACCTACGCGGATTATGTCCCCCCCGGGGCCCATGAAGGCTCAAATCTCCCCCTGATTATCTGGCTCCACGGCCTGGGGGAAGGGGGGACCGACGCAAGTATACCGGTAGCGGCCAATAAGGCCTGTCATTTCGCCGGCCCCGAGATTCAGCGCTTTTTTGGGGGTGAGGCCTATGTACTTATCCCCCAAGCGCCCACCTTCTGGATGGATATGGTCAACCTGGATCCCCGGGACGCGGGAAATGAGACCCTCAACGCCAGTAAATATACCCGGGCGTTGAAACATTTTTTTGACCACTATATCGCGGATCACCCGGGAATTGACCGGCGGCGCGTCTATATCGGGGGTTGTTCCAACGGCGGATTTATGACCCAGGTGTTGATCATGGAATATCCGGAGTTGTTTGCCGCGGCCTTTCCGGTTTGTTCCGCAGCCCTGGACAGCCGGATTACGGAAAAACAGCTGCTGGGCATCCGTTCGATGCCGATATGGTTTGTGAACTCCGCGTCGGACCCGGTGGTTCCCGCCCCCCAAAATTCCCTCGGTACCTATGACCGGCTGGTTAAGCTGGAAGCGCCCCAGGTTTATTACAGCTATCCCCGGGATATCCATGACAAAAGCGGCCGTTACCTGAAAAAAGACGGTTCCCCCCATAGGTATTCCGGCCACAGTTCCTGGATCTATGTGTACAATAACTGGCTGACCCAATATATTAATGGTAAAGAAATAAGTCTTATGGAGTGGCTTGCCGATCAAAGAAAAAAATGAGTTTTTTATACGAAACCCACCTGCACACCAGTCAGGCCAGCGCCTGCGGAGAGTCCGAAGGACATGAATATATCCGGGCCTATCTGAACCGGGGATATACCGGCATTATCGTGACGGATCACTTTTTTAACGGCAACACCCGGATAAACCGGAACCTGCCCTGGAAGGAATGGGTAACCCGTTTTTGCCGGGGTTATGAAGACGCCCGGAACGCAGGGGAGCGGCTGGGGCTGGATGTGTTTTTTGGCTGGGAAGAAACCTTTGAGGGGGATGATTACCTTATCTACGGCCTGGATAAGGAATGGCTCCTGGAACACCCTGAGGCGGCCCATTGGAGCCGCCGGGAGCAGTACGAAACCGTGGGTTTGTACGGGGGCTGCGTGGTTCAGGCCCATCCCTTCAGGCAGCACTACTACATTGACTGTGTTCATTTGTCCACCGGGTGCGTGGACGCGGTGGAAGCGGCCAATGGGGGGAACCACGACCGGTCCTACGATGCCCTGGCTATGGCTTACGCCCGCAGGCTTGGTCTCCCCGCAACCGCGGGTTCTGATATTCACCACATCGATCAGATCCAAACCGAAACCCTGTACGGGGTATATCTGGATAAAAAAATGACCACTATCCAGGACTATGTAAGGGCCATCAAAACCAACACCCTGGCGGGAATCCACACCACCCCGGGCCGCTGTGATCTGCAGGGGAATGAGACCATCAAACTGCCCGTGGACATCCGGAACGCCCAAGACCGCAGCACGGGACGCCTCGCGCCCAATCAGGATATATGGGAATTTTTAGGAATCTAAGGACCTGCGAAGAAAAATCAACAACCCCGCGGCAGAGCCGCAGGGTAT
Organism: Spirochaetaceae bacterium; assembly: GCA_031282145.1. Taxonomy (GTDB): domain Bacteria; phylum Spirochaetota; class Spirochaetia; order Treponematales; family Breznakiellaceae; genus JAIRMO01. Next base: position 9,157 of record JAITEG010000115.1, on the reverse strand, counting down.
GTTGTTCTCATAAGGTATTAGACTCAGGGTTCATATCCTTTATAACGCCCTAAAGCTCCCTCGCGTAGGCGGGCTCTTGGGTATGAACCCTTCGCTACGAATGAAGAACCTCGCCCTGATAGCTTGAAAAAGGATATGAGTTTTGAACGCTCGGATATGTTTTATTCAGCATTTATTGGGCTTTTCTAAAATGTATTTCAGGTATTACATCTAAGGCCTTTCCTATCCTTCTCAGAAATGATAACGATACATTCTTATATCTCCCTGATTCCAATCTTGCAATTGCTGGTTGTGAAGTCCCTGCAATTTCAGCGAGTTCTTTTTGAGAAAGATTTTTTTCTGCCCGTAATTTAATGACTTCCTCAGCAAGTTGAAATTCTTCTTCAAGTCTTTCATATTCTTCCTGAAAAATTTTATTCTTCATGGCTTCTTTAAAAAGATCCTCAAATTTATACACTTTTGTTTTCTTCATCTCTTTCCTCCATGTATTCCCTAATAATTTTTAAGGCCCTTTCAATTTCTTTTGGATCTGTTTTATCCTGTTTTTTAATAAATCCTGATAAAATTACATATAATTCATTTTTGTAATAGAAATAAAATAATCTACAAATATTATTGCCGTATTGTACTCTTAATTCATATAATTCATCACTTCCTATAATTTTTCTTGAATGTGGTAACGTTAATACTGGACCAAATTGCTTTAATAAATTTATTGTCCGAAAAGCCTTTGCCATTAATTTCGGCTCTAAATTTGTGAGAAATTCTTTTGCTTGTTCTAATATTATTACCTTATATTCCACATTTTATAATATACCAATATTGATATTATTTTCAAGCCTGAGGATATTCCAAAACTTCAGTTCCTATCCCAATTCTTTGGATCGCCTGAAGGCGGCGTCTACGGCGTTCATCACGATGCCCCGGAAACCGGCCTGCTCCAGGGCGGCGATCCCGGCGATGGTGGTGCCCCCCGGGGAGGCTACCATGTCCTTGAGTTCCCCCGGGTGGAGGCCCGTTTCTTTGACCATGGCCGCCGCGCCCAGCATGGTTTGGGCCGCGTAGGCGAGGGCCTTGTCCCGGGGAAGTCCCGCCCGGACGCCGCCGTCGGCCAGGGCCTCAATAAAAATATACCCAAAAGCCGGACCTGAACCGGAAAGACCGGTAACCGCGTCCAGGTATTTTTCCTCAAGCCGGTCCACCATGCCGGAATTGGCAAGGAGCCGCTCCAGTTCGGCGGCTTTTTCTTCCCCCAGCCCGGGAGAGGCCGCCAGGACGATCATCCCCTGGGAGATCAGGGCGGGGGTATTGGGCATAATCCGGATCACCGGCTGACCGGGACATTCCAATTCAGCGCTTATGCGTTCGATACTAAACCCCGCGGCCATGGAAACCAGGGTTACGGGCCGGTTCAGCGCATCCCGTGCTTTTACCGCCCCTTTTATCTCCTCGAGCACCCCGGAAAGGACCTGGGGTTTTACCGCGAGGAAGACAAAATCCCCCCTTTGTACCGCCTCACTGTTGGAGTCAAAAACCCTGGCCCCCAGGACCTTGGCCGCTTCCGCCGCCTTAGGTCTATCCACATCGGTAAAACCCAGGTTCTCCCCGCCGACTATCCCCGCGGCCCCCCGCATCAAGGCCCTTCCCATATTTCCGCTGCCTATACAGGCGATAGTGATGCTCATATACCTTCCTTCGTTAATTTTGGCAATTTCAAAGCAACAATGGGGCTGGACCCACCGGTCCTAACCCGCTTTTTCCGCGGCCTTACGTTAAAAAAGCCGTTCCCCGCTGGGTTCCGGCGGCAAGGGCTTCCAATACCTTGGGTTTTCCTCCATGGGCAAGGATCATGGGGATGCCGTAGGACACCACCCGCTGGGCGGCGTCGAGTTTGGTGGCGATTCCCCCGGTACCAAAATTATTGGTACCGCCCATACTGATCATTCCGCGAACCTGGGTTATATCCCGGACTTCGTTGACCAGCTCCGCGTCGGAATATTCCTTGGGGTTTTTGTTATAGAGCCCGTCGATATCGCTGAGGAGGATCAGGAGGTCCGCACTCCAGAGTACCGCCGATTGGGCCGCCAGGGTATCGTTGTCACCGATCTTGATCTCCTCCACCGCCACGGTATCATTTTCGTTGATTATGGGAACTATCCCCTCGTCTACCAGGGTAAAAAGGGTATTCCGCATATTCAGGGTACGGAGGGGATCGCCGAAATCGTCCTGGGTTAAGAGGATCTGGCCTATCCGCAGGTCATGGGCCCCAAAGGCCCGGCGCCATACATCCATAAGTTCCACCTGACCCACGGCGCAGAGGGCTTGTTTATAGTGGAGGTCTTTTTTGCGGCTCCATTTTTCCATGGTAGAAAGCCCCGCGACCTGGGCGCCGGAAGAAACGATGACCACCTGTTTCCCCGCCTGAATAAACCCGGCGGCCCCCTGGGCAAATTCATGTAAAAACGCCGGATTTATCCGGCCATCCTGGCCCGCGAGGATATTGGAACCGAATTTTATAACGATTTTACGGGCATCCGCTATCAAGTGGGGTATCATAACGTCCTTACTCACCGAACCGGTTTCCCCGGTATGTTTTGAAAATTATTACGGCCGTATCTGACCCCGGCCACTTATACGATACTTTATCGTAGTCAGGGCTTCAAGTCCCATGGGTCCCCGGGCGTGGAATTTTTGGGTACTTATCCCCAATTCCGCGCCGAAACCGAATTCGCCGCCGTCGGTAAACCGGGTGGAGGCGTTGGTATATACACAGGCCGCGTCTACCCGGCGGACAAATTCTTCCGCCGCCCGGAGGTCGTTGGTGAGGATGGCTTCGGAATGTTTAGTCCCATAGCGGTTGATGTGGGCAACGGCCTCGGTAAGGGAACCGACGGTTTTAATCGCCAAAATATAATCCAGAAATTCGGTCTCCCAGTCTTCAGGGAGGGCGTCCTTAAGGAGGAGCCCCGGGGGAAGCGGGCCTATCGCGGCCCGGGAAGGGCTATCGCAGCGGAGTTCCGCCTTGCCCGCAAGCCGCGCCGCCAGGGGGGGCATGAGGAGGGAGAGGGCGCCCCGGTGAACCAGCAGGGTTTCCACGGCATTACAGGCCCCGGGTTTTTGGAGTTTGGCGTTCTCGATGATATCCACCGCCCGCTCCATATCGGCGCTGGGTTCCACATAGATGTGGCAGTTTCCCTCCCCGGTCTCGATCACCGGGAGGCGGGCATGCTCCACCACATGGCGGATCAACTCCTTTCCTCCCCGGGGGATAATCACATCCAGCCGGCCCCGGGCCGTGAGAATCCGGTCCACCTCCTCCCGGTTCCCCGAATCCGCCAGGGCTACCGCGTCCGGGAAGCCCCCTCCGGCTTCCAGACCCGCCTTGAGGGCCTCCACCAGGGCCCGGTTCGATTCCAGGGCCGCATGGGAACCCCGGAGGAGGATCGCGTTCCCCGCCTTATAGGCCAGGCTCGCGGCGTCAACGGTAACATTGGGGCGGGACTCGTAGATGATCGCGGCCACCCCCAGGGGCACGGTGATCTGCTCCACCACAAGCCCATTGGGTAAGGTCCACCCCGCCCGGACCCTGCCGATGGGATCTTCCTCACCGGTCACCGTGTTGATCCCTTCAATCATATCATCGATCCGTTTTTCGTTGAGGAAAAGCCGGTCCACCAGGGCTTCCTTCATACCCCCGGCACGGGCCTTTTCCACATCGGCCCGGTTGGCGCGAAGGATCTCCCCCCGGCGGGCATGGATGCACTCCGCCGCGGACCTGAGGGCGGCGTCTTTTTTTTGCCGGTCCTCCAGGGCCAATGACTCCTGGGCTTTTTTAAGGGTATCAAAGAGTTGATCCAATGTTTTCACCGCTTACCCCCAAAAGATAAGGATTTTGTACTATAATTGTTATTAATTATGATAATATATCAAAAAACAATAAAGCTGAGAACCGCCTGCCGGCGGACTTTTTTGTGGTTGTTGATGTTCATAGCCCTGGTTTCTTGTACCACCCGGGGCCCTCCGGCAGCCGTGCCCGTAATCCCCGGCCCCCCGGAAAAACCCCGGCCCCCGGCGGTGTTCCCCCAGTCGGTGATTCTGGAACCCGAGCCGATTATACCGATTGATGAGGCGGTGAAAAAGGTCAAAGCCAACTCTCCGGACATAATCAAGTCCTATACCGCCGATTCGGAGGAGGACATCAGGGTGGTGGGGGAACTAAACCGGTTCCGGGTGGTTTATGACCTGCGGAACGCGGCGCCCCAGGGCGGGGGAGGATTTCTGGTGGCCTTTTCCGTGGAAGATCCCGCCCGGAATGAACGGCGGGAGGACTCTTTTCTTTGGATGGCGGAGAAGGATAACGCGGGGATATTACTTTCCCTGGATGACGACTACCAGGACCATTGGGAAAGGTATTTCGACCTCTTTGAACAGTACGGGGCGAAAATAACCTTTTTTATTCAGGGGGAAATGGGCCCCTTCTGTCTTGAAGCCCGGCGCCGGGGTCACGATATCGGGTACCATACCCGGCATCATCTCAATCTGACCAAGGTTTCGGAACCGGTGTTTCGCTCCGAGACCCTTTCGGGGCTTGATGAGTTCAGGAACGCGGGGGTCCCGCTGGACGCCTTTGCCTATCCCTACGGTCTTTCGGAGCCCTGGATGATCGAGGCCCTGGCCCCCTTTTTCGGCCTGCAGCGGGGATATGGGGTGCGTTTTCATATATACCGGAAAGAAAAAATCGAGGGGTATATTGCCTCAAAGGCTATCGATAACATTCTCTTTAAAGAGGATGACCAGTTTGAACAGGCCCTGTTCCTCATGCTGTTTACCACTAAATTTCTGGGACAAGATCACATCGCCCCCTTTACCACCCATGATATTGCCGATACCGCCCAATGGGGCATTAAACCGGCCCGGCTGGAATACCTCTTCAAAATCATGAAGGACTTGGATCTGCGCTTTTACCGCTTCAGCGATTTGGGCCCAAAAGTTCCCCTTTAGGGGATAACCGCATAAACTCAGCTTAATTTTAAAGATCCTTTATGGTATACTAAGCGGAAGGAGTATGTATGTTAACACCCAAGATAGAACCGAGGATAAAGCAATATTTGGGGTTTCTGAAAATGAACCGGTACCGGGAAATCGCGGCTCTGCAGTTTGAAACCTTTGAAACGGATGAAACCTTCCGCGGCCCGCCGGAACCGGCGGCATGGGAAAAAATAAGCGCTCCCTACCGGTATGGCAAGCCCTGGCATTGTTCCTGGTTCAAGGCATCCTTCCACGCTCCCGAGAGGGGGGAGGGGGCGCATCCCCTGTTCCTCCGGGTAGTACCCAATGCCGATTCCCTGGTGTTTATCGACGGAAAACCCCGGGGCGCCTTTAATCCCTTTCATAAAAAGATAAAAGTTGCGGACGACGGCCGGGAGCATACCCTCCACGTGGAAGCCTACGCCGGTCATCCCTATCCGGGCTGTCACCCCGACGAGGGCAGCCGGATCATGCTTACCCTGGGGATGCAGATTCCGGACTATCCCAACACCTTTGAGGGCGGTTCCTTGGTGGAACGGATAGAGCCCGTCTATTCTCTGTATTATGACGTCAAATGCCTTTTTGAGCTTGCCGGTGTTTTGGATGGTAATTCATTACGCAAGGCCCGGATCCTCAAGGGGCTCTACGATGCCCTGGGGGAGATTCCCTTTAGCGCCCAGGGAGAGGACCTGGAGGAAGCGGCGGAAAAGGCCGCCCAAGCCGTGAGGCCCCTTTTGGAGGCAAAAAACGGGTCCACCGTACCGGAGATTCATCTGGTGGGGCATGCCCACATAGACCACGCCTGGCTCTGGCATATCGGGGAAACCGAACGGAAGGCGGCCAGGACCTATATCAATATGGTCCGGTTCGCCGAAGAGTACCCGGAATTTGTTTTCCTCCAGTCCCAGCCTGCCCAGCTTGAAATCGTGAAAAACGAATACCCCGATATCTTTGCCGCGGTGAAGGAAGCCTATCAAAAGGGAAATTGGGAACCCAACGGCGGGATGTGGGTGGAGGCGGATTGTAATATCACCGGGGGCGAATCCCTGATACGGCAGTTCCTGGTGGGCAAGGCGGCGAACAAGGCCATGCTGGGATATGACAGCGACACCCTCTGGCTACCCGATGTGTTCGGTTACGCCGCCGCCCTGCCCCAGATCCTCTCGGGCTGCGGGATAAACTATTTTGTAACCAGCAAAATAAGCTGGAACGATACCACCCGCTTCCCCTACGATACCTTTATCTGGCGGGGCATAGACGGAAGCGCCGTCAAAACCCATTACCTTTCCTCCCGGGCCTACGGGTATAACGGCAGGGTAAACCCCGGGAGCCTCGCCGAATTGTGGGGGGAAATCCAGCATAAGGAGATTCAATCCGCCGCGATCAACGCCGTGGGCGAAGGTGACGGCGGCGGCGGTACGATCCGGGGGGATCTGGAAATGGCCCGGCGGCTTGCCGACCTGGAAGGGGCCCCAAAAGCGGCCTGGAAAAAGGTTTCCGCCGCCCTGGACGCGATTTTCAGCGGTTCCGCCGAATGGCCTGAATGGCGGGGGGAATTGTACCTGGAACTGCACCGGGGAACCTATACCACCCAGGCTAAAACCAAAGCCTATAACCGCCGCCTGGAATTCGGCCTGCGGCATACGGAACTGCTTTTCACCATCGCGGCCCAGGAGGGCTGGGCTTCCTACCCCGCTCCGGTCCTGCTTGGCTTTTGGAAAAATTTACTCACCCATCAATTCCACGACATTATCCCCGGTTCTTCCATTCACCGGGTGTATGTGGAAGCGGAAAGGGAGTATGAAACCCTGGAAAAGGGCCTCGCGGACCTTACCGGAACGTTACGGCAGCAGATCCTTGCCCCCCTCGCGGGCGGTATGCTGCTGTTCAACGACCTCTCCTGGGAGCGGGGGGATCCGGTGGTACTCTCCCTTCCCTCCCCCGGTAAGAACGTAGTCCTTAAGGGGACCTCTTCGGCCGCGGTCTATCCGGTGCAGGTCTACCGGGACCTGGACGGCAGGGAAAAACTCATCGCCGCCCCCACCCTTCCCCCCCTGGGGTGGGCCCATTTTTATCTGGCCGGGGAAACCGGGGAAGCATCCCCCTCCCCCTTTGCCTTTACCGGCGAAACCCTGGAAACTCCCTGCTACCGGATCCGGTTTGACGACGCGGGCCGCATCACGGGCCTTTTCGACCGCCGCCGGAACCGGGAAATGGTTGCCCCCGGGGGAAAATTCAACCGCCTCATCGGCGCCCAGGACCTGCCGGTTCTCTGGGACGCCTGGGATATCGACGCCGACTGGACCCGGTTCCGGGAGGATGAAGACCGGCTCCTTTCCACCGAGGTGGCCGCCGATGGTCCTGAATGTTTCCGCCTCCGCCGGACTTACGCCATCGGCCGTTCTTCTACCCTGGTCCAGGATACGGTGTTTTATGCCCGGAATCCCCGGATTGACTTTGAAACCAAGATCGACTGGCAGGAGGAACACCGGCTCCTCAAGGCCGGTTTTGATACCGCCATCGACGCGGTCCAGGTCCGCTGTGAGGTTCAATACGGCCATCTGCTGCGGAACACCCACCGAAACCTTCCCCAGGACCGGGCCAAGTTTGAAATATGCGCCCACAAGTGGATCGCCCTGGAAGAAGAAGGAGGGGGGATCGCCCTGCTTAACAACGGCAAATACGGCCATAACGCGGCCGGGGGCCATATAGGGCTCACCCTGCTGCGTTCCCCCACCGCCCCGGACGGCGAGGCCGATAGGGGGGAACAGCGTTTTACCTATTCTCTGCTGCCCTTTGCCGGGTCCTTTGGGGAAGCGGGAATAGTCCGGGCGGGATACGAGCTGAACGTCCCGGTAGTACCGGAAATTTCGGCGGATGTTACCGCCCGGGCCTGTGGAGCGGGGCCTAAGGATTATTCCTTCTTTACCGTGGACGGAAAGGCGGTGATTGTGGAAAGCGTTAAAGCCCCGGAAGACGCCGCCCGGGCGCGGAGCATCGTCATACGGCTCTACGAAAGCCTGGGAGGCCGGGCCGAAACAACCCTTCACTTTGCCCGGGAACTCGCCTCCGCTTTTGTCACGGATATGCTGGAAGGAAACCCCCGGGACCTTGAGGTTTCGGGGAAAACCCTGACCCTGGACTTTAGGGGCTTTGAGATTAAGACGATCCTGGTGAGCTTCCGGTAGGGAATTACCCGCGGCCCTGTTCTGTGTTCTTGCAAACCCTTCACCCAAGGGTTATAGTATGTGATATGTCTGATCCTGTACGCTCATTGAATGAACACCGTCATTTCACTTACGCGGACTACCTTGACTGGGAAGGTCCCGAACGGTACGAGATCATCAACGGCGAAGCCTTTATGATGGCCTCCCCCACCGTGGAGCACCAGGCTATACTTCGAAAAATCCTCGTAAAACTTGATGCTTTTCTCGACGGTAAACCCTGTGAAGTGTTTTCATCCCCCCTGGATGTCCGGCTCTTCCCCGAGGAGGATCATTCCGATGACACGGTGGTTCAGCCGGACATACTGGTGGTCTGCGATAAATCCAAACTTTCCAAGGGTTCCGTTGACGGCCCCCCCGATTTGGTGGTGGAGATCCTCTCCCCTTCCAATACCCAAAAACTGATGTTTCTGAAATTTGAAAGTTATCTCACCGCCGGTGTGCGGGAGTACTGGGTACTGGACCCGGAACAAAAGAAAGCGCAGGTCCATGTCCTCCAGAATGGCCGCTACATTTCCTCGGCCTACAAAAAGGACGCCGTTATTCAGGCATCCATACTGCCGCCCTTCAGTTTAAATCTCACGGCCCTCTGGGAAGCAACCCCGGACGAGGTTGCTAAGTAACCGGCTGCCGGGATAAACGCATAGAACATCACCCGGTCTTGGGGAGCAGGATGTCTTGAATGGCCTGAATATTCAGAAACTTGAAAATGATCTCAATATAAAACCATTGCCATTTCTTAAAATAAGCTTTTAATCTGCCGCAAAGGACTTATAAAAGCAAAACTGAAAGCAGGGGAACTAGCGGCCAAAGCTTCTTCATTCGCACATTTGGCGGAGACCTCAACCAAAGCTATAACAGATCCCAATAAAATAAATGAGAGGCCGGGTATCATCCTTATTATC
>JAITEG010000095.1 GCA_031282145.1 Spirochaetaceae bacterium | reverse complement strand
TTCATGTCTAACCCCATGTGGTCTCCCTTGTGTTCAGGTAGGACCAGTATAATTTGGGCTAGATATTTATTTTGGCGCACGCCCCCTTTTCACTTAGAAAAATTGCGGCGCAATGCGGTTCCTTGACAAAATAGATTTTTTTATGTTATAATTCCGGCATCATAACTAAGGTTAAGGCGGGAAAGAACAAAAAATGCTTAACAAAAGGAATCGGCAAATGACAAACAAACAAACAAACAAACAAACAAACAAACAAATAAATAAATAAAGAGAAAGAAAAGATTTGGGCCGGCGGCCTGCTGGGCATAAAGGCGGTCGCGGTAATCGCCGGGGCCATCGCCCTTGCCACATGCGATAACGACACAACAAAAAAATGCGAATGCCCGAACGGAACAACACACCAAAACATGCCATGCTGTGATAGTGTTGATTGCATGTGCAAACAATGGCAAGTTCGCACACTTAACAATATCAACGGACATACTGTGACCATTGAGGACAGGACGGCCTCCGCTCCGAGTACAAAACTTGATATGATTGAAACTGTTATTGGTAATGCTTACAACCTTGTTCTTGGTGATACCAAAATAATTGTGGAATCGGGAACAACTTATACTGGGGTACAGTCACGCGGTAATAATACATTTTCTATGCATATCGACTGGTTATCCGCCCAAACAGACACTACTCTAGATACCGTCTTGACGGATGCTTTTTTTGGCAATATTTGGGTGAAAGCAAATATTCACTCCGATATCCGCCTTGCAAGTGGGAAAGGTGCTACAAAAGGCCGGTTTGCAAGCAACAATTGGACCAAATACCAAAAAGCATCTAACAGAATTGCATCCCAAACGGCAAAAAACAGCAGCGTATACGGTTCATAATAATCCCTGGTGGTTATAAAAAATCCCGCATCCGCGGGATTTTTTTATTTCAGACATTCCCACATGTTCTCCACTCATCCCCGCGCAGGCGGGGATCCCGGCGGCGGCGGAGCATGGTTTCCAGTGGGGAAAAGACCCCTTCCAGTTCCCGGAACCGCAGGAAGGCCTCCCCGTCCAGGGGGGTATCCTGCCGGTTAACGATGACGATCCGGCCGCCCCGGCGGAGCGCCGCCCGGGGCAGCTCCGCCGCGGGAAACACCGAAAGGCCGGTTCCCAGGACCAGCAGCAGATCCGTCTTGTAAAGCTCCTCCTCCGCCTGCCGCCGGGCCTCCAGGGGCAGGGGCTCCCCGTAAAAAGTAAGGGCCGGCTTCAGGACCGCACCGCACCGGGGGCATTGGGGCAGCCTGCCGGCTTCCAGGGCTTCCGCCGCTTCCCCATACCCCATTCTGATGCCGGGACAGCGCAGGCAGTAGTGGAACCGGGGGGAACCGTGAAGTTCTATCACCCTGGCGCTTCCCGCCTTCTGGTGGAGCATGTCGATATTCTGGGTTATCACCGCCCGGACCGGACCCCGCTTTTCCAGGCCCGCCAAAACCCGGTGAACCACGGAGGGCTCCTTTTTGTGGAGTTGATACACAAAAGGACCCGCGGTCTTGTAAAAAAAAGCGGGATCCCCTTCAAAGCGATCAAAGCTAAAGACCTCTTCGGGAAAGAGGAACGCCGGCCGGGGGCCCCGGAAATCGGGGATCCCCGAGAGGGTGCTGATCCCCGCCCCGGTAAGGGCGGTACAGTACCGGGAAGATTCCAGCGCCCCCAGCAAGGAATCAGCTTCCGTTCCCATGTATCCGTTGTACCATATCCGCCCCGGGGTTTCCACAACAAAAGCGGGGCCTATCCATGTCCATCTGTGAAGTCTTAGAGGTTTATCACCTTCCACTCCCCCAGGGTCCGGGCAGCGGGATCGAACACCGCCCCCACCTTGACGAGCTTCTTCCCCCCGGCGGTCCAGGGGATAAGGTAGCCTTTGTCATCTATCTGCCGTAAGGCTTCGTCTACCGTACCGTTCCCTGCCAGCTTAAACTCAAACACGTAGACCGTGTCCTTCGTTGTTACCACCGCATCCGCACGGCCCGCGGCACTTCGTTCCTCCGCAGCGGCAAACTGTCCCAGGAGCCGGAACACCAGAAAGAATACCGTCTGGTAATACCGTTCGGTTTGTTCATGCAGATCGTAAGGTATGCCGGAAAAGAACGCCCTCAACCGGGTCATAAATCCGTCCGTATCCCCCGCCCGCAGATCGGCATAAAACTTCCCTATGTAAAAATCCTGCTTCGCAGGGCCGGGTCCGTAATAGGGCAGCAGGGCATTTAGAAATCCGTATTCCACTTCCTCATTGGGAAACCCAAGATTGAATAGATTCGTTTCCCCATCATAGCCGGTAATGGTAAGATAACCGCTCTGGTAGAGTATGGGGCACGGGGTTCCCCCCCTGAATCCTGTAATCGTTGATCGATTCAGGGTCAATGGTAATCTTTCCGGCAAAATCCCGGATGTCAAAATCGGCCCCTTGCAGCAGCTTGATCAGGAACGTGGGCGTCCCCGTCTGAAACCAGTAGTACCGGAAATCCCTGCTGGCAAGGGTATTCAATATGCTAAAGGGGTTAAAGACCCCCTCGCTGTCCCGGGCAAAATGGTAGCCATTGTAGCGTTTCCGGGTCTCGGCCAGGGCTTCCTCATAACTCATCCTGTTGTCTTCGGCCAAAATACGGATTTCATTCTCAAAGTTCCCGGCGAGTTCTGCTTCGGTTATCCCGCAGACAGCGGCATAGTCCCGGTCCAGGCTGATGTCCCTTAATTGATTGAGATCGCTGAACACGGTGACCTGGGAAAATTTGGTAACCCCGGTGAGGAAAGCAAAACGGAGCCAGGGATCGGCGGTCTTGAGCACCCCGTAAAAGGCCTTAAGACCCTTGCGGAGTTCTTCGTTCAGTTCCGGATTGTCCATGGTCTCCAGCAGGGGCTTGTCGTATTCGTCGACGAGAACCGCCACCTTCTTTCCGGTTTTTTCAAAGGCCCGGCGTATAAGGCCCATAAAGCGGGCGGG